>JBGTLM010000086.1:0-9588 GCA_041744135.1 Pyrinomonadaceae bacterium
TAATCGCGTCGATAGATTTATAGAACGCGCCCATATCATAGTCGCCCGCCGGGCGGGGTCGAGTGAGCCAGTCGACGTTGCCGTCAGGGCGCGCGATGTACCCATCGGCGCTGGTTGCGATGTAAACGATAATCTTTCGGCTCTTCTTCACTGGCTACTTCTTTGCTTGTCAGAATCGCGAGAGTAGCGACCGGGTTCAGTTCTGTCAGAACCGCGAGCGGTAGCGACCGGGTCCAGTTCTGACCTGGTTGAAACCGGGTCGCTACCGCTCGCCGTTCTGACTAGCCCATCGCCGATAAATACCTACTGCGCAAGATCTGGCGGTGGTGAAGTTCATGCCCCGCAATTATATGTGCCAGGGCGCGGACACTTGCCTCACTGTCGTTGGCCAGACCCCTGCGCATCCAGGCGTTCAGATCGAGATGTTTGAAAAGAAATAGAGTGGATTGCCTGACACTTTTAAGCTCGGAAGCAAGGTCCGTCAACGTGCAGCTATCAAAAGAAGCGTTACTGACATAATCGTCCTGCTCGTAACCAGAAAGTGGAGTTTTGTCGTTGCGCGCGAATCGCAGTGCACGGTAGGCAAAAATCCGCTCGGTGTCGATCATATGTCCCACGAGCTCCTTAATGCTCCATTTGTCCGGCGCGTAACGAAAGTTGGCCCGCGTTTCCGGGATGCTGTTCAAGAGGTCTGCGGTGTCTTCGGCCTGTTTATCCAAAACAGTAAGTATGTCGCCGTCCGGAACTAGGGAGACATACTTGCCGTAATAAGACAGATATTCGGTTGTATCTGGCTTGCCGATAGGTTCCTTAATCATCGAGTTACTCCAAAAAGATAACTGCCCGGTTAGCATGGGCAGGATGGATACTGGTCCAGTTTCGCCATAAGCCCTGCAAGGCAGCCAGGCGATCGTCGCTACACCTTCGCCGCCCGATGTGAGGAAGTGGCTACGCCCTTCCGTCAATTCCGCTTCCAAATGAATGGGGCTCGCCCGGGGGGGGGAATACCCACAAATGAAAAAGTCAGCTAACGGCGGGCATAGCCACCGCCTGACATCGGGCGGCATAGCCGTAGCGATTACCGGAGCCTGTTTCCGGCGGGTGCACCCGTAAATTGCCCGCTTTAATGATCGGTTCTGGAGAGCGCGCAGCCTTCAAGAACCTGTTTGATGTTTCCAGGAGCTCCTGTTGCTTTGCCTGGAAGTCCCCACCGCCGAACGATCTTGCTTTACCGTTTTGATCGATCCAGCGGGTTAATCGATCGTTGCTGAAATAAAAGCGGTTAGCCTCGGTGCCGACCACTTTTCCAGACATTGGTTCGTCGTAGGTATAATCTCGCCGGAACACAAAAATCAACTTTTCGTTCCAATAGTAATACTCTTCCATAGCCCTTCCAGTTTCGCCGAAATACGCCGCGGTTATTTTGACGATCCGTGGACCATTGAAATAAGCAATCAGTTCGCCGCCTTCGAGAGAAAAGCCTGACAATTCTTTCTTGACCTTTCTATATTTCCGAACGCTTCTATTGATTGCCGCATATCGTTCTTGAACAAAAGGAATCGAAGTCTCAGTTTGGGAGTCACGGCCGTGAGAAAACAGCGCAGTGTTATTAGCCCCACTTGTTAAAATGACAAACACTGTCAAAGTAATTGACCAGATTCGCTTCATACGCTTTTCCAGCCGTAAGCACATCATCCCGGGGGGATCTAAGTCAACAGCCGCGGGCGAGCTTTGCACGATGCCCCCGAAGTTGGGAGAAGATTTCCTGACCATAAAAGGGTCAAACGGTGCGCGAGACTGCGACCGCTTTCAGGATCAGGCATTTTTGCTCGCTTTTAACTTGAATCCCTTCGGGATTCGGAAACAGGTTGAACCTGACCGGGAAGCGAACGACCAGAAATCGCAACCGGCCGCACCTATGTCGAGTAGCGACGGACGATGAGCGAAATCGGCAGCCCTACGCAAAGCATATGCACGATCAATCCGGTAATTAGAGTTGAAAGAGTGAACGACACTTTGTGAGGGAAAGCTGAGAGCGGTAATACTACGAGGTTCATAAAGAAATACACTGCAATGCCAAAGAGCAACCCGCTAACGATTGCCTGCCGCACCAGAAACGCGAGCATGCGGCTGGCCGCGTAGTAGATTGCGGCTGCTGCAGTCGCGATTAGGAAGTGCAACACAACCCCGAGAGCTGCGGTCTTAAGACCGCCTTTGTAGGAGTCGAGGCCAAGCAGGCCGCTGGCTATCACTTGCAGCAGGCGCACCGGCTTGAGGCCCCGCAAACCGTTGGTGACGAGCGCGGCCGTCAGATCTAGAACGCCTGCGACTATGCCGGCCAGGAGAATGATATGGTAAGACCTGAATCCTCTCTTGAACATCAATCAACAGCTCCCCTCGGAACGTGTGGCGACCAAAATTACACGGGTGCTGATACTTAGTGATGTGACGAATGACTTGCTTTCTTCGATTTCCGGTCGGCACACCTCGCTCGACTAGCTGTGCGTTTTTAAGTCAGTTGGGATCGGTAGCAACCGCTCCCCGCTCTGACAAGCCCTAAAGAACGCCTTCATGATTTCCGGGACTCCCTTCGGTTGAGCCATAGAAGCGCGGCCCCGAAAAATGCGCATGCCAAGGAGTCCGAGATCGTCCAGTACCATGGCATTCCCGAGTGATAGTCAATCAGAAAAAACACCAGCCCGGCCAGCAGAAAAGAGATGCCATTGAACCTGACTATCGGTCGAAAGCGATTTACGTCGGAAGCAATGATCCACAGTGACACGCCGTGCATCCCATACGCGTACGATGCCTGGCGAATCATGAACATGATGATCGGGCCGTCCGGCATTTCGCCCAGCCCCAGCCAGGTGTGCGACGTTTCCATCCACGCCCGCGGCATCACTACTGCAACGAAGGCGAGAATCTCGAATGATCCCCCCAGTCGCAGCAGCCACGACTGTAATTGGTCAGCACTCATCAGTTATTTAGGCACATCGAGCGCCGGGTTCATCGAGAAGAAGCCGCCAGGAATCATCTTAAACCCCACGTGTGTGACCGGCATGACCGGCCACTCTTCCGGTCTGGGAATGTGCGTCACGCCGAGTGTGTACCAGACAACAACGTCCTGATTAACCAGGTCCTCGTTATTGCCGATCCAGCGTGGGAGACCATCGCCACCTCGACTTTGGTTCGGATAGACACCGGCTGCGCTCATCTCGTCGGGCTTGTAGCGCGTGGCCCAGAAATGGTTGTTGGTGAAGCCCGCGCGCCTGCGCACCTGAGAGGTAAGAGCGATATAGGGCAAGGAGTTCGACCCGGGCACCAGAATGTAGCTGGTGTGGTGGCCGAGCGCATTTTGAGCAGCGGGATTGACAACCATCCAGGTCCGCGCCAGGGGCATGCTCATCTTGCGTTGAGCCTGGCGTTCAGTTTTGAGAATTGTTTCCTCCATCAATATTCCATTGAGGAAGGGATTGGCCCGCCCTGGGGGTAATGCGCGTGTGTTCATCTCATGTACGGAGTTGTTCTGTCCATCAACGTCCAGGTCCAGCCGGAAACTAAAGAAGTGTTGGTGATGCGGCGCGACAATATTTGCGGATACAAGATGGCCCGACATAGGCGCTCCAGCGCGTCTGCCGCGCCAGGGCCCCCCCTTAAATCCCGGTCCATGACCGTTGACTCTAGTCTCGCGCACGCCTTTGGGGAGCATGATTCCGCTTAGGGCAGCGTCGACTTCCAGCACGCCATCCTGGTGAAAGATCCAGTTAAGCGCGTAATCGTAGTTGCCGATTGTGGCGATAAAGAAAATGATCAACTGACGGGCGCGTCGCGATTCGTTCTTTCCAGAATAACTCTCGTAGTGTTTCCAGAGCATACCTCCGTCCCGCTCGTAGATTCCTACCGCACTCGGCAAGACGTAGGGTTGTCCATCATCACCTGCGAATGTTGCGTCGAGGAGCAGGGCATTTTCCGGAGCGTCAGTCTTTGGTTCAATCGAGCTGGCGAGCCGGCCGACGCTATACTCGCCGACATCAAACGCACTACGCCAGCGCCAATTTGTTTCCGAGTCGCCGTAAGGCACGACCATCTCGGAGAGGGAACCGCGATGGAGTATCGAACGAACCCGACCGGCATCTTCGTAGCCAACAGTGTGCAGTACCAGGCCCTCTCGCGGATGCATCGTGAAACGAAAGCGCCATTTCTGCCAGCGAACCTCCTGGCCGTTGAGCTCAAAGCTGGCCCCCGCGGGCTGCGCTATGGTGAGTGGCTTCGGCGCTGTGCGAGTGCCGGTAGATTGCTCGTCTAACTGCTGGCTCGGCGGAGCGAGCGGCACCACTCCCGTATCCACAACCTCTATCACTTTCCCGGTGTTCATATTGACGAGCGCCACAACTCCTTCAATCGGCTGTCCGTAAAAATTGACAGCATTTCCTTTAAAGTAGGAGAGGGCCCGAAGCAGACGCACTCGTTCATGAGCTGGGGCCACCTGGCCCACAGCCCAGCCGTCTATTTGCACTTTATCGAAATCACTTATCCCCCGTTTGCGCATGGCTTCCTGCCAGCCTGCATCTGCCTTGACGATATCCGGAAGGGCCTCGAATTCACTTCCCGTTACCAGCGGTTGCACGCCTTTTATTTGTTCCCACGAAATTAGCCGCGCCGCTTTTAGATCAACTACGGCTTCAAACGTGCGGTTGCCTTTGCGATCCAGGATTACCGCGAAAGCCTGTCGACTAACTGCGGCGCCAGCTTTATGGCTGAGCACTTCCTTTTTTAATGGTTCCTTCAAGACGATGGTTGAAAAAAGCGAACCCTCGGGGAACTGTGGCAAGGTGCTGATCACGCCGGCTGCCGCTTTGATCTCTTCGGCGGTCAAAGGATCGAGTGGATGCACGGCTTGACCAGTGGCGGTCTGCAGGACTAGAGCCGAGGCGATCGAGAGCTGGGCGCATAAAAGCAGAACCGAGCAGAAGCGACACACTTCAGACAGGGGGTAGGTCATACTGTTTTTAGCGCTCCTCGGAATATTCGAAGAGATGACGGACAGGATGTAAGACCGGCGCATTTTAACGTCGAGAATCCCAATGCGCCGGATCTATATAAGAAGCTATAGTTTGAAGTACGGAACAAGTTGAGCCTTAGGTTTTACCCCGTAGAGGTGAGATGTAACACTGGAGGTCTAACCTCACCTCCGGCGCCGTTCGGAGGGGCGGAAACTCAACTTGACAGGTACCCATCTACTATCGTTCCGCCCCTCCAAACGACGCAGGGATTTCATTGTTGCCAGTCTATAAACATCTCACTCCTACGAGTGAAGAACCTACGAACAACAATCGATCACTTCCGGCGCTCGCGGCGGAGTGTGAACTGGGCCGGAACCCCTTCAATCCCCGGTGCTCTGCTCGATCGCCAGAGCAATGTTTGCCCACTTTGCGTGAGCACCGCAGCGCTTGGCTTTCGACCGTCAGACGGAGCCGAATAGGTAACATTTTCCTGGTATCCGGGAATAGTGGCCACGGTGTCAAATTCGATCTGGATAGTGTTGCCATTCACCCGACCTCGGAAGGGTGTCTGGTTTCCATCTTCACCCTGCCACCTGCCATTAATGAATTCATCAACGCTATACACGCCACGCACGGTATCTCCCTTACGATGAATCGTAAGGGAGAACTGTACCTGGGGTTTGTTTTTTCGCGCAGGCTCCCTCCACACCCAGCGCCCGCTCACAGACGGAACTCCTTGCGGATAAATTGACACTGTGCACAGTGCGATGGTAATGGCTAAGCAGACTCGCTTAGCCAGGGCTCTAGCTTTTACATGTAGCATCGTTCTTATTCGTAGACCGTAACCGGAATCCCTACGCTTGGTAGTTGCTAAGTGGGTAGTTCTCTCACCCACTCATGGCCTTGCGATAAGACTCATACAAATCCGCTAGTCGATCGCCGGAAGCGGGATCTGAGCGCGCCAGCAGGGTAATGACCTCATCACGCCCGGCGAATAATGCTTGGATGTTCTGTTTCTGTGACTCCGTAAGAATTGAGCCAGTGGCTTTGTCAGCTTCGACTCTCAGTGAAGTAAAGAAATTGCTGGCAGCCAGGCGGGCTGGCTCATACTCACCTCGCCGGGCATCGATTGTTGCGGAGGCTAGAGTATTCTGCAGCCGGGCGAGACTTAGTTCACGTTGGGCTGTTGCCAACTCCGCGGCACTGCCTCGAGCCTTGAGCCACATTGGAACAAAGCCGATCAGGAAGACGATGAGTAGCACCGCAGCGTAAATGAGTATCCGCTGCATCAACGAGGTTGATTGGGCCGGTTTAGCTTGGATATCCTCTTTCATAACAACTCCTTTAAAGATTTAGTGGAGCAGAATACGCCATCCGGCGCTGCAACGGAACAAGGTACGGATCGGTCCGAGTTTCTGGGCTACTGCACCATTTCGCGCGGATCAAAAAGCAGCGGAAAGAACTGTCCCTCCATCCTGGCACCAGCGGGAATGGGTGGCACGCCCTGGAGCAACGGCTCATTTGAAGCCGAACGAACGCCATCGCGAAAGACGTTAATAACCGCCGCCCGCCTTGGTCGCTCAGTTCGGTTCTCAAAGGAGCCGTGGACCATCAACGGGTGGTGAAAGGAACACTCACCTTTCTTCAACTCGATAGCCACGGGAACGAACTCCCGACGTTGTTGAGGTGTGAGCGCAGCTTGAATCGCATCCATATCATTAGCGAAATCTTCGCGAGGCAGCAGATTCCAACGATGACTGCCCGGTACGTAATGCACGCACCCGTTGTCGCGAGTCGAGTCGTCCAACCCGATCCAACAGGAGAGGTGTGCCATCGGCTGAGTGCGAGTCCAATAGGAGTAGTCCTGATGCCAGATCACGACGCCTCCATGAAGCGGCGGCTTATAAAAGATCTGGTCGTGCCAGAAGCGCACCGCACCGCCTAGTAGTTGCGAAGCCGGAAAGGTGAAAGCAGGATTCCACAACATATCATGGAATCCGGGCGCTATGCGCCATGCACCCAGCGCATGAAAAAGAATCTTCTCGGGATCGGCCGATTCATTTAAATGGAACTCATAAAAGAGCGGATGACTGCCACGTTCCGGATCAACTAATTCTCGCAGCTCATTACAGAGTACATCCACCTGATCATCCGTGAGGACTCTGACCCCAGCGAGGTAACCGTGCTCGTTATAAAACTCTACCTGGTCGTCGCTTAAATGGTACTTCGACTCCTCTTCGGAAGTTGACGGTTTAGAAAAGAGACCACCTACCAAACCATGATGTAGGGACAAGTCTGGAATCATCATTCTGGAATATCTTAGCCGACCAGCGTCGCGACGTGAATGGTGCGTACTCTCAATCACTCGGCGGCTTTAGCCCGGGGCAGAAATCGCCCATCCAGACAAGTAGCAAAAGGACGATCCACAAGGTCAGACGAAATGGCACTAAATAGCTTTCGGGTGGTTCGTTTGGTTAAGTGGATCGCATTTGGTAGCACCCATACACAACATTCAGCACCAAGTTGATTCTATTGACAGAGGCGTATTTGCTAACTATCTTCGTGTGAAAAGAAGATTGGTGTAAGGGTTATCAGCATGAAATTTCTATTGGTCTTGTTGTTCATCCTGGCGTCCGTTTTGACAAATCAGAATACTTCCAACTCTAACGATGGCTCTTCGGTGGTGGTGCTCAGTGCGAAGTGGTCCAAGAGCCGACTGACTACCCAGCAGGCGCAGGTGAACTCCACTGATGTAGCTCCAGCCTCGGCTGTCACCCGAGCCGGCAGAATTTACGAGAAACGCAGGGTTAACGCTCCGGTCGGGGAAAGACATCCGGATGCCGACACCGTCGACGGACGGGCTGCCCAACTCGAAAGCATCGTGCAAGAGTCGCGTACGGCTAAGTCTAAAGCGGTTGACGGTTATGCGTATCGAGCTAAACTCAAGAATGCCAGCCCAAAGGTTATTGAAATCCTGTTCTGGGAATACCAATTCTCAGAACCGTCTAATTCAGCGATGATGGTGCGCCGGCAATTTCTTTGCGGCGTCAACATAAAGCCCGGCCAAGAAAAGGAGGTGCGCTCCTTCAGTTTATCCGGCCCCAGCGAGGTGATCAGCGTGGGGACCTTAGCCGACAAATCCGGGAATCCGTTCCAGGAGAATGTGGTAATCAATCGCGTGGAATATGCGGACGGGTCGATCTGGCAGCGCCGGGACTGGAGTTTTGCTGAGGTGAAGCAAAGCTATAGCCGGGCCATCGCGATTCCGTGGGGAGCAGAGATGTGCCGAACGCTTTGACCGCCCTGGCTACCTTACAAGCGCTCAGGGAGCTGGCTCATCAAATTGTTTGGGAAGGAGCCGGATTTTCATGGCCAAAAGTACTCGTCCTACGGTAATGGTCTTAGATGACTACGACGATGTTCGGTCGATGTTGACGCGATGGCTGGAATTGAACGCCTATCGAGTAGTTGAGGCCACTTGTGGTAAAGAGGCAGTTGCGATGGCCCAGCGTGAGCGCCCCGATCTAATTCTGATGGATCTGGCTCTACCTGAAATTGATGGCTTTGCTGCTACTTCAGCATCCGCACGCATGAGGAGCTGAGCGATATTCCGATCATCGCAGTTTCCGCATATGGCGAGTTGGGAATAGACGCTCAACTGAAGATTGATCCGCAAGCAGTCGGATTTAACGACTATTTGCCTAAGCCGTTTTCCCCGGAACGGCTCTTGGATATACTGAACCGCTACTTACCGAAAAGGACAGAAGCCGCAGGTGAGTGAAAAGCGACAACGTACGCTGCCCGAGTGTAGTACCTGCAAACCTGAGTAGTGTTTTAAAGAGAGTATTCGGTGGTTCCCAATAGGGTCGGAACCGAGAGAGACTTGAGCGACCTAAAATTATAAGGAGAAACAAGATGAATGCGATATCACAGATGATCACGCAACAAATCGCCGGAACTGTCGCCGGCCAGATGGCCCAGAAGCTCGGAATCCGTGAGAGCACGGCCCAGACGGCAGTCCAGCTCGCTGTGCCATTAATCCTCGCTGCGCTCGCACGCAACGCTGCCCAGCCACAGGGCGCGCAAGATCTGCATGAGGCCGTAGCACAAGATCATGACGGCAGCATACTCGACAACTTGATGTCATACCTCGGGAACCCCCAAGCCGCGAAAGGCTCGGGCATCCTCGATCACACTTTGGGTGGCCAGCGCCCAGCGGTAGAGAGCAATCTGGCCCAGGCTACCGGACTCGACCAGAACTCCGCCGGGAGCTTGCTCGAGATGGTCGCGCCGCTTGTCATGGGCGCAATAGGTCGACAACAGCAGGAGAACGGCTTGGACGCCCAGGGCTTGTCTCAGTACCTCGGTGAGCAGCAGCAGCAAGCGCAGACCGCCGATCCAGGCTTGATGGGAACTCTCAACTCGATGCTCGACTCCAACCGCGATGGCAGCGTTGCGGACGACTTGAGCCGCATCGCCGGGAATTTCCTCAAGTGATGGCGTTTTTGACGTGCATGAGTCCCGTGGCCCTTACGAATGAGATGCTTCGGCACCCCTAACTGAACGGCAAGCGTGAATGGTCGAG
>JBGTLM010000087.1:0-2958 GCA_041744135.1 Pyrinomonadaceae bacterium
GGTTGCGGGCTCGGCTCCTTAAACCTCGGTATTAGACGCGCCGGACAAGTGGGCATGGGAATGGTGCCGCGAGGCGAGGTCGGAATAATCGTAGCCCAGATCGGTTTGAGCCTCGCAGTGATCGGAGCAGAACTCTACGGCGTGGTGTTGTTCATGGCGGTTGCTACCACACTGATTGCCCCGCCGTTTCTTAAGTTGCTCTACGCTAATGAAGTGGCCGCACGGGAAGAGATCGGCCCGCCCGATGCTGGCGGTATCGTGGCATCAGATGATCTTTGTAAGATTGGGTGAGGCGCCCAGCACAATACGAGATGATGATAAGCCTGCTCGCTTCAATCCTGGTTCTGCTCACGGGGCTCTATCTGATTGGCTTAGCCCTTGGTTTGTTGCTGTCACCAGCGCGAGCCACACGGTTTTTAGGCGGCTTTGCTAGTTCTGCTCTTACCCACTACTTAGAGCTGGTGCTTCGTCTTACCGCGGGTGGGGCAATCTTGGTATGCGCACCCCAGATGTTGTTTTCTGACCTCTTTGTCATTTTTGGCTGGATTCTCGTGGTGACCACCGTCGGTCTTTTCGCAGTTCCCTGGCAGTGGCATCAGCGCTTTGCGCAGTGGGGTGTTCCCTACGCAACTCGCAACTTAAGGCTGGTCGCCGGTGCTTCGTTCATTTTGGGCGGATTCGTCATAGCATCCCTTATCCTTGGCGGGACTCAACAATGGAGCGGGGCGGCTTACTAATTGTGCAGACCTTTGAGATTTACTTGAGCGCAGATTCGAGGTGGAATCATGTTTAAGATACAGCGAAAGTTCGTGGAAAGTTGTTTGCTCATACTGCTGCTGCTGACCTTGTTTCTGCTTGCTTCATTATCCGCCACAGCACAAGAGCCGAACCACTCAAATGGAAGTCTAATGTCTATGAGCCGCGGATCAGTTTGACTGAACAATACAAGCCGCCTCAAGCCCGGCATCACCGCCCGTCTTTTGGCATGAAGGGAATTTAACTCTTTAACAGCGAGGACCCAAAGTGGGCTGCGGACACTGGACGACTAGGTCGTTCCCGTTCGCTCCGCAGAGTCTACACGGTGCCGGGAGGGCATTCACTTCGGCACGTATTTGATCAACTGCCGGATCATCTTGTCGGCCGTTTCCCCGTAGTCAGATTCGTATTTCTGGAGAAGTTCCTCCTTTGTGGGAGTTTTACCTTTCGCCTGCCGCTCCCAGAGCACAGAGAGCGTGGCGTATGGCGGCACGAGCAGCCCTACCGCGTTGAAGAAATTACAGAGGGTGGCAATGATATGTTGGGCCCCGTCCGAGTCACCGGTGATGACGATGCCCGCAACCTTGTTTTCGAGCAGCGAAGTCTCACCCTCCATCACCCTATCGTGCAGTTCGTCTAACCGCTCGATGGCACGTTGAATCAGCGACGATGGGCTGTCCCACCACACAGGTGTCGCGAAGATTACAATATCTGAGTTCAACACCTTTTCTAAAATCTCAGGCCATTCGTCACCGTCTCCCATATCGGAATAGGTTCCGGGCAGAATTTCATGGTCAACTAACTTGACGATCTCACACCGGATGTCATCACGCTCCATTCTGCGTGATAGAAACTCGCAGAGAGTCTCGGTGTTGGATAGACCTGAACTCTTAAGTGTTCCGAGCAGAATTGTTGCCTTCATTTCGATCCTTTCGTGGTGCATGAAAAAATGGCAAGGACATTGTAGTAACTATACCTGCCATGGCCAGCTCCAAGACTCTTGGGCGCCATTGCATTAGCTGGAAAATGGTTCATGCGAGCTGGCAACCACCTTCAACGTACGAGACCCCGAACGATACCGGCAACGACTCCAGTCCGCGCAAAATCATGCTGGGCCGCCAGCGCAGAGATTCGATCGGAACGCTCAGATGCAGATCCGGCATCCGCCGCAAGAGCGTAGCGATTGCAATCTCGCCTTCCAATCTGGCGAGAGGCGCTCCGAGGCAAAAGTGAATGCCTTGCCCAAAAGCCAGATGCTTGTTCGGCTCCCGCGTGATATCTAACTCATCAGGATTTTCGAAAACTGTTTCATCCCGGTTCGCCGAGCCGATCACTCCTAGTGTCATTCCACCTCGTGGGATGGTTACTCCGTGAAGGTCCAGATCTTCGCGCGCATACCGCTCTGTCGTCATCAACACCGGAGACGTGTAACGAAGCAATTCCTCGACCGCTGTTCTGATCAATGCCGGATCTCGCCGCAGCCTGTTCATCTGATCGGGGTGTTCCAGGAGAGCCAGCATTCCATTTCCAATTAGGTTAACTGTCGTTTCATGTCCCGCAATGAGCAACAGGAAAACCATCGCCAGCAGCTCGTCCTCGCTCAACTTATCACCGGCCTCTTCCGCCTGGATTAGGGCGGTCGCCAAATCATCTCGCGGATCTTGGCGTCGCATTTTGAAATATTGACGCAGATAACGAATAAACATCCAAACACTCGGGATCACTCGCACCGTGGCTTTCGGCGATGTAAGAGAAACGACGGCCTTTGACCACTTATGAAATTTATCGTGGTCCCGAGCAGGTACACCAAGGATTTCAGTAATGATCGTCATCGGAAGCGGCAGGGCATAATCCTTGATTAAATCTATTTCGCGGTCGTACATGACGCGCTCTAACAATTCGTCCGCCAACGTTTGAACACGTTCGCGCATTCGTCCGACCAGGTTTGGCGTAAACGCCTTGTGGACCAACGCCCGCAGTCGCGTGTGATCGGGGGCATCAAGGTCAAGCATGTTGCGCTCTAGCGGTCGGAACATGGGAGGCACCCAAGGCATCTTCCGAAGCTGTTCCGGAGTCATCGCAGTGCGCCGGTTTTTCACGAAGCGTTCATCTTTCAGCAGGGCCGTGACGTCCGCGTAGCGAGTAATTAACCAGACCGGGGTTTTATCAGGAAGCGTAGTTTGGTAAACGGGTTGAGAAACT
>JBGTLM010000088.1:0-4348 GCA_041744135.1 Pyrinomonadaceae bacterium
CAGCTTCGATAAGTTCCATTTAGGCATGACGCGCTTTTAACGGAAGATTAAGGATGAGCCACCCTGATGTGGAGAAAGATTATTATTCCATTTTGGGCGCGGGGGAAACTGCGTCGCCAGATGAGATCGAACGCCTCTATAGACGCCTCGCCATGCGGCATCATCCCGACCGCGGCGGCGACGCCGAACAGATGAAGGCGATCAACGAAGCTTACCGAGTGCTCGGAAATGCGGCCACGCGGCGCGCTTACGACTCGCGGCACCAACGGAGCGATGACGCTTTGAGCGCTGTGGGGCCACCTTTGTCTCCACCTTCAGCGCTACTGCCAGATACGGTACCTGGTCGGCTAGTCGGCGCGTTGTTCTTTCTGCTAGTCGCATTGGTGTTTCTTTTCCTGGTGAGAGTTTATTACATCAGATTCATGTGGCCAGTCCTTTTTGTCGCTGCCTTGGTTGTTATGTTCGGAGTGTGGAAGGTTCATGCGGTGATGGTCTTTGCACGGAGGACTGTTGCGCCATCACATCCCGTGCGTCGCTACGTCTGGGTTCAGGAGCTTGCGTTCTGGTCCATCGTGTGCGTCGGCGCTTTCGGCATCTATCTCCTGATGAGCGCGATTTGAAAAGGGAAATCTGTCGCTTTTTGTGTGACGTTAACGGCGATGCTTCGTACTGGTGTAGTTTGCACGGGTGGGAAATACCGGTCACCTACAGAACCGAGGAACGGTAGCGACCGGGCCGCCGCGGTACCATTCAAGTGAACGAAAACCAGATCTTATTGTTGGTTGACGGTCGCGCAGCTGAACCCGGTCGCTACCGCTCCTCGGTTCGGTAATTGAGTCGCATGCCTCTCGCTTGTCAAACTGCATCGGTACCCGATGCTCGGGTAGCGCTGCAATTTCATTACCGCCCCGCTCTTGCTTTTGTTAGTTGCGTGGGTAGCGCTTCCACAGAGACGAAAATTTGGGAACCGCGCTTCATTTGTGACGAGTTGTTCAATCGTTTGAAAATGCAGCTTTTGGATTTAGAATCTTTCCGAAAGGAAACAATCTATGAAGCTCACGACCAAGTCTTCCCTGGTGTCCCTCTTTGTGTCTTGTCGGCCGTCATTGGTGCTGCTCGTGTCTTGTTTGGTGGCCATGTTTATCGTTACCGCAAACGCGTTCGCTCAATCAAAGAACAACCCCGTTGATAAGTTTGCGCAAATGGAGGATCTGCTGCCAACGCCGAATGCGTATCGCACAGCCTCGGGCGCGCCGGGTCGGAACTACTGGCAGCAGCGTGCCGATTACGACATCAAGGTTGAGCTTGATGATACAAACCAGCGCCTCTTGGCTTCAGAAACGATTACCTACGTCAACAACTCGCCCGATCCGCTTTCTTACCTCTGGCTCCAGCTCGATCAAAATATCTGGGCGAAGAACTCGGAAAATCTCTCCACGCAGGTTGCGCCAAACTTTGAGCGTGTTCCCTTCTCGACGATTGACGACCTGATCGCGAGGCGTGAGTTTGAAGGCGGCCAACGCATCACTGCGGTGCGGGATGCGAAAGGTGCTGCTCTGCCATACACCGTGGTTAAGACCATGATGCGCATTGATCTGCCGCGACCCCTTCCGCCAGGACAATCCACGGTCTTCTCTGTTGATTGGAATTACAACATCAACGACGCGCGCCGCATCGGCGGTCGCACCGGTTACGAATTCTTTCCCGGGGACAAGAATTACATTTACGAGATTGCGCAGTGGTTTCCGCGCATGGCCGCTTACTACGACGTTTACGGTTGGCAGCACAAACAATTCCTGGGTTCAGGTGAATTCACGCTCGAGTTTGGCAACTATCGTGTCTCCATTACCGCGCCGGACGACCACATTGTGTCCGCGACTGGAGTGCTGCAAAACGCGCAAGCGGTACTAACCGCAATCCAGCGCCAGCGTCTGACGGAGGCCAGGGCCGCGAAGAGTCCCATATTTGTGGTGACGCCCAATGAAGCGAAGGCCAACGAATCGCACAAACCGGCGGGTAGGAAGACCTGGATCTTTATGGCAGAAAACGTGCGCGATTTCGCTTTCGCTTCATCGCGGAAATTCATCTGGGATGCTCAAGGGCATAACGTCGAAGGCAACCCCGTGATGGCCATGTCGTTTTATCCGAAGGAAGGCGAGCCACTCTGGTCTAAATACTCCACCCAAGCCATCAAGCATACCCTGACAGTTTATTCACGCTACACGGTTCCTTATCCATATCCGGTCGCACAGTCGATCAATGGTCCCGTGGGGGGCATGGAATATCCGATGATCTGCTTCAATGGTCCACGTCCCCTCCCGGACGGCACCTATTCGGAAGGTACAAAATATGGGTTGATTTCGGTCGTTATTCACGAGGTCGGGCACAACTACTTTCCCATGATTCTTAATTCCGACGAGCGCCAATGGACCTGGCTGGATGAAGGGCTGAACTCGTTTGTGGAGTATCTGGCGGAGCAGGAATGGCAGGAAGGCTATCCTTCCGGTCGCGAGCCAAAATTCATAACCGATTACATGAAGAGCAAGGATCAAGTTCCGATCATGACCAATTCAGAAGACATACTTCAGTTTGGGCACAATGCTTACTCTAAGCCGGCAACGGCCATGAACGTTTTGCGCGAGAGCGTGCTGGGGCGGCAGCTTTTCGATTTCGCCTTCAAGCAGTATGCGCGTCGCTGGGAGTCTAAGCGCCCGACCCCCGCGGATTTCTTCCGCACGATGGAGGATGCCTCGGGGGTTGACCTCGACTGGTTCTGGCGCGGTTGGTTTTACACGACCGACCATGTCGACATTTCGCTTGAGCGTGTTCGTCTCTTCACACTCGATACGATGAACCCTGAAGTCGAGAAAGCACGCCGTGCCAAAGAACGGGCCGAGCAGCCTCAAACGCTTTCCGAGCAACGCAACAAGACATTGCCGAAGCGTGTTGACGCAGAGCCTACCCTGCGCGATTTCTATAACACTTACGACGAACTGGTGGTGACGGCGAGGGACCGCGAGGAGTATCTGAAATTTCTGACTACTCTCACGCCACGCGAGCGTGAGTTGTTACAATCGGGGACAAACTTCTATGTGGTTGATTTAAAGAACATGGGTGGTCTGGTGATGCCGGTTATTCTTGAGATCGAATACGCGGACGGCAGCAAAGAAGAGTTGCGCATTCCCGCGGAGATCTGGCGCTTCAACAATACCGAGGTCTCAAAGCTCATCATGACGCAGAAAGAGATTCGCTCGATCGCTCTCGATCCGCATTTAGAAACAGCTGATGTCGACATCTCAAACAATTATTTTCCGCGCCGACCGGAAAAGATGCGATTTCCGTTATTTCGGGACCAGCCGGCGCCACCCAACCCAATGCAGCCTGACCGCAGGCAACCTCCGGAAAGGCAGTCGGTACCGAACAAGTGCTGAGTACTGAATGATAAGTAGGATATCGCTGATGGCCCGCTTTACGCTTAAGAACAGGGCCACGGAGTGTCCCAATTTCGTTTTCATCATCTGCCTCTCCGTAAGGTAGGGGCGGAAAATCAAAAACGATCCGCGAAATACAACGAACCATTACCAAGAATTTTCGTGTTCGTTCGTTTAGTTTCGAGGATCGGTTGCTTCCAAGCCAACTCCAAATTCAGGAACTCATTGGAGTGCGACGACCTATCGCCGCTTTGCAACCCGGCTGGTTCGCACCTGGGAGAAGCACTTTGTGACTTGGAAAGCGCCGACAGGTTGGCGCACTCCAAATGGCAGCGCATTCCTTCAACGTGGTGCCTTAGTCAATTCCACGTTCTGCGAGCTGTTTGAAGTTCAACAGCTGCCTTCTCATCATGATCAAATCTCCCCAGTGCAGAAGCCTGCGCATCAACTTACCCCTCACTCCTGGAGAGTGCTGAATGACTAACTTCACCAACAAGCGACAGATTCTCGGGCCTTTCGGAACGACTAGATAGCTGACGGCGATATCCCCAAAGAGCCGCTGAGCTCTCGAATTAGCTTTGATCCGTAGCGTCAGATGCTGGTCGCGAGCGAAGTCAGCCAGTTGGAATATCTCCATAACGTCCTGGCCCACGGCCAGGTGTTCGAGTCCAGGAGTCAGTGCACGCGGGCTCTCGCTCCCACCGTTGTCTATCCAGTCATAGCTATAGGGCGCCACGCGCAACTGACAGAGCCACCGAAAAACGGTTTGGGAAGACGCATCGATGGTGACGCCGCGATAGAGTGAGTCTTCCGGATGAAGTATCAAGCGGTCGCAAGGGTAGGAGAGTCGGCGCTCTTCGAGAGAGGTTCCCCAGGTACTGGCGATGGTCATTGCATTCGCAAGCTACGCAGTGTCG
>JBGTLM010000089.1:0-15488 GCA_041744135.1 Pyrinomonadaceae bacterium
GCGGAAGTGAGCGGGCTCCCTAGCGCCACGAATCAGAAGAACGGGTGACCGCCGTGATACGCCACCCCGCACTGTTCACGTTCAACGACGTCGCGTCGGTGGCGCAGATCGGCGAGTTGATGGCTGCCCTACTCGCCTTAAAGTACGACGTCTCCGGCATCGAGCGCATCGTCCGGGGTGAGAACTTCTCGCCGCGGGCGAACGGGCATACGTACGTTTCGATTGACCTTCCCGATCGCGCGGCTCTCGCGGCCTGCTACGAACACCCGGCCCTTAAGCGGATCGCCGAAACGTTGATCAAGCCGATCACAGCCAGTCTCCTCATCGTCGACTACGACGAGAGAAGCTCGCTGGAGAATGTTGGGGAGGACAGCTCTCCGAAGGGCCCGTCGTGAACACGGATTCAGGGCTTCGCCTGGCCATCCTTAACAAGCTCGAGGACAGCCTCGACTTTCTCGACATGAAGACGCGCCGCTTTCTTGGCGCGGTCTCTCTGCCTCCGCACCCGCACGAATTGGTACTGTCACAGGACGGCCAGACGGCATACGCTTCGATCTACGGAGATGGCGTCTACGGCAACAACGTTCATCCAGGTCATGAGATCGTCGTGGTCGATCTGATCGCGATGAAGTCTGCCGGGGTCATCGACACACGTCCATATTCTGGTCCGCACGGCATGGCGATCCATCCGGACGGGTCGCTATTCGTCACCTGCGACAAGAGCAACGCCACCCTCGTGATCAACCCTCAATCGCGGCGGATCATCGAAGCAATCGAGATGCCGAGCCACGGCGGACATTTCCTCACCATGACCGCTGACGGAGCCAAGGCCTATGTCTCGAACAAGGATACAGCGTTCCTAAGCGTGATCGACACAGCCGCGCGGCGGGTATGCGGCCGCGTCGAGGTTCCCGAAGGGAGCGAAGGCATTGCGCTATCGCCCGACGGGAGGCGGCTCTACGCGATGAGCCACATGGGCTCGCCCCTGCCGAACAAAGATCGGCCGACGGGCTTGTCCTTCTACGTCATCGGCACGGCCACCGACACTGTGCTCGAGCAAGTGGCTCTTCCAGATCTGCCGGAGCTCCCCATCGAGGTCGACCACGAGTCCCGCATCCGCTCCACCCCCGACGGGAAGTATCTGCTGGTGTCGGCTTTCAAGTGGAACTCCGTAGTGATCGTCGAGGCAGCGACACTGACCCCGATCAAGACGCTTGTCGTCGAGGCGGAGCCGATGAACTTCGACTTTACGTCCGACGAGCCTGACATGGCATTCGTCGCTAACCATCGGGCTGGTCGCGTTTCGCGAATCGACCTCAGGTCGCTCCGCATCGCGGAGAACTTCCTGGGCGCGCCGTCGCCCCGAACTGGCCGCCCGGAAAGCATCGCTTTCTACGAGGTCGGGGGGTGAGGCGATGACAGCGATTGAAGTCACATCATTTGAGGTTTGTGTGGGGAGCGAGAGCGCTTTCCAGCAGGCGCTAACGAACGCTCTGCCAATTCTCGTGCGCCAGAGCGGCTATGTCAGTCATGAGTTTGGCGCCGCCGTCGAGCAGCCGGGGCTATTCTGGCTAATAGTATATTGGGAGAGGCTGGAGGATCATACGGAGACCTTCCGCAAGTCCGCCGCGTTCGGAATTTTTGTTGGCGCGTTTCGTCCATTCCTCGCCAGGCCAGCGGCGGTGTCACACTTTAGGCCCTCAAGTGATGGTGGCTGACAGCATATTTGTTCATAGTGTTCGACAACGTATTGCGTCACGCGGGGTCTCAGGCAACCCGCGTAGATGTCGAGCTTTCGGATTATCTCATGAGGCACTTATGCCGTGCTTTGCTAAGCGACCTGCACGGTGTAGGCGTACTCTACGTGGATGTCTGCGAAGACGATGTTCGCGCTGTTGGTGCAGATTGACGACTACCGGTTCTCACAAGCCAGTCGCGGCGCCGGAAAAGACTGCAATCTTCTCTAGCGAACTCGGAGACTAATGTCCTCCCGTGCTTCGGTCATCCCAATGCGACAGCACGAGACTCATTGGGTGGATCACCTTTCGCGTTCCGCTTTGCGGCGCCGGATACGGCTCCCGGCTCACTGGCTGTCTATGCGTTGAGAAGAGCGCTCGCCGCGGAGAGCCGCAGAGCTTGAAGCACTATGAATGAAAGGCAGAGTTTCTTAGTCTCACCCCTCTTCTGCTTTTAACCTCTCCAGTCGCTCGTAGTCTTCGGGCGAGTCAACATCTATAACGCCTTCCGGGACGGACACACATAAAACACGCTCCCGATGTCTCTTGATTACCTGCTTCGCACCTTCAGCCCCTGCAAGCGAGTTTAGTTCCGAGAACAGGCGGCGGCTAAAAAGGGCGGGCACACCGCACGTGCCGCCGTACTCCGAGGCGACGGCGAGCGGGCGAGTCTTCTCGTACACGGTAACGAGTTCCGCAATAGTTCGAGGGGAGATAAGAGGCTGATCGCAGAGCATCAGCACGGTTGCCTCCGAGTCTTCGGCGGCGGATTGAATCGCGGCGATGCCGGCCCGGATTGACGCCCCCATTCCCTCGGCCCAAGCCGAATTCTCCACAACTACTACCGGCAAGTCACTGACCTCGTCCCGCACCCTGGCGCTGTGAGCGCCAAGCACCACAACGACGGGCCGGCACGCCGACTGCAGCGCCGTCTCCGCCGCACGGCGAAGCAGACTTTTTCCCTGATACATCAATAACTGCTTCGGCTCGCCCATCCTTAGGGAAGCCCCTGCCGCGAGGACGATACAGCTAACAGTCAGCATCTGGTCTCGGACATCACCAAAGAATCAGCAGCCGGTAAAGTTAGTTGAGGGCAAAACCGTTTACGCGGTCACCAGAGCCCGCGACGGATGATCGGCAACTATTGTTCGCTCCGGACGTAAAGAGCCTTCGCCTGCTTCAGCGTGCAGAGAGCCTTTCCGGTTTCGCAGCAACCCGCCGCTGCGACCCGCAAGTACGGCTCGGATTTCGGCGATGATTGAGAGCGCGATTTCCTCCGGAGTATCCGCGCCGATGTCTAAGCCCACGGGCGCAAAGACGCGCGCGAGTACCTCGTCCTGCGGTGCGCCGCCTTCGGCGAGCAGCTCGGTCAACATGCGCTCGGTGCGTTTTCGCGGACCCATAACGCCGATGTACCTCGCCGGCGATGCGAGCAAAAACTTGAGCATCGCCTGATCGTGCGAGTAGTTGTGCGTCATCAACAGCGTCAGCGTGCGCGGCGTGACCGTGACTTGGTCACCGATACTTTCGGGACGCGCCAGCGTAACTCTGTCGGCTTGCGCGAATCGGCCGCGGCTGGCGGGGCGCGCCTGCGGGTCAACCACTTCCGTTTGCCAACCTAACCTGCGTGCCAGCTCGATGATTGGCAAGGCATCATGCCCCGCCCCGAACACAACCAGCGACAAGGGCGGCGTAATTATTTCGATGAAGACTTTCGTTACGTCGCCGTCCGCTTCATAAACGCGAACGCCTGAGGTTTGTCCGCAAAGAGCCGCTCGCGCGTCTCCCTCAATCATCGCCGCCAGTTCGCTGTTCAAGATGTCGCAAACGGTTTCGCCGTCTTCGTTGAAATACAAGCGCGAGCCGATTTCTATTTGCCCAGTTGTTGCCGTCGCACGTGAACCCGAAAAATGCAACACGGTGGCAACAACGATAGGGGCGATGTTCGATTGTGCCGTATGTGTTCGGCATAAGGCGGCGAGGTAACTCGATTGCGGAGCGAGTGGCTCAACCAACACGCGCACGATCCCGTTGCAACCTAACCCTAAGCTCCAGACAATCTCCTCGCTCGTCGAGTGCGTGTCATAATCGACGAGTTTCGTAGCATTAGTTTTTATGACCCCCAGCGCGCGTTCGATGACATCACTTTCCAGACAGCCGGCGCTGATCGTTCCCGTACTCACGCCACTCTCGCATATCAACATCCGCGCGCCCGGATGACGATACGCCGAGCCTTCGACATTCACCACCGTCGCCAAAGCGCAGAGCTTTCCTTCTTGTTGCGCTTCGTCAAATGCTTGGATTATCGCCTGCACTTCATTCGCTTTTTTCATAAACTTTCCAATCATTTATGCTGTATTTCCGTTCATCGCAGTCAGCAAGGCCCTGGCAATAGCACGCCGCCCCAGTTCGACCTTGAATTTGTTATGTTCGAGCGGTTTTGCTTGTTTCATTTCCGCTTCGGCTGCACGTTTGAAATTCTCTTCGGTCGCTTCTTTTCCCACGAGAAGCCCCTCGGCTCCCAAAGCCCGCCAGGGTCTGTGTGCGACGCCCCCCATGGCGATTCTGACATGCAAAATCTTACTACCCTGTGTTTCAAGCGCGGCGGCAACCGAAACCAACGCGAAGGCGTAACTGGCACGGTCACGAACTTTTAAGTAATAAGATTTGCCAGCAAGATTATTCTGCGGGATTTCAATCGCCGTTATCAGTTCCCCCTGATTCAGATTGTTGTCCTTGTGCGGCGTGTTTCCCGGCAAGCGGTGATAATCGGCAAACGGAATCGAGCGTTCCTGACCGTTCGCGCTTTGAACTTTAACAACCGCATCGAGCGCAACCAGAGCGACGCACATATCCGACGGATGAACAGCGACACAATCGTTCGACCAGCCGAAAACGGCGTGCATTCTGTTGATACCCTCGAGCGCGCTGCAGCCCGTTCCCGGTTTACGCTTGTTGCACGGCAAAGCCACGTCGTAAAAGTAAGAACAACGTGTTCTCTGATTAAGATTGCCGCCGTTCGATGCCATATTGCGGATTTGTCCCGACGCGCCCGCTAAGATAGCTTGCGTCAAGAGCGGGAAGTTTTGCCGAATCAGCGGATGATTCGCCGTGTCGGTATTTTTCGCGAGTCCCCCGATTGAAACGCCTCCCTTACTCACGCCGTCCGCAATCGTTTTGATTTGCGTCAAATTTAATCGGGTAATGTCAACCAGTTCGTCGGGACGCTCAACGTCTTCTTTCATCAAATCCAGAACGTTCGTGCCGCCCGCCAAGAATTTGGAATTCGCATTTGCCGAAACTATCCGCACGGCGTTTGCCGCATCGTTCGCTCTCGTGTATTTAAACGGTCTCACTTCGCACACCCTCCTCTAATTTTCGCGAATCGCCGTCTCGTTTTCTCCGGCGAATTGCCATGTCTGCGCGACGTCTCGTCCGGTGTGAACTTCCTTAATCGCCGCGACGATATTCGGATACGCGCCGCACCGGCAAATATTGCCGCT
The DNA here is from genome assembly GCA_041744135.1 of Pyrinomonadaceae bacterium. GTDB lineage: Bacteria > Acidobacteriota > Blastocatellia > Pyrinomonadales > Pyrinomonadaceae > PSRF01. The sequence continues at coordinate 5,240 of JBGTLM010000089.1, forward strand.
CATTCGTTCACGAATTTCATCGTCGGAAAGCTGGGTTGCGCGAGCTTTTTGTCTGACATCAGCCGTGACATAGCTCGCTTCGCCGTTTTTAGCTTCGTTCAAGAGCGCAACCGCCGAACAAATTTGTCCCGGCGTACAATATCCGCACTGAAAACCGTCGTGTTTGACGAAAGCCGCTTGCATCGGATGCAGCTCATCACCTTTCGCCAACCCTTCGATGGTCGTGACTTCCCGGCCTTCGCACGTCGCCGTCAAAGTCAGACATGACAGAACTCTGCGCCCGTCAACAATCACTGTGCAAGCGCCACACTGCCCGTGGTCGCAGCCTTTTTTCGAGCCAGTCAACTGCAATCGCTCGCGCAAAGCGTCAAGCAGTGTCATCCGTGAATCAACATTGAGCGATTTCGCCTCGCCGTTGATTTTCAACACGACTTTAACCGCGTTTTCGATGGCCGACGGCTTGACTTGAGCTTCGCCCACCGCGGCGAAAGCCTCGTAGTCAGACAAGAGTTGCACCGCCAGAATTCCGGCTCCGCCCGCCACGGCTAGTCCCAAAAACTTGCGCCGCGATTCGCCCCAGATGCCCAGCTCATCCAGTAGTTTTTCTTCGTCCCGGGTTATCTGCGAATCTGTTTCGCTCACAGCGAAGTCGGTTTCTTGTCGTTCGTCCATAATGTCCTCTTCTCGTTTTACAGACATTGAGCATTTGCCGTTCTACCTGCATTATCTTTGTCTGCATATTCCCTATTTAGCTCCACTCAGGCCGCTAACAATCGCGTCGATAAACCCCACGGCGATACTTCCCGTCTCGTCCATATCGGGGTCAAAAATTCCCACGTGCATTCCGACGGCATCGCCTGATGAGAGCAACAATTTTAATATCCGGCTGAATTCCTCATAGCTTAGCCCGTCTGGTTGACGCGAATCCACGGCGGGCATAATTTCATCATCCAAGACATCGGCATCTATATGAATCCAAAAACCGTCGAGATTATTTTGTCGCAATTTGTGCAAACTTTCGCCGACTGATTTTTCGATCCCTTTTTCCCTGATTTGATGGAGATTAAGAGTCGTCAATTTCGTTTTAGACAGTTGCGGCATCTTCAATCGCTCCGCTTCTTCCATATCACGAAAACCGAATACGACGACATCTTCGTCGCGCACCAGCGGTTTTTCCCCGTCAAGATCGGACAAGATGTCGTCACCTCTGCCCGTGGCAAAAGCCAAATCCATTCCGGCAACTCCGCTATCGGTCAATTGCGGCGAAGGCTGGTAAAAATCCGAATGCCCGTCAAGAAAAAACAAACCGTAACGTCCCAAATGCTTCAGAGCAAGCATATTTCCGAGCAACAAACTGCAATCGCCGCCCAACACCAACGGAAATTTGCCATCTCTGATTACCGATTCGACTTCTTTCGCCAACGTCAAAGAAAACTCACGAATCGGATAAGGATTAAGAATGTAATTCTCTTTATCCCGTTCCCGATTATAATCGGGGACGGGAATTTCGCCTCGGTATTCGGCCTTTAATTTCTTAAGTAAACCGGCGTTCATTAATGCTTGAGGCATCTTTGTAACACCCGACAATTTACCGTCTGCTTGTGGTACCAATCCGAGATTTGAAGGCGCGTTGATGATAGAAATTGTTTTCATAAATGGACGATTATAATAATTTATCAGGCGTAATCGGCAAATCTCTGACGCGCTTACCGGTCGCGTTGAAAACCGCATTGGCGATTGCTGCCGCCACGCTTGTGATGCCGAGTTCGCCGATGCCTTTTGCACCGAGGCGATTAATGATTTTGTCTTCTTCGGGTAAAAAATAAACTTCTATTTTGCCGACATCCAGGTTGACCGGAACGTGATAATCGGCAAAGGTCCTCGTGACGTAACTGCCGTAGCGTTTGTCCAAAACGCTTTCTTCGGTCATCGCCTGTCCAATTCCCCAAACCACGCCCCCCAAAATTTGCGAACGCGCCGTTTTTTCGTTCAAGAGTCTTCCGGCAGCGATGGTCGTCGCAATGCGCGGAATTTTGACGATGCCCAAACTTTCATCAACCCAAACTTCAACGAAATGCGCCCCGAAACTGAAATGCGAATAATTTTCCGATTCCTTTGAGGGTCTTTCCGTCGCTTCGGTTTGAAACTCATTAATATTGCCCGCAGTCATCAATTCGGCAACGGTCGGCGCTCTGACGAAATTAACTTTGATCTTCGACTGCAATTCAGTTTTTGCTTTTTCGCATACGGCATCAACCGCGCTCGTGTAACTACCCGCGCCCCACGAGCCGCCCGAACCCGGAGTTGGTGGTAAATCCGAATCTCCGATTACGACGCTGATTTTTTCAACCGCCAAACCAAGTCTTTCAGCCGCTGTCTGCGCGATAATTGTGTAAGTTCCCGTGCCAATATCGGTCGCCGCCATCTCGATCACCGCCCTGACATCGTTGTTATCTTTCGTCAGTTTCACCCGCGCCGATGTTTCCCGATACGGTGCGCCGCGCGATGCCGCCGCCATTCCGTAGCCGACCAGCCATTTGCCGTTTCGGTTCGCTCGCGGCTCAAATTTGCGTTGCTTCCAACCGAATTTTTCCGCGCCTGTTTTCATACATTCGACGACCGAACGCGACGCCCAAGGTTTGCCGTCTTCGGGATTTTTCGCGGGTTCGTTTTTTAACCGAAACTCAATCGGGTCAATTCTTAATTTGTAGGCGAGTTCGTCCATTGCCGATTCCAGGGCGAAGCTGCCCGGCGTTTCTCCGGGCGCGCGAGTCCAGCGCGGAACTTGGATATTCGTTTCAAAGACGCGATGCGTAACCAGCGAATTCGGAACGTCATACATCATCCGCGAAATTACGCCCGTCTGTTCGATAAATTCTTCGTCAACCGAGGTGTGGGTAACGGTTTCGTGTGAGAAGGCGGTCAATTCTCCGTCTTTAGTCGCGCCGACTCGCATTTTTTGGCGATTAAGCTGCCGCAATCCGACGTTCGTCTGCATCATCTGGCGCGTGATGGCGGTTTTGACGGGACGATTCAACATTTTCGCCGCCATCACCGTCAGCATCAGGTGTTCGCGTGGCTGTAGTTTCGACCCGAAACCGCCGCCGATATAAAGCGACACGACCCGAATGTTTTCCTTCGGAATATTGAACGTATTGGCGATTCCGTCGCGCGTCGGACCAACCATCTGCGTTGCCTCATACACTGTCAGTTTTTCGGCGTCGAAAACGGCAATCGTCGCGTGCGGCTCCATCGGGTGATGATGTTCAATCGGTGTTTCGTAGGTTTCCGCGAGAATTTCGGCGGATTGTGTCAGTCCGTTTTCCAGATTGCCCCAACTCGTGTCGGTCGGATAACCGGCGTTGATGACTTCGGGTTTGTAAGCGTTTTTCAAGTTTTCATCGAAATCAATTTTCGGCTTTTCGGTTTTGTATGAAACTTTAACGAGCCTCGCCGCGTGCCGCGCCTGCTCGTAAGTTTCGGCAACAACCAGACCGATGTATTGCCCGTAACAATGAATCCTCGCATTCTGCAGAACCGGATTTGAACGCGTCATGCGGTTTTCGGCGGTTACCACCGGGCGCGGCGCAAGTTTCAAAGCGTTTTGGTGAGTGATAATTTTCAGAACGCCCTCTGATTTCTCCGCCGCGCTCGGATCAATCGTAATAATTTCGCCCGCCGCAATCGTACTTTGCACGGGAAATCCGTAAACCAATTTTGTGACGGCGAACTCCGCCGCGTAAGTGGCTTTTCCCGTCACCTTTAAACGCCCGTCAATGCGATCTATTGGCGCGCCGATTATTTTTCCCTGTTTGCTCATAGTCTTTAATATTAGCCCTTTTTCTTTAGCCACTTTATCAGTGCTAAAAAATTAAAGCGGGTTATTTATTGACCAGTGCCATTGCCCTAGATTTCAGCTTCAAACCTCGGGACCGAGCGCGGAGGCCATCACCCCTTCGCCAACTCGCGTTGCGGCTAATTGGATCACGACCCTTGATTAGAGTTGTGGTCATAATTCGCTCCTCGAAACTTGAAATCGTCAATCGGGCTATACTGACTGGGATTCTTGATCCTATTCAGTTAGCGGATATACTAGTATCAAGATTCTAGTAGCAATGTGACCGCGATTCTAAGGGACAACGACAATGATCGTAGCTGCGAGCGAACAGCAAAGACGACAAGAACTGGCTGACTTTCTGCGAACCCGTCGGGCAAGACTTTCGCCCGTGCAAGTCGGGCTACCGCGACGCGCACGCCAGCGCACGCCCGGCTTGCGGCGCGAAGACGTGGCGGAACTGTCCGGCTTGAGCGTGACCTGGTACACATGGCTCGAACAGGCGCGGGGGATAAACGTCTCGTCCGAAAGTCTGGAAGCCATCGCGGGCGCGTTGCGGCTCAATGACGATGAACGTCGTCATCTGTATGACCTTGCCAAACCGTCGTCGCTGAACGCCTTTGCACCTTCGCCCGAACACGAAACGGCGGCGAACGTCGCGCTCGTTTTAGATAGCTTAATCCCGACGCGCCCCGCGATCGCAAAGGGCAAGTATTTGAATCTGATGGCCTGGAATCGCGCCGCCGCCCAACTCTTTGACGATTTCGCGGAACTGCCCTCCGAGCGGATGAATTGGGGCTGGTACGTTTTCAAATACAAGCCTCGCGATTTCTTCGTTGACTGGGAAACGTTTGCGCGCTGCACGCTCGCCGTCATCCGTGCTGACTACGGGCGGTATTTGAGCCAGGACCCGACGGTCGGTGTAAAACTCGTCGAAGAATTAAGAACCGAAGTCCCGGAGTTTCGTGAGTGGTGGACGGAGCATGACGTTCTGACGATGCCGCACCCACACAAAGAGTTCAATCATCCGACGCGCGGACGTTTAATTTACGAAACAACGACGCTGCACTTGGAAATCGCAACTGATACTCGCCTGCTCATCTTTGCGCCATCAGTGGAAATGGATTGAGCGACTCTTGGTTTATTTTTCGTGGCGCATGTAGATCGAACGGTCAACTAATTCCCGACCATGAGTAGAACGATAGCCAAGCTCGCAGCGGCCGGCACAGTTGCGGCGGCGGCATGGGCAGCCACCATAGCGACCGAGGTTGCGATGCCCTGGCAGGCTCTCGCCCTCGGGACTTCGACCGGCGCAGGTGCCGATGCCGTCGACTCCAAGGCGTTTCCCGACGTTATCAACCGTCATGGCAGTCCTGCCGCGGCTCAACCGCCGGAGAACGACCCGATCAACATCTTCGCCGACAAAGGATCGTGGCACGGCTACGCCCTTCCCAATTCCCGCGATACCGCCCATTACGGCGCCTTCACTGGGCCGCTGTATATAGCCCAGGAGTTCCCTTGGTACCTCAGCAAGGCATTCACGCGGATCGAGTTGGCCGATCACGTGACCGGGAAACGGATCGAACTGGCTGATGACCCTTCACCTGAGGTGCACTCCTATCCCGGCTTGCTGTCCCAGGAGTACCGGGTGGATGATCTGGTGATCGCCATCGAACTGCGGTTCGTCACGAACCGAAGCGCTCTGGTGCGAGCGCGGGTGGACAATGCGGGTAACCGGACCCGCACGCTCGACATCCAATGGACGGGCGCCCTGCTACGCCCGGAGAAGGAGCCGATGCGCTCGACACCAAGGCTTTCTGCCAGCGCCGAAGGCGTACGGGTGGACTTCGCCAAGGTGCGTGAGCCGGGTGACTACATGACCAGCGGTACCGAGCGCTTCCAGGTGGCCCATATGGACGCGGTTACAACGACGGTGCATGGTGACTCCTACGTTACTACGCGGCGCGCACCGCTGCGGCTCGGACCCCGCTCCGGACAGGAGCTGTACTGGGCTGAGACCTACACCTTCACCCAGGCTGAGCGGACCGCCGACTCCGCCGAACTGCGTATGGCGCTGGCGCGGCCGTGGCAGGTTATTCAGCGGTCTGAAGCCCGCTGGCGAGGGTACCTGACTGGTGCCCTGCGCGGGGTGGCGCCTCCCCAGCATCGTCGGCTTGCTGTGAAGTCGGTGGAGACATTGATCGGCAACTGGCGTAGCGCCGCCGGCCAGCTTCACCACGCGGGCATTACGCCGTCGCTGACGCACAAGTGGTTCGCTGGCGGCTACTGGCCATGGGACAGCTTCAAGGAGGCCGTCGGGGTATCACGCTTCGCCTCGGACCTTGCCAAGTCGGTGATCTGGGCCCAGTTCGACCACCAGATCACCGGCGACTCGCCGACTCAGCCGCAGGACGCCGGCATGCTGCCCGACGTCGTTGCCTACAACAACCGCGCCGAGGGCGGGCAACACTGGAACGAGCGCAACACCAAACCTCCGCTAGCGTCGTGGGCGGTCTGGGAAACCTTCCAGGCGAGTCACGACATCACGTTCCTACGCGATATGTATCCCAAGCTGGTTGCCCAGCACGCCTGGTGGTATCGCAACCGCGACCATGATCGAGACGGGCTGGCCGAGTACGGTGCGACTGCACATCCGGACAACGCAACACCGGACGGAGCGCTGATCGCGGCGGCGTGGGAGAGCGGCATGGATGACGCGCCGCGCTTTGACCGCAGCAGCGGTATTAAGGTGCTGGAGAACAGGGACACGTCGGGCAGGTTGATCGGGTATTCACTGAACCAGGAGTCCGTGGACCTGAACGCCTACCTCGTCGCTGAAGCGCGATATCTTGCCAAGATCGCACGGGTGCTGGGCTACCGCGCTGACGCCCAGCGCTTTGAAGACCAGGCCGCCTCAGTGAGCCAGGCCATCCGCGCGCACATGTACGACTCGAAGACCGGGTTCTTTTACGACTCTGCCATCGACTCCGGCTCTCCGCTCGTCGACCGGGGCAAGGGCATGGAGGGCGTGATCCCGATGTGGACAGGGATTGCGACCCCGGCGCAGGCGGCGGCGGTGCGCGCGTGTCTCGTGGACCCCAACCAGTTTGCCACCACCATCCCTTTCCCGACCGTGCCGAAGAACTCGCCGGACTTCGACCCGACTGGATACTGGCGTGGCACCAGCTGGGTGGACCAGGTGTACTTCGGCACCTCCGCCCTTGACCGCTACGGCTACCACGCCGACGCCAATCAGCTGCGCACGCGGTTTCTCCATAACGCGGAGGGGCTCACTCGTGATTCGCCCATCCGGGAGAACTACAACTCCGTCACCGGCGCTGCAGCGAATGCCTCCAACTTCAGCTGGTCGGCGTCGCTATTGCTGGTAATGCTCGGCGGCGAACTGGCCCTCCCGCCTTCCGCACCACCTGGGAAGTGATGCCGCAGGCTTCACATGACTTCCGGCGCGCTAACAACAGCTCCACGTTCACCCGCCCTCTGTCTGGAGCTGGAGCAAGAGACGTCCGCGCGAAAGGAGTGCTTGGCGTCGCGGCGATTGATGACTGGTAACATCGTTCTTCTCATGCCTGGAAGTAATTTTCCCCTTAACTGCTGCTCTTGGAGTCTCGACGCACGGTGGCCGCTTGGGTTCTGCGCGATCGACTACGACGCTGTAACGATCGGTCACGATCTGCCCGACCGGATTGACTTTGCGAGCAGCGCGCGATCAACACTGAAGCGATATTGGGCGAGACTCGCATTCACAATGCGAACGGTTTGCTCGTTCAAAGAGTGTTTTTTCGGTCACCCGATCCCCACCACGATCCCCCGATGAATTGAGAACGAGCGGTTTTCGCGCTCGCGTCCAATGACCGCTTCGGCGCGGCTTAGTGTAATCGTCCGCCTCCGTCCATATCTAAGATTGCTCCGGTCAGGAATCCGTTTTTGATAATGAAAGAAACTGCCTGCGCTATCTCGTTGGGCTGTCCGACTCGTCCGACCGGAAGATTACCGACCACTTGTTTGAAAAAACCATCTTTTTGTTCTGGTGACATCCAATCATGAATGGGGTTAGGTTCGAACTTCATCGGATCGGATTCTTGGCTCCCGGACATGTTTTTCCTGAAAGCTCGTAACTCACGCCTTCGATGTTGAGCGCGTCGAGATCGTCCGGCGGCATGCGTGCCACACCTTCGACCGTCGGAAACGTGCGACGCATTTCGATCAAGATAGACGCCGCTTCTGCTTTCGCCACGCAAGCGCCACCGGCGCTCCCGGGGTCAATTGCCGCTGTCACGAGCTCGCGAAACTTTGTGAGATAACCTGTTTGCCATTCGGCGGCGTCCTTGAGCGTTGTCTCGGGGCCGTGCCCGGGAGCCACCCGCGTGCCCGGATCATAATTAGCTTTCAACACCGCGATCTGCTTCAACCACGCCGCGGTTTCGGCGCCTGCCATCATTGGAACCCGCCGCGGCGTCACCACGTCGCCGACTACAAGTGTTCGGAGCGAGGGGATGAAATAGACCGTCGTCCCCGGCGACTCGCCGCTGCCCAGCAACCTGGCTTGAATTTCCAACCCCCCGACGGTGACGCTCTGCCCGTCGGTCACCAACACGTCCGGTCTGGGAACCTCGGTGGTCGCTTCAGCGCCGACCAGCGCGACATTCAACCCGAGAAGAGTTTTACCTTTTCCGGCGAGGTAGCTGTTTGCTTCAGCGGTTGAATAGATTGCCGCGTCGGGAAATGCCGCCTTCACGGTGCCGAACCCGGTGATATGATCGGGGTGCGGATGAGTCATGAAAAGAGCGCGAAGGGGCTTTCCCGTGATCCTGATTGTTTCCACCAGAGCCCGGGCGTCGGTCAACGTTCGCTGCGCGTCGAACATGACCAAACCTCCGTCCGGCGTTTCGAACCACCAGCTGTTCGACGGCGCGGCGCTCAAGGACTCAAACTGTCCTGGCCGCCCTGTCTGGGCGATGGGTTGTGATTGTGAAGTATTGCTTGTCGCGGGTGTCGCTGGTTGCGTTTGAGGCGAAGTTGATTTTCCCGAAGGACTATTCGTATTGCATCCAGCGATAGCGGAGATGATCAACGCTATGCTGAAAAGGAAAATTGTCGTCGCCTTTTGTTTTATCACTTCTACTTTTTCTCCTTGAAAATTCTTTGATCGATGCCGCTAAACCGCCAGCGCTGAAAGGCCAAGAAGACCGTCATGAGAATCACGACCGCGACGGCACCGCAGCCAAACGCGAGACCCGCGTGCCTGCCACCCAGGAGTGCATTGGTCAGCAATGTGACGCCCGCGCCGGCGACAACATTATTGATGAACGCGATCATGCTGGCGGTGGTGCCAAGGTAAGCGAACTGCGAACCACGGCGAAGCTCAGGGGTCAACTGGGTCTCCGGCCATCTTCCGTTGTCGGCCGCAAAATATACCGCTGCTTCCGGACCCAGTGAGCGGTAGTGGCTTCGAATACGGGCGATGCCTACAAGGTGTTGCATACACTCCAGCCAGATATCCACCAGTTTCACGACCGTGAAAACCCCGAGCAGAAAGACTGCGGGGAGTACCGACACGACAAACGGAATGAACACGTCCGGCGACTGAGAAGCGAAACTCATGGCGACCAGCGAGCTTGACAGCGCGAGCACGTAGAGAGAACACTCCGTGCCGAAATCTCGGAAATGGTGGAACTCACCGCCGTTTGCAGCACGAAATGCTCAGTGGTCAACGCCGACATGAATGCCGCCTGTCTCGCCTGCTCATCCATGCTCATCTCTTCTCCGGCTGAGCCGGGGTGGAATCCAATTTGCCGAGTGTATGAAGATATATTACGCACTCGCCGCTGGGATCGACGCAGGCGTCCGCGTGCACCTGCTTGGGCGGCTGATGCCAATAACTTCCCGGACCGAGCGGCGGGGAAGTTTCTTCCGAGCCGCCCTTAGCCCAGTGCTTCACGGTGCCCCGAACAACCACTGAATGATACGCCGACGAGTGCCAGTGCAGCGTGCTCGGATTTTCCCTCTTAAACTTATGCAGCAATATGTTGGGCCCGGTAGCCGGATCACCCGATATAACGGCTATGCCTTTTCCATCAGAAACCGGCGGTGTGCGCCAATCCACAAACTTAAGTCCCTCAATCGGCCGCACGAGCATATCCACGATCGAGGGCATGCCATTCACAACGGGCACGGTTGCCGGGCCGGGTGATCGCGGCGGCTTGCTCGCCGGGGTTCCGTCCATTTTGCCGAACACGTGAACAAATATCATGCACTCGCCGCCATCCACGCATAAGTCGGAATGCAGTTGGTTTGCGGGCTGGAACCAAAAACTTCCGGGCCCAAGCGGCGGTGCGGCTTTCTCCGAATCACCCTCAGCCCAATGCTTCGCCGTGCCTCGAAGAACCAACGCAT
>JBGTLM010000090.1:0-13374 GCA_041744135.1 Pyrinomonadaceae bacterium
CACGACTCAGTTCCAGACCGTCGCGGGTCCGCTCAGCCCGATAGCCACCCAGACGCTGATCGATCCTAACCTGGTCAACCCGTACTACCAACGTTGGTCGCTCGGCATCCAGCGCGAGTTGCCGTACCGACTCCTTATGGACCTGTCGTACGTCGGCTCGAAGGGCACCAGACTGTTCATCAACGAGGATGCCAACCCGACTGTTCCGCCCAACCTTCGCATAACGCCTGCGGGCTATACTGGGACGCTCTCTGGGCGTTTGGATAACGCGCAAGGCGCGCGCACGGTTCGCACCAACGGCGGTTCTTCGATTTATCATTCGAGCCAGCTTAACGTGACCCGCCGCTTTGCCAATAACTTCACCTTCACGGGGGCCTACACATGGGCGAAAAATATTGACAACGCCAGCGAGGTCTTTGTGCAGGGCGGTGTCAGTTCCGGCAGTTCGACCTTTGCCGTTCCGTCAGTCTTTGGCGGCGATCGGCTCGACCGCGCCGTATCGTTGTTCGATCGCCCGCATGCCGCCTCATTCACGTATGTTTATGAGATTCCGTACTTCAGAGAGCAGCGCGGAGTTCTCGGACGCATCCTTGGCGGCTTCCAGATTTCGGGAGTCACGCAGTTCGAGTCCGGTGTCCCTTTCACGGTCGCCAACGGTCTCGAATCGAATGGCATCCAGGGCCAGGATCGGCCCAACCACAACCCGAACGGGCAGCGCGGTGTCCGTGCCGTCCCGGTAGTCAACGCGACAGGCTTCATCACCGGCTACACCAACCCCGATGCGGGCAACGCTCCTATTGATCCAAACACGGCGGAGTTCATAGTGAATCCGACGTTCACCTTCGGACAAGCAGGAGCCGTTCAGCGTATTGGCTCGCTGGGTCGTAACACTCAACGTTCACCCGGGACCAACAACTTCGACATCAATATTCAGAAGACGACGCGGGTTACGGAAAACGTGCGGATCCAATTCCGCACTGAGTTCTACAACGCGTTCAACCATCCGCAGTTCACGCAGGGAAGCGTCAGCCCCTTCACGCCCTTAGGCGGAACCATCGGCTCCAATGCCAATGTGACCGCAGCCGGTCGCTTCCTTAACCCGGACACACCGACCTCCGATGGCGGGGGCCGCACGGTCCGCTACCAGATCAAGCTCATCTTCTAACTAAAAGCCCGGCGTAGTACCTTTCGCGCTTGGCTGACATAAATGGGACGGCGACTCTGAAGAGGCCGCCGTCCCCTTTTTTTGTTCTCAAGGTGGGTTATGAGGTGTGTTGCCCGCGGGAGCGCGCACGGGAGATTTCACCTACCTCCGTACAAGCAATGGTCAACCGCAGACCGTCAATCTGTTAGCTCTTTCAGGGCGAACCATTGATCCACGCATACATTCGCTGATCAATCTAACGCCAGCGTCGATTAACAACGACGCGGGCGACACGAGCAATACTCAGGGCTCTTGTTTCAATAAACCTAACGGTAGCACCGGCAAGAACATTGGGTTCCGCATCGACTACGACATCAACTCATCAAAAGGGTGGAAGCCATCTTACTCTCGCTTCGAATCCGTCCTGCCAAACGATGTTGCATTGAACAACATCGGCGAACAATTTCCCGGTGTGCCTGGCGGTGAAATTGGGCGCTGTTATTTGCCCCTGGCATCGTATTAGTTGTCGAGTTGAAGCCGACCGTGAACTGTGGAACGATGCCGGTCAGTTCGAGCTGGGGCAGTAAACCGACTAGCAATGAAGCCCGGTAAGATTGCGTGGATGTCGAGGTGGTTCTTCTAGCTTCATCTCATTACCAAACGGTCACCTCAAGATCGTAGGCCTCACTATTCGAATCCTGACTGGCTCACACATCCGACGCATGGCAAGAACTTCAATAGGTACTCCTTCACATGCTTCATGCCGGATCGCACTCCCCTCCCTTTCTACACGACGGTCGAACTAAAAGCGATTCGCACCTACGTGACGCTCGCTAACCTCTGTCGTGCGCTGGGTTTTTTGAATTCATCAACTAACCCGGATCAGCGCTGGCCGTCTCTCTCATTTCACGCGCAAGAGTTTTATCTGAGCAGCATCTTTCGAGGTAAAGAACTCAATTCAAATTTCGAAGCTGTCAAGACTGGTTTTGATCAACCGCTGAGTTTAATTATTTGCCCACCGTCAAGGTGGTTCGATCGTACTGGACCACACGTAAACGCCACGAATTTCTGGACCTTCTTCCAAAAAAATGATCTGATTAAATTCAGGTATCTGAACAGAATCCATATTTGTCATGATTCTTTAATCCAAACCATCCTCGCTGGTTGTGGCTATGTCAAAGGACACAAAGAGTTGAAGCTGATCGTTCAAGGCGGCACGACTCTTGCAAAATCGAATCACGGATAAGCCAAGCCCCAGAAAATTTCTTAACCGAACCTCGAGCTGTTGGTGCCTTAAGTTTTATGCTGCGTTAACCCGTCGCAATAAAAGCTCATAACCGCAAGGAGAAAACATGAAGATAAAAGCTCTTATGCTTATTGCTATGCTTCTCGGTCTGGCGCTTGTGGTACAAGCTCAGACAAGCCGTGGCACAGTTAGCGGAACCGTCGCCGATGCAAGCGGCGCCGTTGTTTCTGGCGCGACCGTAACACTGACTAATACGGAAACAACTCTCAGCCGCGCGGCAGTTACCAACGACGAGGGGTTTTACCGGTTCGATGCGGTTGATCTCGGCACTTATTCTTTAGGCATTGCCGCTTCCGGCTTTGGCACAGTCACAAAAACCGGTGTTGTTGTGAACGCCAATCAAACTTCGGCCGTTGACGCGCAACTGGCCCCAGGCGAGCAGCAGGTTACAGTCGACGTGGTTTCAGAAGTGGGCGCGACGCTACAAACTGAAGCCCCTGTGCGCGGGGGAAACATCAGTAGGACTCAAGTCACCGAGTTGCCGTTCGCCGGTCGCAACCCGGTTGCGCTCGCGTTGACCCTGCCGGGCGTTTCTACTAATCGCGGGGGATTCGGCGTCGAAACTTTTTCTGTCAATGGCGCACGCGGACGGTCGAATAACTTCCTGATTGACGGCACCGAGAACAACGACATCTCGATCGCCGGACAAGGTTTCCAAATCACTAACCCTGATGCGGTACAAGAGGTTTCGGTGCAGACCTCGAACTACGACTCCGAGTTTGGACGTTCGGGCGGCGCGGTCGTCAATACGATCACCAAGTCCGGCACGAATGAGTTTCACGGCACGCTTTCTTACCTGCTCGACTCAAGGGTCGATGATGCGATCACGAGTTCGGAGTCCCGCGACACGGCCCCGGGTGGTATCGTAGAGAATGGCCTACCGTTTGGAATCGAGAACATTTTCTCGGGCACCCTTGGCGGCCCTCTCTATCTGCCCCGCTTCGGTGAGGGCGGTCGGTCGGTTTTTGATGGGCGCAACAGGACGTTCTTCTTTGTTGCTTACCAGGAAGACCGCCAGCGCTCAAGCACTCAGTCACAATTGATCACGCCCACGGCAACGGGCCGCGCGCGGCTTCGCACGCTCTTCCCAGCGGGCACCAATGCCAATGTAGATACTCTTCTCAATTTGACCCAAAACGCAATCGGCGTCGCCAGTCCGATTAACATCGCGCTGGGCACGGTGAGCGGCCTAAATCGTGGCAACATCGAGTTCGGCACATTTTTTAGGAACTTTCCAGTACTCGATACGGATAAACAGTATCAGATACGCGTTGATAGTCAGCTGACTGAACGCGACCAGTTTTCAGTACGCTTCCTGTCCGACAGGCAAGACCAGCCCGCGGGTGGCACCGTTGGTACGTCGACGTTTGAGGGCTTCGACGCTGACCAAACCAACCGTTACTATAATTTCCTGGTGGCAAACACACATGTCTTCGCGCCCGTCTTGACCAATGAGACACGCCTTGCGTACAACCGCATTCAGTTAGGCTTTCCGCTCACCGATCCAAGCGGGCCGGCGGGCAGGCTTCCGCGAATTACCGTAACGAGCATAACTGGCTTAGGCGCCTCGCAATCTTTTCCACAGGGCCGCACGGCAAACAATTATGTGGTTCAAGACACGCTGACGTATGTCAGGGGCAATCACACATTCCGGGGCGGCGTCGACTTTCTCCGGCAGATTTCCACGCAAGCCGCCCCGTTTGTTCCCCGCGGTTTGGCCGCCTTCATCGCCGGCGGCGGCTTCACGGCTTTCGCTAACTTTGTTGACGATATTGGCGGTTCAGGCGGCACCGCATCCCGCGATATTGGAAGCGCGGTCTACTTTCCGTCGTTGTACCGCACGGCAGTCTTTTTCCAAGATCGGTGGAAGGCGAGCGAGGCGCTCACGCTTTCGCTGGGTTTGCGCTATGAATACTTCGGGACGCCTTTCAACACCTTACGAACCCCGGCTTTTACCGGGCTGTTCAATGTTGATCCGGTCACCCGCACCGGTCCCTTCAGCCAGCCGAACCAGGTTCAAAAGGACAGAAATAATTTCGCTCCGTCCTTCGGCATCGCTTACTCGCCGTCATTCACGGAGGGCATGCTTGGCCGTCTGTTCGGTGAGAGGAAGACGGTGCTGCGCGCCGGCTACCAGATTGGGTACGACTCGTTCTTCAACAATATCGCCTCGAACGCGGCAGTTTCTTCACCGAACATAATCTCGACCACCATCACTTCGGGAGTAACTGGCGCAAATCCGCGCGGTACGACGAACTTCATCAGTCAAATTCCGACCACTGCGGCGGCGCTGACACCGCTGAGCGGGCAGACGTTGGTTCCGCTGAATCTGGTCAACCCATATTACCAGCGCTTTTCGGTGGGACTACAGCGAGAGCTGCCATACAATTTGATCGTTGATGCTTCATACGTCGGCTCGAAAGGAACAAAGCTCTACATCAACGAGGACGTCAACCCGCTCGTGCGGCCGGAGCAACGCAGCGCTATTCCCGCCGGCTACCCGACTTGCATCCAACCTTCTAATATACCGGCGGCACAAGGGAGCTCACGGTTTCCGGCAGGGACTCCGTGCCCACTCTCTGGTCGCTTGGACAACCTGCAGGGTGGGCGCCTGATTCGCACCAATGGTGGTTCGTCCATCTACCATTCGGGCCAACTCGAAGTGAAGCGGCGCTTCGCGGATAACCTAACGCTGACTAGCGCCTATACCTACTCCAAGTTGATCACCAATGCCGATGAAGTTTTTAACTCAGTCGGGGCTGGCATTGCGAACGCACAATCGTTCCAGACGCCCGCGATTCTCGGCGGAGACAGGCTCGACCGCGCCGTCTCGCTTTTCGACCGCACACACCGCGCCTCTTTCACCTATGTTTATGAAATTCCCTTCTTCAGGGAGCAACGCGGGGCGCTGGGTCATCTCCTTGGCGGTTTCCAAATTTCCGGCGTCACCACTTTCGAGTCGGGCGTGCCATTCACTATCTCAAACGGTGTGGACGGCGACGGTATTAATGGTTCTGGCGGTGACCGACCGAACTTCAATCCTAATGGCCAGGTCGGCGTTCGAGCCGTGCCGGTTGTGGCACCAGCTTTGCTTTCCAATGGTAGTCCTAACCCAGACTTTGGCAGGATCACGGGCTACACCAACCCTGACGCTGGCGGCGCTTCAATTGATCCGAACACCGCTCAGTTCATCGCAAATCCAACTTTCATTGCGGGCAACCCTTTTGAATCGGGTATTCCGCGCGTTGGCACTCTTGGTCGCAATACGGAGCGGACGCCCGGAACCAACAACTTTAATATCAACATTCTGAAGCGGATAAGGGTTTCGGAGTCCGCCCGGATAGAGTTCCGCTCGGAGTTCTACAACATCTTCAATCACCCGCAATTCGGACAGGGCAGCGTGAGTCCGTTCTCGCCTAGCGGCAACCCTACGGGCGCCAACTTTATTGCGGCTAATACCACTGGTTCGGTTGGGGGGCTTTTCCTCAGACCGAACACATCCAACTCCGATGGTGGAGGACGAGTGATTCGTTACCAATTGAAACTTATCTTCTGAGGAGAAGACGACTGAGCGGCATTCATTGAATCCGCTTTCTGCAAAGAGCCCAGTTGCTTGGTAAGCTGCTGGGCTCTTTATTTTAATGCCGCGTCCCGCCCTTACTCTGTAAATTTCTGTCTCTCGAAGGCATCTGCAAAAGCTGGGTCCGACAAACGAACTCTCTTAGATCTCACAAGGGTACCCAACCTTTGCGCTAAGACCTCAATCGGCACGCTTGAGATTGACCTTAATGATTCGTCTCAAGGATTTGTCCAATTCACCGGTAGTGGGTCAGTTTGTTGAAGGGTGTCTGATAAACTTTAAATTTAGTTTCTCGCGGCGCCACGACAAGCTAAATAAAGCTTATCTGACATCAAACTGACCCACCACCAAATTCACCAGTTCTCTTGATTTCCATGGTGTATAATTCTGGGCGTTGACGATTCTACAAGGGAGGCTAGAGACCAAGTGGGAGTCGCTCAGAAGGGCTATGATGAGCTGTTGATCTCTTGCTCGCGAGGAACGGCGCCGGCTGATGGTGGCTTTTCAGCCTTCACATGTTTTCGACTGTACCGTTTCAAAGGCCCCAACATCGCCTCGTTTGACCCGCTCGGCAGTGTACTGGCACCGCTGTTCAATCCTCGCACAAGTCTGGAACGAGCATTCTTAAAGTCCTCGGCGGCGAGATAATACCGCTCACCGCCATTCGATCGCGTTACAGAACGAATCTTGCGCTTGAATCTCTCGAAGCGGTTGGACTACGCGAAATCCTAGCCGAGATGTACCCTTCAGGAGTCGGTCGAGGGGGCAATCTCTCAAAATGATGACTCCGGCTTTGAACCAACTCCCCCTTGCTCCTCTGGGCGCCGGCGATCTCATCGATCGCGCGGTCAGACTATATCGTCGTCATCTATTTACTCTCATACGCATCGCCGCACCACCGGTCATCGTTTCCGCAATAGGATGGGTTCTATTGACCGTTGCCTGGCGAGCGGTTTTCGTCACACCCAGCGGAACGATGCTGCTCTTTTATTTCTTTTTAGGAGCCATGGGTGCGGCTTTGGTTGTGGGCGGTTACATCTTTAGCCTGATCGTTATGGGAGGCGCTGCCCGCAACCTGGTGACACACCTCTTATGGAATGAGCCCGTCTCAATGAGCGCCACTTACGATGCGGTTCGATCGCGCTTCTGGGGGCTGCTGGCGGCCACTTTGATTATGGTGGCGTGGGTGGGGGTCTCGGTTATGGTTGCTGGTTTCGGCTGGTATATCGTGGTCATAATCGTAACAGTAGGCGCGGTAGTCTTCGCTCAAATAGCTCCCGCCTGGGTGTCAGTGGCGCTCTGGTTAATTGGTTCGATCGTAGGAACAGCGGTCGCCTTCTGGCTATTCTTCTTTTTCGTGGGACGCGTTGCTTATGTCCCGCAGGTTATGCTCGTGGAGGGGAAAGGCATTTTTGAATCAGTTGGCCGAAGCTTTTCCCTCGCCCGTGGCAATGTGCGCCGGCTGATGGCCATGACGTTGTTCGTCGTTTTTACCTTCTACTCAGCATTAATGATCTTGCTCATACCGCTGGCGTGGTATGGGTACGTAAATGGGGTTGATCCGTCACCATGGAACGCCGCGGAATGGCCGATGTGGTACGCAATTGGGAATGGCGTACTGGAGCCTCTAAGTAGAATTCTGCTGGCCCCAATTTGGATTCTTGGACTCTCCCTTCTCTATGTTGACGAACGTGTGCGTCACGAGGGTTACGACATCGAACTCATGGCTTCCAGGCAGTTGGGAAGGATGCCGGACCTGAATGTGGTTTCACCTTACGCGCCGGCAATTTCCATGGATCCCGGGACGTTGCCGCCTCCGCTGAGTTCGTCAGGCAAGTGTTAGGGCTTAGTTAATGGCTGCTCATCACTCAAGCGGCGATCTCATGAGGTCCTACACGTGTGATTGCCACCCGCTACCCCACTACTAGAGAAAAACATGAACCTACTTGGCCCTTGTCGGGTGATCCGCTGCGCGTTCACAATCCTCTTAATCACCCTCTGCGCAGTAATCAGTTCGGCACGGCCGCTGAGTGAATACCAGAGGCACGTCCAGCAAACCGTGACTGCGCTCGACACAATTGCCCAATCAGATGAAGCTGAAACCGACGCGGAGCGCCTTACGCGAATCACGGAAACCCTGACGGCGGTTCGC
Organism: Pyrinomonadaceae bacterium; assembly: GCA_041744135.1. Classification (GTDB taxonomy): domain Bacteria; phylum Acidobacteriota; class Blastocatellia; order Pyrinomonadales; family Pyrinomonadaceae; genus PSRF01. Next base: position 8,183 of record JBGTLM010000090.1, read on the forward strand.
AGCGCGTTACCCGCAACCGAAAATGTGGACTGGGAGCATACCAGCTTCAAAGTCGATAATTCATGGCTACATCGCGAGCTCGAGAAGTTTGAGAAAGCGCCCGCCGCGAAACGAGTTCAGGCGCTGACGCTTATTACCGAACGCCTTCAAGCACTAGCGCATCGTCTTGCAGAAATAGAAAAAGCCAAACTCACTAATGCTTCAAAAGCTGAGAGAACTAAAAAACTCGGCGAGATTCTTCAGCGACCGGAGTACGCTCGCGGCACCAAGCAGGTGAGCGCTCTCTCGCGACTCTGGCGCGACCTGCTTAAGTGGCTCGAAAGCTGGTTACCCAAGCCACGGCAGTTCGCTCCCGGCAACGCTGGCCTATTGACCACCTTTGCGCAGATCTTTGTAGTAGTGCTGGCCCTGGTCGTTATCGGGTATGCCGTTAAGCTCTTCGCGCCGCGTGTGTTTCAGAACCGAAGAACAAAAAAGAAAGACAAACTCCGGCCGTTGATCGTCCTGGGTGAGAAGCTCGAACCAGAACAATCGTCGGTGGATCTGCTGGCAGACGCCGAATCGCTGGCGCGCCGCGGTGAACTTCGCGCGGCTATTCGTAAAGCGTACGTCGCCCTACTTGTTGAGTTGGGTGACCGGAAAATCATTAGTCTGGCGCAGCACAAAACTAATCGCGACTACCTCGGCGCAATGCGAGGCTTGGAACCGATGTACGGTAACGTGAAACAGCTTACTGACAGCTTCGAGCAACACTGGTATGGCATTGCCAATGCCACCGAAGCAGACTGGGTGGCATTCCGCACAGGTTACAAGCAGGCCTTGTCACGATGACTGATTCGGGAAGCGACAGCAACAAAACAGGAGCGGTCGATTCTGCGTGAAGAGCACCAAGCAGAAACGGTAATTTACGGGTCAGGAAGGCGGACCATGTCCCCGCCTCAGATTGAAAGCCACTCAGCGTAAGAGCGGGGACAGGGTCCGCCTTCCTGACCTGTAATCTAACCGCGCTTGAGCCGTCCTCTTGGATTGGCTCTATGGCTGATAGACATCATGCGCCAGAGATTCGCCATCATCGTAACGGTCGTGCTCGTGCTGGGTGTATTGATCGCGATCAATGCCGCCAGTTACGAAAGCGAAGATGAGCGACAGGATACTGAGCTTTCGCCTAATCGATCCACCTACCATTCCGGCGCCACGGGAACTCGCGCTCTGTATGACTTCCTGAGTGAGTCAGGCTACCCGGTCATGCGATGGCGGGAGATTCCTGCCCAGTTGCTGGGAGAGACCAGGCAGAGAGTGCAAACGTTTGTGATCGTCGGAGACACCGCGCTCTCCATCGACGAAGATGAGGTCAGGAGTCTTCTCTTGTGGGTTAAGGGCGGCGGCAGGCTAGTGCTTGTCGACCGCAGACCGGCTGATCAGATCTTGCCGCCATCTGACCAGTGGGTGGTTGCAACTGAGTTTGGAGACTTTCCCTCGTTGACTGTTAACCCAGGCAACGTCGGCGAGATGACTGAGAACGTGAAGCCGAGCGAGCCTGTACAACCGACTTTGCTTACGCAGAATGTCGGGTCGGTGATGCCTTCGCGATTCGCGGCCCACATTAGCGTCACCAGTACCAACAGCAATAGTAGCAGCGGTCCCGACGATTCAGCCGGGGCGGCACAGAGTCTGCAAAATAGCGACGAGTTTGAAAATGAACCCTCGGCTACTCCGGAGCCCGTGGGCCCGCCGGCGCCTGCACAAGAAGAGTCCACACCGGTGTCGCCCGCCCCCGTCGTTCACGTGGAAGATTCACGGGGCCCCTTATTGGTAGACTATCCCCACGGCAACGGTCGTATCGTGATACTCAGCGATCCTTACATCTTTTCCAACGGGGGGCTTAGTCTTAAGGACAATCTTCAGTTGGCGATCAACGTGCTCACTACGAGGGAGGGATTGATTGCCTTCGATGAGTATCACCAAGGCAGGGGAACAACCGGCAACGCCCTGATCGGCTATTTCTCCGGCACCCCGATCCTTCCGATCCTGGGCCAGTTGGTGGCCCTAATTCTTGTGATCGTGTGGACTAGGAGCCGGCGTTTTGCGCGCCCTCTGCCACTGAAGCAGATCGATCGTCGCTCCAGCCTGGAGTTTGTGGCTTCCATGGCCGAACTCCAGCAGCGGGCCCGAGCATATGATCTGGCAATTGAGAATATCTATTCGCGCACGCGACGAGTTCTTGCGCGATACGCGGGAATGGACTACAACAGTCCGCGCGCAGAAGTGGCCGCTCGTGTAGCTGCGCGTTCCTCCCTCGAATCGCGGTCGATTGAAGACTTAATGCGTCAGTGTGAAGAAGCGATCAATGGCGCTCCAGTCACCGAACGACAGTCAATTCTTTTAGTGAAGCGGCTGCGCGACGTGGAACGCGCCCTTGGTCTGCGGATGCGCGCGCGCGACGCACGACAGACTATACAGAAGGTTTGATCTCTGTGCTTTGTACTTTGTGCTTTGGACTTGGAACTTTGTACTTGGCATATCCAGATCGATTAGATCAAGGGTCAAAGGGCAAAATTAGAGATCAAAGAACCAAAACACAAAGAACAAAGTACAAAGCTCTAAGATTCTATTTCCAGGATCTCAACCTCTAAGAAAAATGCTTGCATACGTATCTTCCACTGTCGAGCACATCAGACGCGAGCTCGCCAAAGTAATCGTCGGCCAGGACGCTCCCATAGAACAGATTCTGATCGCGCTGCTGGCGGAAGGCCATGCCCTGATTGAGGGCGTTCCGGGAACCGCGAAGACGTTGACCGTAAAAACCCTCGCGCGAGTTATCAATGCCGACTTTGGCCGCATCCAGTTCACGCCCGACCTGATGCCTTCAGACATCACCGGCACAAATATTTTCAACATCGCCACTTCCAACTTCAGTCTCAGGCAAGGGCCCATTTTCACCGACATTTTGTTGGCGGATGAAATCAACCGCACTCCCCCAAAGACACAGGCAGCCTTACTCGAGGCGATGGAGGAGCGGCAGGTGACGATTGATGGTGAGGCCCATTCACTCTCACCGATCTTCACGGTGCTGGCGACTGAGAACCCCATCGAATACGAAGGCACGTACCCACTGCCCGAGGCTCAGCTTGATCGCTTCCTGGTGAAGATCCTGCTTGATTATCCCGAAGAAGAACATGAACGGCAGGTGGTTGCTAACTGGGACGCCGGCTTTAACTCTCGCCGGCTTGACCAGGTTGATATCGTACCGCTTGCCGAGCCCGATGCCATATCTCGTTGTCGTCGCGAAGTCAGTGAGACCCGCATGGAGCCCGGTGTACAGCATTATGCGGTGGACATTGTTCGTCGCACCCGTGCGCACCCATTTATTCACTACGGCGCTAGTCCGCGCGCATCAGTAGCGATGCTGCTGTGCTCTAAGGCCCTGGCGGCCATCCGCGGGAGGGAGTTTGTCACGCCTGACGACGTCCGCGACATAGCGCGGCCAGTGCTGCGCCACCGCCTGGCCTTGCGCGCCGAATCAGAACTTGACGGGGCAACTCCAGACGCAGTGATTGCGGATATCTTGAGAAGTGCTGAAGTACCAAGATAGGTGCCAGGTGCCAGGTGCCGGGTGTCGAGTGCCGGGTGCCGGGTGCCGGGTCTCAGGTGTCGGAAAGCCGTCGGTTTCTGGCCAGGTGTCACAAGGGTGTGGGTTCAAAAAATGTTCTAACTGACACCCGACACCTGACGCCCGGCACCTGACACCTGACACCTGACACCGACACCTGGCACCCGACACCTGACACCCGGCACCTGACACCTGACACCTGACACCCGGCACCCGACACCTGACACCTGACACCTGACGCCCGGCACCTGACACCTGACACCCGGTACCCGGCACCCGTTCTTATGAGCTTTGTCTTCAGCAAACTCTTCTACCTACTAATCGCGCTAGGCTTCGTTCCCTTGTCGCTTTCATGGGGACGTCCGTGGCTGCGTTGGGTGGTGCTGGCTTACGATGTCAGTCTCGTTGTTCTGGCGATCATTGATGCGAGACGCGGACACCTGCCGAAGAGCTTGCAGATTAAACGAGAGTTTGGGGGGCGCTTTGCAGTTGGGGCTGAGACTGAGGTCCACATCAAAATCCAAAACAGTACTCCCCGCCCGCTCTCTCTGATTATCAAAGACGAATACCCGCCGCAAATGAGGTTGGCCGGAATGCGTGAAGCCAAGATGCGCCTGGAAGGGCAAAGCGCCGCGTCGCTAATCTACGGTCTGACCCCACCGAAGCGAGGCCGGTTCGAGTTTGGACATACGGTAGTGCGGTTTCTTTCACCGTTGAGACTGGCGTGGAGTGAAACGAGAATCGGTGAGTTCGCGCGGGTGAAAGTCTATCCAAATATGAGACGCGCTCGAGAAGCGGAGCTGAAAGCACTTGGAGCGCGTTCCCTCGTCTCCGCCCACCGCAAGACCTCCTGGCGCGGCGAGGGACGTGAATTTGAGTCACTGCGTGAGTACGTGCGCGGCGATGAACTGCGTCATATTTCCTGGACCGCAACGGCCCGCCGCGGGAAGATGACCACCCGCCAGTATCAAATTGAACGCGATCAGACGATCCTTATTGTCCTCGATGCCGGTCGTTTGATGACCGCACGGATCGAGCAGGAAACAAAACTCGATTCCGCTGTACATGCGGCGCTCGCACTGATGTCAGCAGCTGCCAGGGGCGGAGACAATGCGGGCGTGATGGTCTTCGGGCGGCGGATTCAGAGTTATTTGCCCCCCGGTCGCGGCCGCGATCACATCGAAGCGGCGCTCGAGGCGCTCTATTCGGTAGAGCCGGAAATGATCGAGCCGTCTTACGCGCGGGCGCTGGAGTTTGTGGCTGCTAACAGCAAGCGCAGATCACTTGTCGTGCTATTGACCGACCTCGTGGATGAAGAGGGGTCCAGGGAGTTGCTCGCATCGCTAAGGCTGCTGCGTCCCCGCCATTTGCCCCTGGTGGTTACCATCGCCGATCGCGACCTGAAGGCGGTGGTGCGTGACGCACCGGAAACCGCGCGCGAGTTGTTTACGCAATCTGTTGCCGAAGAGATCATGCATCTTCGCGAAGCCGCACTGCGTTTGGTGGAAGCACAAGGCGGCCTCGCACTCGACGTCACCGCCGCCGCGCTAGCACCTGCCCTGCTCGAAAAATACTTGCAAGT
>JBGTLM010000091.1:0-6359 GCA_041744135.1 Pyrinomonadaceae bacterium
TCTCTGGCCAGTGAAGGGGTCAACCGGCAGCTCGCGCATGTATTTCTCAGACACGAGATCTTCCAGTGATTGAGGTAGTTTGCCTTTATCTGCCGCGTATTGATCAAGCAGAGAGCGCATCTTGTAAAGATCGTCGCGCAAGACTGCCTCACGCGCATGCATAATGGTCCTTCGATATTGAGGTAGAGCGATCGCTGCGAGAATAATAATGATCGAAATTACGATCATCAACTCCAGCAGGGTAAAGCCTCGAAACGCAGGAGGCAGGAAAGAGCGGGCCAGTCCGTTCGAGCAGCTGTCTTCTGCCTCCTGCCACCTGCCTCCTGCCTTCTGCATTTCACCAATCACTGTACTTCTCTCCATTAAGCGCAGTTTCTTTCGATTTCGAACGTACGTCGAAGACGTTTTCACCACCCCATGAGCCCGCATCAGAGGCGTCGTAGCACGAGCGCAGGTCCCACTCAGCTTTGCCGGTCATAGGATCAACCGGGATGGCGCGCAAGTAGACCTTTTTCTTCGTCGACAGTTCTGGATTACCCACTTCTGTCGCGTTCACGTTCCGGTCGCCTCGACCAGCCAGATTGCCGCCGCGCGGAGTCACATTCACTCCGCTAACCAGCGTATCAAGATCCGGGGGATATCGATCCGGATTATCTACTCCGAAAATGGTGCAGTCTGAGATCGCTACCCTGCTGCGCGGGTCTGGGGGAAGTGCCGGCACCTGCCCTTGAGTGGGCGGCGCCACACTTCCAGTACAAATCATCCCCACCGTATCGCGGTGAAACTCGTCGACAGCAATGCGCATCTGGCGCAGAGCATCGCGCAGTTGCTGCTCCCTCTGACGTTTGACGGAAACCTTAACCAACGGCATCACGCCGAGCGTGAGTATCGTCATGATGGTGATTGTCATAACCAGCTCAATCAGCGAAAAGCCGGATTGTTTGGGCGCCGCTCCCAACTCAAAAGAGCGCACTGGTGACAAAGTGACGCGGCGACTGGTAACCCCAACTGCCTTCACCTTGTCGCCGCGTCCCCGCGTGTCCGCGTCTCGTTGATTTCGGTAACGCTCCATCTACTGCTTTATTATCGTGGGCCCTTGTGCCAACTCGAGCACAACGTCGCGTGCATCCGCCGCCACAAGATGCATGTTCCCCTTGTCGAAGGTTATTCCTGCATCACCAGGCCCGATCGCTTCCACTTGAAGAAAGATCAGGGACCCTGAACCCTGCATCAAAGCAGCACTATTTGCAGAAATGGAGATCAAGCACATCCCTGCGGGATCTATGGACTTTGTCAGAATCGGCGCTTTCCCAGTCCGGAAAAGAGTGCCGTAAGAAACTGCAGTCACCTTTACTGCCTTTGGATCAAATCTCAGCGCCAACACCGCCAGACTGAGCGCGACATCCGATTTGAGCTCAACAGCGTACCGCCTCTTGTCACCGACCTTCAGCACTTGGTTGGCCGGCATCAAGCTCAGTTGGGCGATCCGTGCACCATTTCGAGTCGAACTGACACTGGTATTAATCGGCGCCGGCAAGCTGGTGAGAGCCGCGTTCTGCGTTCCCCCGGCCCCTGAATTTACAACTGCAACTTGCGCCGCGGACTGCGTGCTTACCATTGACTTTGGTGCCGGCACGAATATCGGCAACTCTTCAACAGCTTGTGGCTTTGCGCTTACTGACTGCGAGACGCTGGTTGGCGCAGCGGCATTGTTTTGAGCCTTTGTATCAGAAGAAACGGCCTGCCTCGCCGGCCCTGCGACTGCGGGCGCCAACTGTGAATTCCGCGCGAGTTCGGTCGAGGTTGCCGGTCGGCCAAAGGGCGCAGGCTCAACATCAGAGACCTGGACCACCGAGTTTCTTGGCAGCCGGCGGCCGGCTGCAATCTGGTCTTCACGGTCCGATTCGATAATCATTGCTTCGAGAGACCCGGTGGTTGGCGACTGCAAGGTTCCGCTCGGCCGCATTTCTTCGTCACGTGGTGTCACGGTCGGTGCTCGCAGCACGCGAGGCGTAACCGCGATCACAATATCCACGCGGCGATTGTCCCGCGTGGGGGAAGTAAATAAGCGGCCCAGCACTGGAATCAAACCCAGCACCGGGAGGCCACGACGGCCGTTCGTCTGCACATCCTGAGCCACGCTGGCTAACATCATCGTGCGGTTGTTTTGAACGCGAGCGGTACCGGTGATGGTGCGTTCGGTAAACGTTGGCGTCAGCGGGTTGGCGGCAAAAAGAACGTCTTTGGACTCAATCGACATCTTCACTTGCACGTCCAGGTTGGTAAAGACCTGGGGCGTAAACTTCAAAGTTAATCCGGTAGGCTCGTAGTTGATCACCGGGAAGCCACCAGTGCCGAAAGGCTGGCCTGTTTGTGGTTGACCCGTTTGGACGCCGAAAGGAAAGGCCTGCGCCGTCTGAACGGGAACGCGCTGGCCGATGCGCGCCGTTGATTCCTCACCATTGAAAGCGTGCACCTGAGTTGAGGCAATCAGTCTGGTGTTGTCTTTGCTCTGGAATGCCGTAAACACCGACGATGGAATAACCAAGGCGGCGGCGATGGCCGTGGGAGATCCGCCGATAATATTGGCGATGTTCACGCCTGGCTGGGTGCCGCTGAGAGCCGCGGGACCGACGGGAACAGCCAGACCCGACGAACCACCCAGATTGAAAATCCCGGTTCCCGTTCCAATTTGATTGCCAAACTGCAGCAGGTCGTTCTTTGATACCTCGTAGATGTTCACGTCCATGACCACTTCCGCGCGGTCTTTGTCGATGCTCTGGAGCAAGTCCCCGATCAACCTGACGTTCTCTGCTGTGTCACGCACGGTTAGACTGTTGGTAGCGTCATCAGGGACCACGATGGTCTGCGGACGTCCTACCGATGGCGGAATTGCCTGCTGGATGAGCGTACGCGCATCGGTCGGTTTCATGTTTGAGAGGAAGAAAGTACGGAGTACCAGCTGCTGGTACTGCGGCCGCCGAGTCTGGTCGGCAACCAGAATCGTGCGCCGGCTAAGTTTCTGGAAAAATAAACCCTCCTGCAAAAAGATGTAGTCGAGAGCCTGGGCTGTGGTCACGTCACGGAGATTGATGTCGATGGTACGTGGTTGCGCAAACGACTGCCGGTCAAAGACGACATTAAATTGAAGTTGCTCAGCCAGACTGCGAACAAAGGCCTTAAGATCACCGCTGTAGCTGATCACGCGAAGCTGTTCCACACGCGACGACGGCACCACCTCCTCTGTCTGGGCTCCGGTAGTAGAGAGTGTGCCACTGTCCGGCAACTCACCATTTTTTGATCCTTGACCATTTCCTGAACCGTTAGTTCCGTCCTTCACGCTCTGCAGTCGGAGCATCCGTTCCATTTCAGAAACGGCGAGCTCATTCACCGCATCGTAACCGTATGCCTGCCGAAAGGCATTATAGGCTCCGACATAGTCGCGCTGCTCCGCCAACGCTCGTCCCTGTTGCATGAACGATTGGGAGGCGTTAAAGCTCGCGCGGCGGAAATGAAGTTGATACTCCACATCCGCGGGGTTGGCTGCAACCGCCAGCACGAACTCCTGGGCTGCCTTCTCCCACTGCTGGGCCGCCTCGTGCTGCATTCCGCGTTTGAAGTTCTTTTCACCTTTCTTAGCCAGGGCCGTGATCGGCAATATCAGTAAACAGACGGTGAGCAGAAACGAAACTAATATTTGCGGATGGTTCTTCAGTCTCATTGGCAGTCTCTTTTCTTAACTTTTTTAGGGAGATGGAACTCCGGAGGCATACTAATAATGCCGCTCCAGCCGTCAAGATGCAACAGCTCCGGACCTGTTTGGTTTAACGCAAGGCTGAAAAATCAGTTCCTGAAACCCGGGCGATCTTTCAAACTCGTCCTCTGCTCAGGCGTTTGTCAGCGCTTTAGGATGAACAAACCTGCTATTTGGCGGCGCTGACTTCTTCTACGAAGGTCACCCGATTGATTTCGTGGAGCGTTGAAATGCCCGCGAGCACCTTCTTTAAGGCCGATTCGCGCAGGCTGGTGAGGCCCTCGGCCACCGCCGCCCTGCGGACTTCTGAGCCCGGTCGGCGCTCCACGATCATTTCACGAATGTTATCGGAAAGGTCCAGCAGTTCATGTATTGCAGTTCGCCCGCGATAACCCGTGTGGTTGCAGGCATCGCATCCGACGTTCAAATAAAATACGGTTTCGCGATGCTCCTCTACTCGCAGGCCCGACTCTCCCAGTTCCACTTCACTCGCATGATGGGCGCGCTTACAATAAGGGCACAGCATCCGAATCAGCCGTTGCGCCAACACGCAGTTGAGGGAGGATACAAAGTTGTAAGGTTCAACTCCCATGTTGAGAAAGCGACCGATCACATCGATGACATTGTTTGCGTGCACGGTGGTAAACACGAGGTGACCGGTCAGCGCTGATTGTTTAGCGATCTGTGCAGTCTCAGTGGCTGGTATCTCGCCGACCATGATCTTGTCGGGGTCGTGCCTCAAAATTGAACGCAATCCGCGATCGAAGGTCAGGCCCTTCTTTTCATTGACCGGAATCTGAGTGATACCGTGCAACTGATACTCAACCGGGTCCTCAATCGTAACAATCTTGTCTTCTTCGTTTCGGATCTCATTTAGCGCGGCATAGAGTGTCGTGGTTTTTCCCGAACCGGTAGGACCCGTCACCAGCACCATGCCGTAAGGCTCAGCGATGTAGTGGCGAAACTTTCTCAGGTCTTCTTCGGCAAAACCGACCAAATCCAAATTGAGATTCTTAAAGGCTTCGTTGATCTGTTCCTTGTCGAGAATACGAATGACCGCATCTTCCCCGTGGATAGTGGGCATGATGGAAACCCGAAAGTCGACGTTGCGGCCTTTGTAACGAACTCTGAAACGTCCGTCTTGCGGCACGCGCCGCTCGGCAATATCCAACTCCGACATCACCTTGATGCGCGAGATCAACGTTTGGTGATAGGCAAGGTCAATCGGATCGACTTTCGCGTAGAGAGCCCCATCAATGCGATATTTGACTTGTACCTCGGTATCGCGCGTTTCAATGTGAATGTCGGAGGCGCGCGACTCCATGGCGTTATAGATGATCGTGTCAACCAGCTTGATGATTGGCGACATCTCGGAATCAGTCGCCAGACGATCCAGGTCCAGTACCTCTTCGCCGTGCTCCGTCTCTCTAACCAGGGAAATGCGGAATCCTGACGCGGCTTCCTGCAGCACACGCTGCGTGGCGTCGCCTCGGCGCAAGATAAGTTCGATGGTCCCGGCCGTTGCCACATGCGGAACTATGCGCGCATGAAGCGTGTTGGCGAGTTCATCCAGACGTTCCAGGTCCGAGGGATCCGCCATGGCCAGGTGCAGGCCTCTTCCGTCACGTCTTAGCGGGAGAAATTGGTGACGCACCATCAGGTCAACCGGAATCTCGTGGAAGAGGCTGTAATCGACCGGGGAGTCCCGATCGGTAGGCAGCAATTCAACGAACGGCAACCGGTAACGACGCGCGAGTTCCCTCGCCGCACGCACCTCAGGAGGCTGGTGGTCCGATTCTAAGGCCGAAGTTTCGTCCTCGGCTGCGGCCGGTGGAACTACGGCACTTTGCGAGGCCAGCCTCGCTGCATCCGCGTCTGCGTATTGCTTCATGTTGGATCTCTAAGTAGCGAAGTCCCGGCTCGCCTTAAATTATCACCGATGACCCGTGACTCCCGCTCCGCCCGAGATAGACTGGATGATCGGCAGGTAAATTGCCAGCAAGATCGTAACGACGACCCCACCCATTACCACAAGGATCGCAGGCTCGAGTGTGGTCGTCAACTGTTCGAGACGCACCTCCGATTCCGCGTCATAGAAGACCGCTACCTCATCGAGCATCTCCCTCAAACTACCCGAACGCTCGCCAATTCCGATCATGTCAATAGCCAGCATCGGCATCCAGCCGGCTTCCTCGAGACTCTCGGTGAATGAGCGACCTTCGCGAATCATTGGCAGAATAGCGGAACTGCGGCGCCGCAACTCTCGATTGGTAATCGACTCCGCGGCAATCTCCCACGATTCCACGAGGGTGATGCCGCCGGCCAGCAGAGTGGCCAGCGAGCGTGTGGCTTGGGCCACTGATAACTGTATGGCCAGACTTCCCGCGAGCGGGATTTTAAGGATGGCGGCATCCAGAGCCAGCCGACCGGAAGTCGTGCGCGACCAAACGAACAATGCTACCGCTCCCCCAATGACAAGCGGCGCAAACCAAACCACGTTCCCTGAAAGCCAGCTCGATAGTCCCACCACGATTTGAGTAACTGTAGGCAGCTCGCTGCCAAATCCCGAAAACAGCTCCGACATTCGGGGTACGACATAGACAGT
>JBGTLM010000092.1:0-19425 GCA_041744135.1 Pyrinomonadaceae bacterium
CGTAAACTGCTGTCGCAACGAGAATGCGCTGCAACAGTTTGACCCTCAACCTCAAGCGGGCTGCCCGCCTGAGGACCCCGGTTTTTTCCGCCACAGGCACATCGCCCATACACTACGAAAACAGCGGCTTGGTTGTCCCACTAGGTGTCCTGCTTGACACACTAGTCAGCGGACGTATAATTTCTTTCCGCTTGCGGGCCGTTAGCTCAGTTGGTAGAGCAGCTGACTCTTAATCAGCGGGTCGGAGGTTCGAGCCCTCCACGGCTCACCATTACGTTCAATAAGTTACGGGCGACCATGAGTCGCCCGTTTCACTTCGCACACACATTCGCACACAAATTCAGATCGAAAACCCTTGCATTGACTATCGTCAGCGTATTCGCAGAAGTTTGCATCACGTCAGAAATTTTTCAGTCAGTTACAAATCAGAGAACTTGAGAACATTAGCGAGTCGCCGAGAAGGGCAAAGACGCTTGATTAGTCGTCGCCGGCTCAGTAATCGAATCATCGGTCGCCGTTTCGCTTTCGGAAACTGATCGCCGGGAGGCGCTGACTCGATTGTCTTTTCTTCTCGCCGCGTGACGCACTAATGCCCTTCTCCCTCCATCGTTATCCTTGTGGCCATTGCGTTCGCACGATCTTAGAAACTCGATGAGCTGTTCGTCACAGTAGAGCACACGGGTCCCGATCCGAAAGAAGCGAATGCGTCCGGCTTCACGGGCACGGAGTAGGGTGATGCGAGCAACGCCCAGATGAGCTGCTGCCTGTTTCTCTGAAAATAAACTGGGATGTCCTTGAGTTGCTTCCATGATCCTCGTGCATCTCAAGCCCTGTGCCACGGCGAAGCCCGCACGGAAAATTGGGAAAGCCGGTACGGGATGGGACTGGACGGGATAGAACCGGAAGGCCTAGCTGGGGTTCGGATACCCGAAGAGACTGGTTAGATCACCACTGTTGTAAAATGTGATGTAAAATCCAACACCCCGGACGGCGATCTCTTGGTAGTTCGCGCTTGACCTTCTCGACGACGCCATCAACATGTTCCTTGCCGTAGCGGGTCTTCATGTCAAAAGAAGTTGGACATTGCCTCTTTCGTCTTGCCTTTCTCCATCCAGGGCGTCTCTACCAACGCTTCAAAGCTAACCTCCCTACCGGCGCGGGCTTCGATCAAAGTTTCCCGCTGAAGCTTAAGGCCGAGACTCTGGCGGCGAAACATCAGGTCTTCCCGCTTGATTAGCCTGAGCAAAAGAGTTTGGAGCGTGTGGAGGGTCTCAGCCGTCTCTTGGCCCGGCGGCTCTTCTGAGTCGGTAATACCAAGCGCCTTTCGCCGGCGTGCGCTCAGCGCCTCGTCCAGGAGCTCGCGTATCACCGGGGCGTCCTTTACCGCGCCGGTCGCTTCCATGATCGCCCGAACCTGATAGACCTGATCCATCCACATGTTGAAGGATGACACCTTCTTCGACAGCGATCGCTTCCTTCCTCGTGGTCTAATTGCCATAACTCCTCCGCCTTATCGAAATGATTGTGCGCAGTGCAAGAATAAAGCCACAAACTGCGGAAGGTCCTGAGGTTAAGACAAACTCCCAGTCGCCCAAGTTTCTTCGTATGATTTGCTTTATTCTAAAGTTGCTGAAAGGGAAAGAGTTTATGCAGAAACCAAATTCGATTTGAGGCTCTCTATCTTGTCTGCCCTCCCTAGTTCGTTGCTTTATGACGTTCGCGCACACTTCATGCCCTTCGCGGAGGGCAATCGCAGTCCGCGCCCTGACAATTGATTGTGATTGAAACCGATGGTCTGTTGAGCTGTGGAGTAGCAACTCTTATCCACCCTCTCTGCCCGGAGCGAGGATGGCAGTCAAGGGCGGAGTGAACCGGTTTGTAGTTCGCGTTGTTCATCGAAGCGCAGCGGAGATCCTTGACGGCCTCCGCAGCGCAGGCTACAGCCATTACCGCAAGTTGAGTCACTAGGCGTAGGCGAGCGAACGGGAGATAAAGAGAGAGAACCCAATGGACGCCGGGCGTTTGATAATCGGCCTTATGTAAGAAACGCAGGCGAGCATGACATCGCTCTTTGATGGCGGGTTCGCACTGATTGGAGAAACCCGGGCGGCTGACCATCTTTGTGGTACGGATTTCGTGATGGTGCTTTATCGGGCATTGAATGGGCAGTCATCGTGCCATGATCGCAGAAGCCGCTGCGCCTGGGTATTTGCCGAACCGAATCATCTCTTTACGCTCGTGAAGCCGCGCGCTGACGTTGAACCCGAGAATGCGAGCAGTAACTTCTCCGACAGTGGTCAGGGGGCTAATCGCAGCGTACTCCAAACGAAAGTGTTCGGCCCAACGGTCTGTGCGCGGATTGAAAAAGCGCGTGAATTCTCCGGAGGTTGAAACCGAGCCAACGTCGCTGCCCTTGGCGCGGTTGCAAAGAGCGCAGGCGTAAGCGAGGTTCCCCGGCTCCGAAGGACCGCCGTGCTTTAAGCTGATGATGTGATCGACCTCGCAGCCGTAAAAAGTATCTTCCTCGGCGATGAGGCAGTACTCGCACAAGGACTTTGCGCGGTCAGCGATGGTCTGACGCAGTTCCGCACTGATCCATCTAGCCATTTACCAGATAGTGATGCGCGCGCGCTTTCGCCAGGCGCATCAAGTGCTCAATTTGCAGGTAGTGATCAAGTTCCGATTTCTCGTCATCTGGTAGGCCTTCTGTCTTCTCTCGAAAAATCAGGTCGGCCACTCGAGCTTTGGCCTCCTCAGACGGGCGAAAAGCAATCACATTTTGCGGGCTGGAGGACGCAATGAAATCGATCACTTCATCGTAGGCTTTGTTGGGTTGCATCGTCTTACTCCACGGGCTCTATCTGACTCGAAGTTTAGCACTGCTTCTCATCTAGTGCACCAACTCCGCCGCAGGCCGTACGTCCTCGGTTTCGCCGTTGAATGCGTCAAGCGCCGCCGCCGCGCGTCTCGCGGTGTCGGTGTTCGCGTTGACGTAGCGATAGGTCGTATTTGCCTGGGTATGGCCGAGTACGCGCCCAACTTCAGAAAGCGGGATGTGAGCGCCTACCAAGCGGGTCGCAGCGGTATGGCGCAGGTCGTGAAAGCGCACGTCCGGGAGGCCAGCTACTCGGCGAATTGTATCGAAGCTTCGCTTAACGTTATCCGAAATGCTAAAGACGAGATCGTCCGGGCGCCTGGGGGCTTGCGCTGCGATGGCTCCCAGTTCTTTGGCCAGTCGCACGGTCAGGCTAATTCTCCGGGACTGCGTGGTCTTCGTATTGAATGCCGCAACAGTGATCACGCCCTCGTCGAGATCCACGTCCCGCCAGCGTAGCGAGAGAATCTCGCCTTGCCTCATGCCCGTGTCCAGCGCACATACGAGGATAGGCCGCAGATGGCGGCGTCTAGAGTCGCTACAGGCCTCAAGCAGTCGCGTCTCTTCTTCGCGTGTCAGGATTCGCTCGCGCTTCTTTTCGTCGGCGACACTGACCAGCAGCTGGCCCATCGCAAACGGATTGTGAGTGAGCCATCCTTCCCGCTGAGCCACATTGAACATACGTCTGAGTAAAGCCAGCTCGCGGTTGACGGTCGCGATGGAGCGAGTCACGCGGACTTCTGGACGTTCCACCTTACACCTCTGCTTCAACGCTTTCACGTACTGCTTCAAGGCTTCGTTGTGGCGGGCTACATCTCCACGTTCAGGCGCTCGGAACGAAAGCTGGCGAGGTCGGCATAGGTTATCGACCGCAAAGGCCTGTGGCCGAAGTAAACGCGCGCGGCATCCAACTGGGCCGTGAGTCCGCGCAGGCTTCTTAGCCCACTAATCTTTCGCCCGTCGATGTACGCTGCAGGCTTCAGGTAGTGCTTCTCGTAATAGCTGGCCAGATGAACAAATGTCTTTCGCTCGTGTGCGAGAGTTCTGCCGTCAGTCGTGTCTATCTCGCTGACAAGCGAATGAACGAGATCCCAGGCGTCGGCCTTGCTGTCGGCACGGCGTTGCAAGTCACGCCGCTTCCCTGATACGGGATCGATGTAGGTGACTCGCGCCCACCAACTTGGTTTCTCGCCATTCCGTCGAGGCCTGCGTTTGACTATCGATCCTGTTCTTTCCTTTGCCATATCTAATTCCCTGAGTTGCGGATTTCTGACCTTCAGCAGTTTGCATTCGCCATGCCAGTGCGGCTCGCATCAAATTCCCGCACACACATTCGCCACACACATTCGATGTAACCTGGAGCTTATAGCAGAAATCGCGAGAGAGAGGAAGAATTCATTTCACCCAATGTCTATGGGCCTTTGAGCGATTTTGATACCGCCAGCGATGCGTAGAAAATGGTGCGGTACTGACTCTTAATCAGCGGGTCGGAGGTTCGAGCCCTCCACGGCTCACCAGTTATTCTCAATAGTTTTAAGTAGTGAAAAGCGGCAGGTCGCTCAACCTGCCGCTTTCCGTTTGTGGATTACACCCGAAAGCTCCGCCGGTGGCGCGTTTAGGTTGACAGCAGCGCAGATCGTTCTACGATTGTGATAGGTACCCACTTCTTCTGGATCCAGGATTGATGCGCACCTCGCTCGCCAGTTATCTAGACGATTTCCTGTCTCGCGGTAATGAAACTGCGTTCGCTCACAGACTCGGGTTAAGAGTCAAACAGTGGTCGTACAGTGACATTGCGAAGACTGCGATGCAATTCGCCAGAGACCTGGAAGTGCGAAGGATCGAAAAAGGTGATCGCGTTTTGCTTTGGGGCAGGAATAGTCCTGAGTGGGTTTGCGCATTTTTTGGATGCCTCCTTCGCGGCGTGATAGCCGTGCCTGTTGATGTTCAGAGCGACGCGGGATTCGTTAAACGAGTTCAAGGTCAGGTTGAGGCAAAGCTGGCGCTCTGTGATACTGGCACTTCAAGCCTGATCGATAAGGCTGTCCCGGTGATCGAGCTTGACGAACTAAGCTCGCAGGTCGCGCATCATTCCTCAAAACCTTATCTCACAACCGAAAACGCTAGCGACGACATCGTGGAGATCGTCTTTACCTCAGGGACCACTGCCGAGCCCAAAGGCGTGCGCATCACCCACCGCAATCTCATGGCGAACCTGACGCCGTTGGAACGGGAGATTAAGCGGTATCTTAAGTGGGAGCGCCTGGTTCATCCGATACGTTTTCTCAATCTGTTGCCTCTCAGTCACGTCTTCGGTCAATTCATGGGCATCTTTGTGCCCCAGCTTCTCAGGGGGACGGTCTTATTCCAAGACTCGTTGGTACCGAGCCAAATCATAAGGACAATCAAGCGCGAGCGTGTTTCCGTGGTCATTTGCGTACCTCGGATTCTCGACGCAATGCGCGAAAAGATCGAACGAGACTACGAAGCACGCCACGGGCTCGAGAAGTTTCGCAGTGGTCTTGAGGCGGCCGCACGGTCAAACTTTGTCGAGCGTTGGTGGAGGTTTCGCGATGTCCATCAAATGTTCGGATGGAAGTTTTGGGCCTTCATCTCAGGTGGAGCAACCATCAATCCCGATACGGAAGAGTTCTGGCAGCGGCTCGGCCTTGCCGTGATTCAGGGCTACGGCATGACTGAAACTGCCGCGGTAATCAGTGTCAACCATCCGTTTAAAAATGTACGCGGCTCCATCGGAAGAGTACTGCCGGGTCAGGAAGTGAGCCTCGCGGAGAACGGCGAGATTCTGGTGCGCGGCAAGAACGTGTCGTCGGGATATTGGAAAGCTGACGGAGAATCAACCGGTTCAGAAAACGGTTGGTTTCGGACCGGGGATACCGGCGAGATTGACAAGAAGGGAAATCTTTACTTCAAGGGTCGGCAAAAAGAGGTAATCGTCACTTCCGCGGGAATGAATGTCTATCCGGAGGACATTGAGCTTGTAGTCAATCGCCAGCCGGAAATAAAGATGAGCACAGTCGTGGAAACAGAGGGGCCGCACGGACCTGAACCTCTGGCAGTTCTGATACTCCGAGGCGGAAAGGCGAGCGCCAGGGCAGCCGTTGAGCGCGCCAACGAATCACTCGCGCAACATCAGCAAGTGCGTCGCTGGGCTATCTGGCCCGAAGCAGACTTTCCGCGGACCACAACTCAGAAGGTTCGTAAGCAACTCGTCGGCGAACTAGTGAAAGCCAGGCTGGGTGGCGTTCTTCACGCATCCGCTGAGTCGTCCTCGCATGTTAGTTCCGCCCGTCTGGAAAAAATTGTCTGCCGAATTAGCGGCGGCGTGCCCGAAAGGGTGGATCCTGATGCGAAGCTAGGGACCGACTTGAAGCTTGACTCACTTGGCAGAGTGGAGCTTCTAAGCGCCCTTGAAGAGTGCTTTCAGGTCGAGCTCGATGAAGCTGCCTTCACTGAGGCAACGACACTCGGTCAGGTGGAGAAACTGATTCATGAAGGTCAACACAAGGAGGCAGGGAGCTATCCCTACCCACGTTGGCAACAGCGCTGGCCACTCAGTTGGCTGCGCATCCTGCTGCTTTATCTGATTGTGCTGCCCCTGTCCCGGTTTATGGGCCGGCCCAAAATCATCGGCAAGAATCGCCTGGACGAAGTCCGCGAGCCAGCGGTCTTTATCTGCAATCACGTTTCGGTGGTGGACCATGCACTGGTGCTGCTTGCGCTTCCGGGAGGCTTTCGGAGGAAGATGGCAATTGCCATGGATGGCGAATTGCTACGCGAATGGCTTCATCCCGAACGGAGTGCTGGACTAATGACTCGCGTGCGTTACTTGCTCCAGTATTTTCTGGTGGTCCTCTTTTTCAACGTGTTCGCCATGCCTCAGAAGAGCGGCTTCCGGAAAAGTTTTGAGTTTGCCGGCGAACTCATGGACCGCGGCTATAGTCTTCTCGTCTTCCCGGAAGGAAAACGCACAGAAACCGGTCGGATCAATCCTTTTCGCCCGGGCACTGGGTTATTGATTTCGAAACTCAATGCTCCGGTGATGCCTCTGCGAATTGAGGGCTTATGGGAACTAAAGCGAGCAAACCGACACTTTGCCAGACCAGATGAGGTTTCGCTGACTATAGGCGAGCCGTTACGATATTCCGCACTAGATAAACCGGAAGAGATTACTCGAGATTTGGAAGAATGTGTAAAGGCCCTAAGGCTTAATGGTTGTTAGTAGCTTTGCATAAACCTTGAAGCGCCTCTTTATGTGCTCGGACAGTCAGATATTACTGCTGCTACTCCTGTTATCACTGGTCGCCCCCTCCTCCACGCATGAGCAGGCCAAAGACAGCGGCGTGCCGACAACCAAGACTACTCCCCGACTCGAGGAGCTGCGAGCCCAGGGGTCGGAAGCTCTATTCAATCTTGACTACGACGTTGCTCGCCAGAGGATCACTGAGCTGAACCGCTTGTATCCAGACGATCCGATTGGACCACAGATGCTTGCCACGACGCTCTGGCTGGAGACCTTGAATCAAGCACGCAGGCTGCAAGCGGCCATCTACAGCACGCAGTCGTTCTACGCGAAGCCAGAAGACAAACCTGATCCGCGGCTGACTCAGGACTTCAGTGATCTAACAGGCGAGGCGACTCGCCTTGCCACATCTAGATTGCGACTCAACCCTCGCGATCCGCAGACGCTCTATATGCTCGGTGCCATTGATTCTCTGAAAGCCTCATTCGCAGCGACCGTGGAGCGACGCTTTATAGCCGCTCTGCGTTACGGCTCCAGCGGTGTCGACAGGCATCGCGAAGTGATAAAGCTGGATCCGAACTTTCGTGATGCTGAGTTAACCATTGGAATGCACGCTTTCATTGTGGGCACGCTGCCGCTGCCCGCAAGAATCCTGGCAGGCATTGCCGGGGTCCGTGGCTCGAAGAAACGCGGAATTCAGACGCTCGAGCGGGTCGCGAAAGACGGACACTGGATGCGCGATGATGCCAAGGTACTGCTGATTGCCATTTACAAGAGGGAGAAACATTTCCCGAAGGCCTTAGCTCTCTCACGGGAATTGCACCACAGGTATCCACGCAACTATCTGCTTAGCCTGGAGACGGCGGATACTTTGGTTTCGCTGGCAGCGCTCGATCGCCAGGAACGAAGGACTAAAGAGGCTGAGACCCTGGAGCGCGAGGCACTAGATACTTTCGAGAAGCTGTTACACAAGCGCTCTGAGGCAGAGGCCGGCGCGCGCGCCCTGGACTTCATCCACTTTCGCTATGGTGAGGCTCTTCTCCTGATGAACCAACCAGGGCGGGCCGCGGAACAGTTTCTGGCTGCTACGGCCGTGAGGCGAGCAGATGCCGGCCTGGTCTCAAGGGCCCACCTCCTGGCGGCTCAAGCATTCGACGTGGCGGGCAAGCGAAACGAAGCGTTGGTCGAGTACCGCATAGTGCTTTCTCGTCCGAATGTTTACGACTCGCACGACCAGGCAAGACGCGGACTGAAGAGGCCTTACAAAGGACAAACGCATAAGTAGTGCGGAGTGGCCAGCCCCACAGGGATCCTTTGGATCAGCGCTGAGTGCCAGAATGGGAGGCCTTTCGAGGGCACTACGGACGCCTAGGTGTCTGCTGGCAATAGGTTTTTCGAGAAGAGCAGCCAGTGACGAACTTGTGACAACAATACAAAGGTTCGGTGGTGACGCTGAGAGACCAATTATCACCTAGTTACTCCTGCATATCGATCTTGGGATGATAGGAAGTAAGAGGCGCGGAGGAGTGATTTGCTCACAAGAATAATAAGGAAATTAGCGTCACGAGGGTCACCCTTCAGGGAAAAGAAAAGCGGCAGACCCGGAAGCCAGCCGCCCCTGGCATCAGTCTATTTGAGGACAACTATTGACATTACCTGCTGTTTGGAATAAGAAGCGTCATGTTTTACCTATTCTATCTCAGAGGAGTTCCTTCCGATGAAACACATTGGTTTTTTGCTGTGGTTCTTGTGCTTAACTGCCATCAGTGCTATGGCACAAGACGCGGTCAAAACAGACCCAAAGCACTATACGGTTGAGTTCGAGAATGACCAAGTGCGGGTACTGCGAATCAAGTATGGTCCGCACGAAAAGTCGGTGATGCACTCGCACTCGGCGGGTGTAGTTATTATGCTGACTGACATGAACACTAGATTTATTCTCGCCGACGGAAAGACGGAGGAGAGACAACAGAAAGCTGGCCAGGTTGCCCCTGCACCGGCGGAAACGCACTTGCCCGAGAACTTAAGCGATCAGCCTTTTGAGGCAGTTTTAGTCGAGTTAAAAGCCAAACCAGCAAAGAGCGGGCAACGCAAAAAGCCGTAAATAGCTAAATCGGTAATTCTGTCGTCGTAGGAAAAACCTTGCGTCCTAACGGATCCATCAGGCAGCCATACGCCCCTGTTGGGTGTTCCATCATCGGGAGGCAATTCGCGATTTTTGTCTGACCGCCTCCGTAGCCCAGTGAGAGGTGACAATCAGGGCAGGTTAGAACGAGCAAAACTCAACACCTTGCCAAATAAAGACTATTGGCCCATCCAAGTTGCCGCAATCGCTACCACAAGCGACACCTAAAAGACAACTCTGATGTCATCGTTAGTCTAGCGCGATAAGGCGAGGTGTTAAGATTTGCGGCCTACTCCGGGCTATGACTGATATTGCAGGCCGCTCCAGGCAGTCACGCTCACGGGATCGATTCAGTAATCTCCTCCAATATCTGCCACTCACCTTTCTTATCCGCACCGACCAGCAGGTGGATCGGGCTAGAGTATTTTTTCATCAGCGAATAGCGCCTCGCGCTAATCCTTACGTTACTGCCCTCCAGCGCGTACTTCACGGAAGAGTACCTATTCCTATCCCCTCTCGCTTTGGCCACCGGCATGGTAGATCGGATTAACTCTTTGTACTTAGCCGCTGGTATCTCGATAGTCCTCTTCTGTCCTCCCGGATAACGGCGCGTGTTTTTGATCAGCGCTTCGTCCGAGTAAAGATCGACTAGCGAAGGATCAAAATTATCGCCCAGGGCAATGTATTTCTGGAAGAGTTGCTTAGCGGGCGCGACGCCTGACTGAGCCCCCGCCACTTGAGCGATACAGGCCAGCGCAATGGTGGCCGCCAGCCGTCGGAATTGTTTCATCTTCTCTCCCCATCAAGTTGAAAAAGGCTCAGCTCCTCCGGCGATGCGTGAAAGACCGTTCACCCTCGACGTAACTGGCGACCGTTTGACCGTCACCAATCAGTTTGTACTTATAGGTAGTCAATCCTTCCAGGCCCACTGGTCCACGAGCATGGAGCTTACTGGTACTTATGCCCAGCTCGGCGCCGAAGCCGTAGCGGAAACCGTCAGCGAAGCGCGTTGAGACATTCAAGTAAACCCCGGCCGCATCAACTCGTTCCAGGAAATGCGCCGCCGTGTCCCGGTCCTCGGTGACAATCGCTTCCGTATGTCCGGAACCGTAGTGATCGATGTGCGCAATGGCTTCGTTTACACTAGCGACGATTCTGATCGAGATAATCAGATCGGAATACTCGGTTGCCCAATCCTCCTCGCTGGCTGCTATCAGGACTTGCGCCTCTGCCACCTCCAGAGTGCGCGGACAACCCCGGACCTCCACACCGGCTGCCCGGAACCGCGTGATCAAATCAGGGAGAAGACGAGCCGCTACCTCCTCATGAACCAGCAGCGTCTCCATCGCATTGCATGCCGCGGGATACTGCACCTTGGAGTCGAAGGCGATACTCAATGCTTTGGGTAAATCCGCAGCCCGATCGACGTATACGTGGCAGAGTCCTTCACCGTGACCCAACACCGGGATGCTGCTGTGTTCGGCCACGTGACTCACAAATTCACGCGAGCCCCGCGGAATGATCAAATCGATATCGTGGACAAGCGAGAGCATTTCGCTAACATCGTCGCGCGTATAAAGCAGGTTGATCACTTCCGCCGGGATTTCTGGGAATTGCTGGAGCGCCTGCCTCCAGATCGAAAAGAGCGCCTGATTACTTTGCACTGCTTCAGTTCCGCCCTTCAGAATTACTGAATTGCCGGACTTCAGCGCGAGCGCGGCGATCTGCGGGACGATCTCGGGCCGAGCTTCAAAAATAATGCCGACCACACCTATTGGGCATGACTCCTTGTGGAGCGTCAGGCCCTCATCCAACTCGGTCACGGCCAGACTACGGCCCAATGGGTCAGGCAGCGCGGCCACTTGGCGAACTCCAGCCGCCATCTGCTTGATGCTCTGTTCAGTTATCCGCAGACGCTCGAATAGAGCGCGCCTCATCTGTCCGGTTGCCACCCCTCGCAGGGCTTGCTCACAGTCGCTTTGGTTCGCCTTGAGAATCTCTGTCTGGCGTGCGGCAATCGCATCGGCGGCTGCTTGGAGCGCCGCGTCACGACGCTCGCTGGGAACAATTGCCAGCAGGCGGGACGCAGCCCTGGCGCGACTTGCCACCTCCGCGACGTTTAATTGCACTACTGCTTCCAACATGTGATTCATCTTTGCTCCCACAGCACCAGGTTGTCCCGTGTCACCAGCACGCGAGAGCGTTGACCCCCACCCGGCGGGGGTGAGACTCCTTCGGCCAAGGCCGTTGCTTCTGTGCTCGCACAATTAATGATGCCACGCGCAAACTCGCGCCCCTCACAATCGGCAATGCTCACGACGTCCTGCGATTCAAATTGCTGCTCTACGCGCACCACCCCGGAAGAGAGCAGACTTGCTTTGCCGCTGATAATCGCTTCGCGTGCGCCTTCGTTTACAATTACTCGCCCGCGGACTCCCGCGGCATAGGTAAGCCAACGGCGTTTACCCGCCATGCGCGAAGTTGACATGAACGTAGTGCCGATTTGCTTGCCGGTAAAAATGTCATCGAGAACCCCCGGCCGCATCCCGTTTGCAATGACTGCAACTCCACCGGCTTGCATCGCAATTTGCGCCCCTTCCAATTTTGTCAACATGCCGCCACGCCCACCCGCGGACGGTCCGGCTGCCAGCGCCTTCACCTCGTCCGTCAGGTCTACTACTAGTGGGATGAGGGCAGGCTGCGCATCGGAGTTAAGTCCGCGCTCCATTTCCCTCGAATGGTAGCGCAGCAGGCCGTCCACATTGGTCAATAACACCAGTGCGTCCGACTCCAACCTACTCATCACAAGGGCCGCAAGCCGATCGTTGTCCCCGAAGACGCGCTCCTGGCCGGAGGCATATTCGAGTTCCGCAGTTGAGACCGTATCGTTCTCGTTGATTATGGGGAGCACATTCAATTTGAGCAGCTTCTCCATTGTGCGGCGCAGGTTCGTGTAACGCTTCCATTCCATGAAATCGTCTTCGGTCAACAACACCTGCGCTATCTTCACATCATGCTCGCGAAACAACTGCTCGTAAGAGTGCATCAAGAGGCTTTGGCCCACAGCCGCGCAGGCCTGCCGCACCACGACATCATTGAGCCGGGAAGGATGAAGACCCAAACATCCAGCGCCTAAGCCAACCGCTCCCGAAGACACCAGCACGACCTGGCGGCCCGAGCGCTTCAACTCTGCAATCGACCGCACTAGTGGTTCAATACGCTCAGCGCAAACGCCACCTCCCTCGCCGCCGATGATGCTGGTACCTACCTTGATCACCACTCGCTGCGCGGAGCGTAAGCGTCGTTGTCGCTCTCTTTCGGAATCCTCTTCGATCATTTGGTCAAATCCTTCAGCGCCTGGGTACGCGGCCAGGACCAGACAGAAATGAAAACCTCGGCGGCGTCGTTGCCCGGGTGCACGCGCAGGCTGCCCTTCCAAGGTAACAGATGGGCCGCGCTTAGCAACTGCTAAGGACGTTGCGTACGACAATCTGAAATTCGCATCAAGACCCGGTCGCTCCTCGGTTCTGTCGCTGAGTCGTCCTATTATGGGCTAGCATCTCAAGTTGGAACTGAGACACTACAGGACTATTAACGGCGGAGGCATGTCTGAAGTTTGAGTTTCAAGGCCAGGGTAATTAGTGCTGGCTTATAATTACAGGCTCTCGACCTCAGGAAATATGATACGTGGCTGAAGCAAAACCTCTGTGGGGGGTAGACGACCAGGCGATTAGGCTCGCAGAGCTAACCAGCGAAGCGCCAGAGGCAAAGGAGGCGCCGCTGCGTCGTGACGTGCGCTCGCTCGGTCGTTTACTCGGCGAGACGCTGAAAGAGCAAGCTGGCGAAGCACTGTTTGCAGCCGTAGAGGAGATTCGACAATTAGCGATTGAATACCGTGAACGTTCCGCTCACGCCTCGCCAAACCAGCTCCCCCATCGCCAGTACCCCTTGATGGAACGGGTCGCGCTGATCGTCGCCGACATGGATCTGATGGAGGCCTATCGGATGACGAAGGCTTTTGCCATCTATTTCGAGCTGATAAATCTCGCCGAGACCAACCATCGTAAGCGCCGTCGTCGTACCGGGCAACTCTTCCCGGACCTGGCGCCCCAGCCTGGCACCATCCGGGGCACGCTGCGCCGCATGCGCGATTCGGGAGTAGATAAAGAGGCCGCCCTTGAATGGTTGGGCCAAATCGAAGTGATCCCTGTCTTCACCGCGCACCCAACCGAAGTTGCGCGTCGCACAGTCCTCTTTAAGCGCCGACGTATTGCCGCCAACCTTGAGTCGCTTGATCGTTTGCCGTTGACCGACGCCGCAGCGTGCGAACTTGAATCAACTATTGCCGCCGAGATTACGGCCCTGTGGCAGACAGACGAAGTGCGCCGACGGCCACCGACCGTGCGCGATGAGATTAAGATGGGACTCGACTACTACTCGGGTTGCTTGATCTCCATGCTGCCGCAACTCTATGAGGAGTTTGCTGCCGCCTTCAGCCAGGTTTACGAATGCGAGTTCAGCGCTAATGAGTTGCCGACCTTCCTCCACTTCGGTTCCTGGATCGGTGGTGACCGCGACGGCAACCCTTTCGTTACAGCGGACTCCACGCGTGACGCGCTTCACCTCGCCCGCCAGGTCATACTCGAGCACTACCTGGCTGTCGCTGTCGATCTAATGGATCGGATAAGTCCCTCGGCGCGACAGGTACCCGCAACGCCCGCACTGCTTGAGGAAGTGGAACGATACGCACAACGAATTCCCCACGTGGCACCGGCGAATGAGACGCGAGGAGCAGAAGAGATCTACCGCCGCCTTCTCGACTACGTTATTGAGCGACTGCGCTGGACACGTCACCAGGCTTCACATGAGTTGGCTTACACAGATCCGTCGGAGTTCGCCGCGGACCTGAAAATACTGCGTGATAGCCTGGCGGCAAATGGAGCGGAACGCCTCGCGAGTCTGTTGGTTGATCCCCTGCTACGACAGATCGATACGTTTGGATTTCATCTGCACTCCCTCGACATCAGGCAGCACGCGAGCGTGCACGCGCGCGCTGTGGCCGAGTTGTCCAGCGGTGACAAAAGGTTAGACCGCGATGTGATTGCCTTGCCCGCCTCGCCTTCCGGCGAGACACGCGGCCTGCTCGAAGTGTTGCGCACGATAGCGAAGCTGAAGTGCGACTTTCCCGCGTCTGCGATTCGCAGCTATGTGATCAGTGGAGCCAGCAAGGTGGAAGACGTTCTTTCTTTTATCTGGTTGGCGCGCCTATGCGGTGTGCGCGTGGAAGCTGCCGCTGCCGGGGGAGATCCGGGGTTAATGCCGGTGCCACTCTTCGAGTCAATCGAGGATCTGCGCAATTGCCCCGAGGTATGTCGCCAACTCTGGACTGCACCAGATTATCTCCCGCTGCTTGATTCGTGGGACCGCTGTCAGGAAGTGATGCTCGGCTACTCCGACTCAAACAAGGATGGCGGCATGCTCACGAGCACCTGGGAGATCTACAAGGCCCACCACGCGCTGCACGCTGTCGCCGCTGAGTGCGGCGTCAAGTTGCGACTTTTTCACGGACGCGGCGGCACGGTGGGACGAGGCGGTGGTCCCACGCACCGGGCAATCGTGGCGCAACCAGTCGGATCATTTAGTGGCTCGCTTAAACTCACTGAACAGGGTGAAGTTCTCTATTGGAAGTATTCAGACCCGGTGCTGGCCGAACGCAACCTGGAGTTGATGGTCGCAGCCTCACTCGAGGCATTGGCGCGGCCGGGCGGTCTCCAGTCCAGTGAAACCGAAGCTGACGCTTGGGAAGCGGCCCTGGAGGAGATGTCGCAGAGTGCCTTTGTTTTCTATCGCGAGCGGATCGCGGAAAATTCGGAAGTCATGACCTATTTTGAGGAAGCCACGCCGGTACATGAATTGGAACACGCTCGCCTCGGCTCTCGTCCTGCGCGACGCAGCGAAGCGATCGGTCTGGGAGACTTGCGCGCTATTCCCTGGGTTTTTGGCTGGATGCAGAGCCGCCACGTGCTGCCTGGTTGGTTCGGTGTGGGTCATGCGCTGGAACGATTCGTCGGCACAGACAACGAGAGACTGCGATTGCTGCAAACGATGACCTCGCGGTTCGCGTTCTTCTCAGATTTGATAGGGAATGTCGAAATCGGAATGGCCAAAGCCGATTTAACTATCGCGCAACGCTACGCTGCCCTCGTTAGCGACGAAGGTATACGCGAGCGTGTCTTTGGAATGATTGTGGAGGAGTTTGAGCGCACTCGTCGCATGATCCTGAAACTGACGGGACAGCCGGAGTTGCTGAGTGGAAACCCGGTCCTGGCGCGTTCGATTCGCCTTCGTAATCCG
The DNA here is from genome assembly GCA_041744135.1 of Pyrinomonadaceae bacterium. GTDB lineage: Bacteria > Acidobacteriota > Blastocatellia > Pyrinomonadales > Pyrinomonadaceae > PSRF01. Next base: position 15,619 of record JBGTLM010000092.1, read on the forward strand.
TACGTCGATCCGTTGAGTTTGATTCAGTGCGCGTTGTTGCGTCGGAAACGAGAAGGGGAGGAGAGCGAAGATCTAAATTATGCACTAGCAGCAACGATTAACGGGATCGCCGCAGGTTTGCGCAATACTGGTTGAGAGCAAAGAGCGATGCCTGACTTAAGGAGCAACGCAGCAATGGCGAGTCGGGGTGATCAGCTTAGAGTTTACTGCGAATCACACAAACTTCACGTCTGAAATGTTGATAGGGGATCGTGACCGAACGAGAGGTTGCTGCGAAGGACGGGTTGAAGGTTAGAATCTTAAATCTCAAAAACAACTAGCATTCCCCGCAACCAAATGGAGCGAAGCTTCAAACGATACTCTTCGACCAGGTCTGGCGAAGAAACATCGAGTACTCTGTCAAGTCCCTCCTGTTTGACTGGTTTGGTGATGAATGATCGAATTGCACTTGGGCTGTGAGGGGAGCTTCCCGTCCTCACTGGCCAGCTCAACCTCGTTTAGCTAGTAGACTTTGCTGTAGCACTGCTACTATCTTAAGCACTAGTGCGTTGGGCGTGAAAGGCTTCCCGATGAAGGCGATGTCTCGGTCTAAGATGCCGTGATGCACGATGGCCTGGTCCGTGTAGCCCGACATGTAAAGGACGCGCGTGTCGGGGCGTAACTTGACTACCTGCTCCGCCAACTCCTTGCCGCTCATGCGCGGCATTACTACGTCAGTTAAAAGCAGGTGAATCGGCCCCTGATATTGCTGGGCAATCAACAGGGCCTCCCCTCCATCAGCAGCTTCCAGCACTGTGTACCCATTTATCTTGAGACTTTCTCGCGCCAGATGTCGCACCATCTCTTCGTCTTCCGCCACCAGTATCGTTTCAGTACCCGCGGCGCCTTCCGGGCGTGCCTGCCCCGTCTCAGGGCCGGTGATGTGCTCGTCCACGAGAGGAAGGTAAATCTTAAAACTCGTGCCCACTCCGACCTCCGAGTAGACCCAGATGTTGCCGCCTGACTGTTTGACTATTCCATAGACTGTGGAGAGGCCGAGGCCTGTCCCCTTGCCTTGTTCCTTCGTCGTGAAGAACGGCTCGAAGATGTATTTCTGCGTCTTCGCGTCCATGCCGTGCCCGGTATCGGTAACAGCCAACATCGCGTACCAGCCGGGTTGAACAGCGATATGCCGACGCGCATACGCTTCATCCAGATGGATGTTAGCCGTCTCGAGGGTGATCTTGCCGCCGTTGGGCATCGCGTCTCGGGCATTGACGACTAGATTTAATAGGACCTGCTCGATCTGCCCGGGATCGGCTTTGACTTGTCCAAGTCCAACGCCGGGCAAGCTGCGTAGTTCCATGTCTTCGCCTACCAACCGGCCGAGCATTTTCTCTATGTTCAAAATGATGGAGTTGAGGTCGAGTACTTTGGGTTGGAGCACTTGCTTGCGGCTGAAAGCGAGTAATTGGCGCGTCAAAGAAGCGGCCCGTTCGGCGGCTGTCTTAATCTCTTCGACATTGTGGACGAGCGGATCGGCCTTATCCAGACCTTTGAGCGTGAGTTCGGAGTACCCGGTGATGACCGTCAAAAGGTTATTAAAATCGTGCGCTATCCCACCGGCCAACATTCCGACGGATTCGAGCTTCTGCGACTGCCGGAGTTGATCTTCGGTCTCCTGCAGCCTGCGCCGGGAAAGCACTTGCTCGGTGATATCCATGCAGGTGCCGACGGCGCGAACAGGCTTTTGGTGGTCATCGTGGAAAACCCGCCAGCGTTCCTCCAGGAACTTGATCCGACCATCCGGCATCAACACTCGATGCTCTGTCTCGCCCTCGGAGCATCGGCCGAGCGACAGGGCAAACGCCTGATTTACTGCTGCCCGGTCGTCGGGATGTATGAACTGCAAAAATCCTTCATGATCTGGGTTAAACTTTGCCGGATCGGTTTCGAAGATGCGATGAGTCTCGGCCGACCAGATCATAGCCATGGTGGACAAGTCAATATGCCAACTGCCTAACTTGGCCAGAGTCTGAGCCTCAACCAGCCGCTTCCGTTCGCTCTCTAGTTCCTCAGCCAGTTCCCGCAAGAGTCGTTCACTTCTCTGTACTGCCTCCGTTGCCTGTTTGCGCTCGGTGACGTCACGCAGAATAGAGAGGTGGCGACCGGGAAGGAAGTTGGCAGTGGCGGAGAAATCAACCTCCACGAGCTTCCCGTCCGGCCGGCGCAGGCCGAACACCCCGCACATCGTTCCCTCTTTGAGAAACTGCTCCCAGAGGCGCGGAGTCTCCGGCTTGGCATCCTGCTCTGTAAAGTCACTAATCGTCCGGCCAATGACCTCGTCGTAGGAGACTCCCAGGAGACTGCAAGCGGCAGGGTTGGCGTCCAGGTAAGCACCTCCGTCGTCGGCGATCAACACAGCATCAAGCGCATTTTCGAAGAGAGCCCGGGATTGAGATTCCGACTGCCGGAGGGACTCCTCGGCCCTCTTACGGTCGATGGCCTCAGCCAGCACGCTAGCGACGGCGCGGAGAAAGCTGACATCATCAGTTGCAAATCTCCGCACAGAAGCGCTGTGCGCGCCCAGAACGCCGTAGGGACGTTCCCTTCCGCGGATGGTGACGCTCATCCCACTTACGACTTCGTGTTCATGCAGCAGCGTTGGTCCACCAAACCGCGTCTCCGTTCGCATGTCTTCGACGACCACGGGCTCATCCGAAAGCAGCGTAAACCCCGCTTGAGTTTCTTTACCGGCGCTGAAGTTGGTCTGCCCAATGGGGTATTCTCCCTTCCAACCCACTCCCGCCCTCAGTTTGAATGCGTCACTTTCCGGAAGCAGCTCTAAAATCTTGCAGTACTCAACTCCGAGCGTCCGCGCCACGAGAGACACGGCCTGGTCAAACAAATCCTCGAGTTCGCCGCCGGTCAATGCTAGGCGCCCTATCTCCGCCACTACGGTTTGCTTTTCAGCGTAGGCCCCGAGTTCCTCTTCCGCACGGCAGCGCTCGATATTGAGTTGCACCGCATATCTGATTGTCCGTTCCAGACGTGCTGGGGACGTCTCATCTTTGATCAGATAGTCTGTCGCCCCGGCCTCCATCGCTTCCACGTCCAAATCGTGGTCACCTTGCCCGGTGAACAGGATCATCGGCGTGGAGAGCCGAGATTGCCGGGCCTGGCGAATTAGCTCCACGCCGCTGCGTTCACCGAGCCGATAGTCCACCAGACACACGTGATGTTCCCGACGTCCGGCTACCGTCAAGCCTTCATCGTAGGATGATGCCCACTCAACGGCATACGTGCCAACCTTCACCAAAGAAAACAGCTCGCAGGTCTGGAGGTAATCTTCCTCATCGTCGTTGATAAGGAGCACTTTGATTGTTTTGCTATTCACTTCGCTCGCTCTTCCTGTGGGGGAAGTCAACAATACCGAACTTCTACCGCTGCAGCCCTTTCATCAAATCGCCAAACCCTCGAATGTCACGGGCTTGCTGATGAATGAAGTCGTAACTCCGATGCCCCTCTCAGCCTTCGAAGTAGTCAGCACATGATGGGGATCTTCCGCAAGGACCTTATCTTCGGCAAGATTCGCGCCCGTCCTTCTTAGGCTTATTCAAGTAGAGCAGGATCAAGCCCGCACCTGGTGCTGCGACGGGCGGTGTGTAAACGCCTCGGCGGTCTATCCTCAGTACTCGGCTTTGCTCGCCAGCATGCGAAGCATCATCTGCACCTGAGGTGGCGTGAAAGGCTTTGGCAGAAACACGCACGCGCCCGCCGCTACGCTATCATCCCAAATTTTTGGATCTTGCTCAGCGGTCATCATAC
>JBGTLM010000093.1:0-21868 GCA_041744135.1 Pyrinomonadaceae bacterium
AAACACGCAGAAGACACAAACTGGCCACAGATCGTCCGGCTTTACGACCTTCTCGAGCGCCTGCAGCCCTCTCCCATCGTATCGCTCAACCGAGCGGTGGCGGTCGCGATGGCGCACGGGTTTCAATCGGGGCTCGCGCTCATCGATATGCTCGCAGCTACCGCCGAACTTGACGGCTATCACCTGCTGCATGCCGCGCGTGCTGATCTTTTGCGGCGTCTCGGATCCCATGTAAAAGCGGCGCAGAGCTATGGGCGAGCGCTAGCGCTGGTAACCAATGACAGCGAGCGCCGATTTCTCGAGCGCCGTTTGCGCGAAGTTCAGCGGTCGGCCGGGTGATTTCAATTCGGGTGCGGGGACTTGTCACCGCTTTTTCAGTTGCGTTGGGATCGCTTTTATCGAAACGCGCCACGTTAATAGTCCAGGGGCCGCCGAAGTCAAGCACTTGTACGTTCTACAATCAAACTCATCACTGGCTGGCTGACCCAGTCCTGATCGTGAAACTGCTCACCCCATTCGAGCGGCGTCACATTTCGGTATTGATGCATTGACTCGTCCTTAACAAAACGCAGCCGTTTCCTCAGCGACGCGCGCACTCGAGGATCAGCGTGCTGGTCCAACAGCAGGCGAGCGAAGGCGTGGTCCCGCCGCCGACCGACGCGATATGGTTGCGATACCACACATCCAAATAGCGCCGTGTGTCCGCCAAAGCCGTCGGCGTCGACCTCAGCGTTTGCGTTCACATCGGCGCCACGCTCCAATAGCCAGCGCGCTATCTCGATCTCGTCGTTATCCACACACAGGTGCAGGAGGGTCGTGCCTGCGAGCGGCGTCCCGTGCAGCGCTAGGGAGTGATCGGCATGGCAGCCTAATTCGAGCGGATAGATTTCTTCGTGTGAGAAGGTGCGGGCAAGCACATCGGGGTCGCGATTGAGATGCGCCTCAAGCAGATCCAAACGGCCACGATGCACCGCCATCGGCGGCGTGTCGGGCAAGTAGATGCCCTGCTCGGCGAACAGCTCAAGGCATTCGTGTTTTCCCTGCGGGTTCCGCGAGTAGGTCTGGAGCACCATGGCCACGGGTGCGAGCCGATTGCCGAGTTCGTCGCTGATCGTGGCGCCGAGCTCAAGTAGAAGAGCAAGGCCTGAACCGCTCTGTGTTTCCGCCGGTCCCATCACGGAATCAAGAGCGGGACGGGCACCCATGGCGTACAAATGCCGGGCCGTCTCGAGCTTGCCCTGGAGGCACGCACGATCGAATGCAAACCGCAAATCATTCGCGCCAAGCTCGTTGAGCATCGCGATGATCCGGTCGCGCCCGAGGTTGGCGGCGTACGACATCGGTGGCCCCCAGTTGCCCTCAACGCCCCGTGCGTCTTCGTGCAGCAGTTGCGGATTCTTCAACACGAGCTCGCGAACGGCGTCAGCATCGTCGCGGCAGATTGCGTCGGTCATTCGGCAGGCGAGCTTGAGACGCGGCCAGCTCGGCAGACCGTAGCTGCGGGCGAGAGCAAGTTGGGCATGGGCAAGCTTCGCGTCTAGAGGTTTGATATTTTTAGGATGATTCTTTTTCAGCGCGGCGGAGGCTGATGGATCGGAGCGTCGAAGATCGCGGAGCAGCTCTTTAGCCTGTTGTTTGAGGTGATCGAAGTTGGGACGGATTGGGAAGTGACGATCGGCCATGACGGATCTCCTTCGCGGTGTTGCCCGGGGTCCGCCGGCATCGGGCGAAAAGGAGGTTCGTGTGAACCAAGCGATGGGATGTCGATCAGGTGGGCTTCGGTCCTGTCCGCGGACTGGTGGCGTCCTGTAAGCCGTGGGCAGGATACTTTTGTCGATGGTCAGGGTCAAGAGATGCGGGTCTTAGCCGCGATAGCACGCGGATAGGCGCGGATCAGAACCCAAAGCCACATCTACTCTGGTTCTACATTATTAAGATCCTGATCCGAGCGCATCTGCGTCAATTCGCGGCTAACTTGTTATCACGGCTTGGCTGGCGTCGTTTGCGTCTGACGGGTCATGCCGCGATTGAGAAGCATCTTAACTTCTACGCGTCGATTCCGCGCGCGTCCTTCGGCCGTCGTGTTTTCAGCCACAGCTTCTGTCTTACCGTACCCCATGGGCGTGATAAAACGACGCAGGGGAATTTTATGATTCACCGCCAGGTACTGGATCACCGACTCAGCTCGCTGCCGACTGAGTCGGAAATTCTTCGCTTCGCTACCAGACGAATCCGTGTGGCCCGCAACCTCGATCACATAACCCTTAGCAGTGCTCGTTTTTGCTGCCAGGTCGTCCAGATGCTGCCTCGCTTGAGGTGAAAGCACCGCGCTGTTCACCTTGAAATTCACGGCGACCGTCTCTTGCACGTCGTAATCATCGAGGGCGGATATGCGTTCGTTGGCCGCTCCTGCTTCGCTGCGGGCCTCAGCCGCGACGGCATAAAGCTCGTCCATCTGACCTGCTATCCGCTCCTGGTTCGCTTCGACGGGACCGACGCGGGTGTCAGTTGTGATGGCGGCTCTCAAATCCGATTCGTTGAACCTGATCTTATCGGCGACGAGCTGGCCCTGGGAATCGCCGCGTCCCTCTACATCCACGATCAGTCCGCGCAAGATGTCCGTGACAGCATATTTCTTACCGCCTCGTAAGAAGCCTCCGTGGGTCTTGATGCTCGTGTCGTCAGTCAGCAGGACTTGATAGTCAACCCTGCTGCGATCGCGAATCGTGAAAGTGTCGGAGTCGCGTCCGATGACGACACCTTTAAACTTCATCTTCGCGCCGCTTGGAATGACGCGGATGTTTGTATTTCGGTCTCTCGTGGTTTGGGTGTTGGCGACTTGTCCTAATACCAGCGATGTTCCCGCCAACAGTAGGGCGACGCCGCAAGACAAGGCAAGGGGTCGAATATTGTGGATCATACTAGTGCTCATACTTTTCTCCTTAGTATCATAGTAATGCAGCAGTGCATTCCGGAGAGGTTCTTGTCGGGTGATCTAACCTGACGGGGGCAGGAGCAAAATCGTAACCAAAACCAGCGAAAAAATCAAAGTTGCAAGCCCAAGCCTAAGAGGCTAGTCGCGGATCACAACAAATAAAGGCTGATCAGATTAAGCCGGTAACTAGGGCAAAAGCGGCTGATTCGCTAGGAATTCAACCCGAGTCCATACGCCATCGGGCGACGTCGCCCAGGTACGGCCATGCATGTCGAGCCATTCACCGACTGGCTGATCCTCCTTAGGCTCCGACCCCGAGACGAAGTACGTTTCCGTGGGGATCCTCAATCTGCATCTCATACGCCCAAGGGGTAGTTGGTTGGCGGATGCCGGACTTTCGCTCCCTTTTTCTGGTACTCGTCGAATAGAGATTCAACATCGCCGACTCCTATCCAAACCCACGTACCGGGATTGCCCTGATCACCCTGGATTAAAAAGATGCCGCAGCGATCGTGAGACCGATGCGATGATGCCGGGCTGCTGAAAATCAATCTTGAACCCGAGCACGTTCACGTAGTAGTGGATGCTTGCCGGAAGGTCGTAGACGCGTAGGATGGGAGTCACGCCTTCGAACACGTTCGCTGTCGCCCGAGTCAATGTCTCTGTTGCAGACATTTTTGAGGTTCTCCGAGTTGTAAAGTTGAAGATGGCGACCGAGATGCGATGGGGATACAGACAAATTTTTTCATAGGAACCGCGCCGGCTTCTCCTGACTTCTACTTGGGCTTCGCCTGATCCGCGTTGAGGACAGCCTGGTCACCACACTAGAGGCCCTCCTTAACAGTCGGACTACTGCCCGGCGTCGCTATTCCTGTGGGACCGGGATCACTCTGTCTCTTTGTGGTCATAGCTCAATACCCTAGCCAGTCGCCATTCGCCATTCTCTTTTTTCCAAAGGTGGGTGAATTTGGCAACCTCGGAGGACTTCCCCTTTACCAGTGGATGAAAACGATGGATACCCATTTGTACGGCTCCATAATTGTTGAGAGGGTAAACTGCCAGGCTGTTCCTTACGAGTTCTCTTCGGGCTCGATAGTCAAGGCCTTTACTCTGTCTTTCGCACAGGTTTCTAATTGAGTCCACAAATTCCTTTCCGGATTTTGCAACCTGGCCTGATTTATCGTGATAGAACTCGAAGTCTTCGGTTACTAATTCTCCCAGTCTTTCAACATTGCACTTGTTGAAAATAATATCAAAGAGTTCGCGGTCCTTCTCCGCAAGTTCGTCAAACAGCTGCCGCGAGGACGGTAACTTAGAACTGCTCGACTGCGCAGTTACGGTTGTGGCGGAAAGCATGACTGCAACGGCGACGAGAACAAAAGGGATGATACTTAGATTCACGGAACGCATACGAAGTCTCCCTTGCGGCCGAGTTGTTTGAGTCAATTCATGCCTTCATCCGTCTCTGCGATCAGCAGTGCCAGTTCTCTTCTGTGCTCGTCGGACATCGCTTCGAAGCCGATCCCATAACCGTCCAGCCCGTGCTCGCGGACGACCCTAGCTCGTAGACGCAGAGTTTCTCCACCTGAAATGGGAATGCTGAGCGATAGACTAGAGCCGACAGCCAGCTGCGTGTCGGTTCTCACCAGGCAGCCGCTCAAGCTGATATTGGTGATCATCTGGTTCATAGTGACGTCAGGACCTAGGTGAGTAGGGATATCTACGTAGGCACGCAGTTTTCTCTCAGACATGATTTAAAATCCTCTCGATAGACCTATGTCGACTTGAGCGACTTCAGCAAAATCCACTGCCCACGCGCCGCGCAACCTTGGGAATACAGGGGAAAAGGGGAACGGGAAAACGACAGGACAGCCATTTTCCCTTTGCACCTTTGCCCTTTTGCCGACCCGCCTACTTCAGATGCTTCGATACGAGCTTGGTCATCTCGAACATGTTCACTGTCGATTTGCCGCCGAACACACTCTTCAGCGCCGTGTCAGCTTTGATCATGCGTCTGTTCTTCGGGTCCTGCAATTTGTTCTGCTTGATGTAAGCCCACAGCCGTTTCGTGACCTCAGTCCGCGGGATCGGTTTTGCGCCGACGATCTCCGCCAGCGCTGAACTAGGCGTCACTGGTTTCATGAACGCGGCATTAGGCTTGCGCGCGGGTTTCTTCTTCGAACTCTTGACCGTTTTCTTAACCACCTTCTTAACCATTTAGTCTCCTTTGTATGACGGGCATAGTAGGCCTCGTGGCTGGCCACGAGCGCCTGAGCTTAAGTCTCAGTCCAGAAAATATATCCCACCTCGTCAACATAGTCTTGATCGAGAGGCCACGTATTTCGATACGTATCGCGCGTTCGGCAATCCCGCCCAAGACAGGATGCCATGATGAGAACTCTTCCAGCGTCTCCAGTTTGCTCCGGGCCTTCAGGACGCGACGGCTGGTCGTGAAGGGTAGCCCCCGCTCTATGCGGGAACAACTCCTTCGCTCCACATCACGCCACGGCGAAGAGGACCAAAAAGATGAAAGCTGCGATTTAGGCAATCTGAATGACCGGAGCCATATTGTCATCCAACCCGGCTGGGAAAGCGCGGAATACGACCTGCGGAGGTGGCCTGGTCGTAATGGCGAGAGACGCAGGGCTGCGGAATCAACGGTGGGCTCGTCCTCGGAGTGAAGGGTCACGAAACCGCCGCCGCAAGAGGCGAGGATGAATAGAGGAATTATCATCAAAGCGCGAGTTAAGGTTAGCATACTCACGTAGCGGCCGAGATGAGTTACGTCATGGTAATCCAGGCCTAAACAGCGAAACCCGCGCATTATACCCCCCATCGCTTCCGATCTGGCGGCGGATTCACGGCGGGATCGTTCCCGAAAGCCGCTGCAAATTTTCCGAAAACCGGGCCTGCGAGCGTCCAATCAACGCTGCAATTCTTTCTCCGCGTTAAGATACACAGCCAACGGTAGACGCATCCCCACGCATGTGTTAAGTTCGACGCTGTTTAACGGCTCAATAATTTGCGCTGCCAATGATTCGGGTAGCGCGGCCCGACCTCCAATCTTCACGGCCTCGATACATAGTGAAAAGCGTGACCAATTGCGCGTTTCTGAAGAACTAAATGGCTAAGCGTGTCGGTCCCGGATCTTCTGACCCGAAGACAGAAGAAACCCCAAGCACGCGAGGTGTGATCGATCTGGCCGACGCACGCGTGCGTTTGCGTTCAAAACACCCCTCCGACGCTTTTCTTGTCGAAGAAATGGATGAGGTGCGCTGCCTGCTCGATCAGGGGCTCTCCACAGAAGCTCGCACTCGTCTCATTTCGTTGATCACTGCATCCGGCCAAAGCCCCACTAACCTGGCACTCGCCCGTTGCTCACTCGCGAACGCTCTGGAGATGCAAGGCCATTATCGCGAGTCCCTGGCTTCCGTAGCGATGTACGAGACTCCCGAGTCACATGCCGGCCTCGACCAGGAGGCGGTTCGTTGCCTTCGCGTGCAGATTGCTCTCGCCTACAACTACAACGGAGATCACCCGAAGGCGATCGCAATTCTTAAGGCTGCGTTGCGCGATTTTTCCGAGAGTGCTGCGGAAGCCAAACTTGGACCAATCTACGCCGCCCTCGCGCGCGTCTATCGGACCATCAGCGAATATCCCATTGCGCGCGATTACGGTCAGCGAGCCCTGGAACACTTCCGTGAGACTGGCGAATGGCGCGGGCTTGCCGAAGCATACTTCGGAGTGGCCCTGGCGGACACCCAGGAAGGAAACTACGCTGCCGGTCTCGAAAATTTTGAGCAAGCGCTTAAGTTGGTTGGCGATCATCCCGCCAGCTATCTGCTGGGGAAGATTTACACAAACATGGCCGGTGCTTGCTGGTTTCTCAAACGTCCTCAGGAAGGCATTCGCTATCTGGAGAAAGCCATCTCCTATTACGAGCGCACCGATCACAAATCCAGCGCGGCAGATGGCTACAACAATCTGGGAATTAACCTGATTCTGATCGGGCAATGGGCACAGGCCCAGGAGGCTCTCGAGCGCGCTCTCGCCCTCGCTTCAGAAGTCGACGAACGCGGCGCCAAGGTGCCCATGATTCTCGACTCCCTGGGCGAACTGCACATGTTGCGCGGCGATCTGGAGGAAGCCAAGTCTTACCTCGAGCGGGCAGTTGCCCTCGCAACAGAGAACGGGAACAAGTGGTATGCGGGCCAGGCTTTGCGCACACTCGGGCGTTGTTACCTGGCAATGGACGATGCCGCGAAAGCTCTGTCACAGGGAAAGCAAGCCCTAGTTATGGCGGAGATCATCGGCGATCGCCAGGCCCTTTGCGAATCACGTCTCCTCCTCGCGGAAGCGCATTTGCTCAAGCATCAGTTTGAGGAGTCCGCAACGGAACTTCATAAGGTGACTGAGGAAGTGACTGACTCCCCGGCTGATCTCGGATTCGCGGGGGAGGCGCAAAGACTTGCCGGCCTGCTGGCCCTCGGGCAGTCTGACGCCACCGCAGCGGCCCAACACTTCGGCAGCAGTGTTTCAGTCTTCGATATGCTCGGGGACCGCTATCGCGCTGCCCGCGCTTACCTTGAACTGGGCCGCGCCTACGCCTTGACTCAGCCAAACCGAGCGATGGAACAACTTACGCGCGCACGCAGCACATTCCGTGAACTCGGCGCTCGAATCGATCTCGCTCGCGCTGAAGAAGCCATCGAGCATCTCGATCAAACGACGCTCACCCAAAATGTAGAACAGTCGGCTCTGACCCAACTCCTGACCTTGCGTTTGGCCGAAGCCGTGGCCTCGCGAGAACTACTGTTGCGCGAGCTCGCTGCAATCATGCGCCAGGAGACTTCGGCCCAACGCGTGCTGATCACCGAAGAAGGTGAACATCACCACCCCCGCGTGGTCATCTCCCACGGCTGCACGCCCGCAGACAGCGCCCGGATCGCCGAAGAGCTGGATCAGTTGGACACGGAAGAAGATCGCGAGCGCTATTCGAAGAAGCACGACGCGGCGATCACCCTTCTCAAATCATCAAATGCTCCACCCGCGATTCTTTACATTTCGCCCCGCAGCCGGGCAAAGCTGCCGGGTGGTATATCGATGGAACTGCTGCTGCGCGTCGTTGGTTTGGGAATGGATGTTTGCGCTTTGCGAGCGGGTCAACAGAAAGTAACCGGGTCGCAACCGCCGAACGAACTTGCCGGCGCGAGTTTAATGCCGGGTTTCATCCATTCGAGTCCGGCGATGACTCGACTTGTGGAAGAAGTGCACAAGATCCGATCTTCTGATGTGACGGTGTTAGTGACAGGGGAATCCGGCACCGGAAAAGAGCTGGTAGCGCGGGCGATTCATGCCATTTCGGCGCGTCGCTCTAAAGTCTTTGTCCCCTTCAACTGCACGGCGGTACCCAAAGAACTTTCCGAAGGCTACCTCTTCGGCTATCGACGCGGCTCGTTCACCGGCGCGGTCAACGATTCGCAAGGTGTCATCCGCAGCGCGGAAGGCGGCACACTCTTCCTGGACGAGATTGGAGACCTGCCCTTAGACCTGCAGCCGAAGCTGCTCCGCTTTTTGCAGGAAGGTGAGATTCAAGCCCTCGGCGAGCAGAGACCTGCCAAGGTCGACGTGCGCATCATTGCCGCGACCAATACCGATCTGGAAGAGATGGTGGCCCAGGGCCGGTTCCGCGAAGATCTGTACTATCGTCTAAACGTGATCAGGTTGCGCGTGCCGCCGCTACGCGAGCGTCGCTCCGAGATCCCGACGATAGTTAACTACTATATGAACCACTATTCTTCGAAGTTTGGACGGAAGGATATTCAGATCACTCCACAATCGGTGGATCTGCTGATGGTAGGCGACTGGCCGGGCAACGTGCGCCAGCTCTGCAACGAGATTCAGCGCCTCGTGGCCCGCTCCGAGGACGGGACCACGATTACTCCCGAACAGCTCTCTCCTGAGCTGAAGCGCACTTCTTCTCCAGTATCGCCTCCGGCTACGATGGCCACGCTCGGATCAATGCCTGCCTCCTCTATTGATCATGTCACCCTTGCGGACGCGTTGGCGGAAGTTGAGCGCCGGATGATCTCTGCAGCGTTGCACAAACACGGCGGCAACATCTCGCGCGCAGCACGCGAACTCGGCCTCACTCGACGCGGTCTCTACCTCAAGCTGGAGCGCCACTCCCTCAGCGCCAGCGCTTAAACACGAACCTTGTCGAAACGGCCGGCGGTAGCGCGCCCCGGTCTCATCTCCGCTGGCCGCCTGCCGCTACCTCATGCGGCAGCAAACTCCGCCGGTCTCGTTTGTTGTTGAAGATCTCGAACTGTTTGATCTAATGACTTAGGTCTATTAGGTACGGAGGCTTTAGTGACGAGCGCATTTCCGTGCGAACCTAATGAGAAGTTTGGGCATGGCGAGACCATTGTGTCTCAGTGAATCCTCTTTCGAGCGTGGTTGAAACTACTCCATGAGGCTCAGCGTCCGCCAAAACCACCGGGAGTAACGGTCTATTTCGGGTTGATTGGAATGCGTGAGCGATCGGAAGAGATCGGCGTCAAGTGATCGTGCATAGTAGGCCCGGCAGGGAACAGAAATTACAGTGAGAGTGCCACTCTAGTGGCGATTGTCGTGTTCAACCGGCTCCCTCGATCCGTACCGCTGCCGCTGCCGCCGCAAGGCATAGCGCCGCAGCTCCCAGCAGCCCGACGCCAGCAAAGAACCCGGCGAGCATAAAGACAACTACGGTATCCACGGCAACAGCAACTGCCAAGAAGATGAAAATTGGGCGCACGGCAATGCCGCCACGAAGTGCACCCCAAAACGCGGCCGCCGCGAGGAAGGCAAGGTGTATTGAGAAGTGAAGCCATAGACCTGGCACTGCACGCTTGAGAAATGCGGAGACATCAGATTGTGAGATGGCTTCACCCACATGCGCGTAGCCGCTGAAATGGAACGCGGCTGTAGCAAGCAGCAGCAAGCTGCCCAGCACACCGAGTGTCTTTGCCACTTTTGTCATAGCGTATTATGCCTTCGGGCGCGCATACTTGGCGCCTATCTTCGAGTTCAGCCGACGCCGAAGGCACACGGCTGCAACCAATGATTAGCCTCGGCTTTGTCCGTAGACATGCGCTGCAACACCGATGATGAGGCAAACCAGGGCAACGATGTCAGCCACGAAAACGCGCGCAACTTGAGCGTTGTAGCCGCCGACCGACCAGACTAGCCACAGGAAAGAGACAACGCTGACAAAGCCAGCTACGAACGCGACAGTTTGAAGTGCAGGCCGAAACGCTGCGAAGAGAAAGAACAGACCAAGGAAGCCTAAGAGCACAGCGCGATGGCGCATGAGGATGGCCAGGTTGGGCTCGTTAAAGGACAGGCCATAGAGCTCGGCAAGCCGTTCGCTCCCGAGGACGCCTTGCAGTGGCGGCAAATGAATGACGGCGACTACAACAAGCATCGCGGATACGAGATAACTCATGGGCGTGGACTCCTAGGGGGCTAACCTACGTTTCGGTTGTTCGGGACTTACCTCCAAGAGCCTCCCTTCGCTGCGGGCGCTTGCAGTTAAGACGACCCCTGCTGTTGAGACACCCGACGACCCAAACTATCACACATGAATGAATGTTAAGCACCAGCGAACCCATTCGTCTCTTGACTGTTGATGATCACCCGATAGTCCGCACCAGGCTGGCGGCTGTCATCGCCACCGAACCTGACATGAGGCTCGTCTGCGAGGCGTCAAACAGGCGGCAGGCGATTGAGATGTTTCGCCGGCACACGCTTGATCTGAGCCGATGGATTTGCGCCTGACCGGCATCGAAACAAATCGTATTGAGAATGGCAGGTTAAAGATGAAAGAGAAACTTGACGGATTGACGGTGATGATTATGGTCACGGACGGCTTCGAGCAGGTGGAGTTTTCGATCCAGCCATCAATTGAGAACTAGTGGACTGTAACAGTTGAATTGCTAGTGGCACGTCGGCCAAACTGCACAGACTTGTTCCTGAATATGATCGTTAGTCTCATGGTGGTCACTTGCAAACTAACCGTTACAGTCCACTAGGTAGTGCCGTCGCATCTTGGTGACCGGGGAAAAAATCGCCGAACTTTACCGGAACATTGAACTGTTCGAGAGAACCAAACGACCTGAAACCTTCAGTTCGAACGGCCTCTTTCGGAGTGCCCAACTTGCTGTGTCGGCGATTTGCTTTTTTTTCGGAGTAGTCGCCCTCTGACAGCGTGCCCGCGAGCGTTGAATTCTTCTGGTCATCCATCTAGCCATTTCAGCCACCTTCCAATCAAAGACTACTTAACCAACCATACGAGACTGGCAGGAATCTGGTTTACAGGTTTTACTGCGCTCCACAACAGTTTCACCAACGATTCGCTTGGCAGCTTGCGTGCCAACTAAGATCGACCAGGTCCGCGGGGTAGATTGCGACCGGTTGATTCGCAATAAACTCCTGTTCTACTACGCTTTTTACATACAAGGGCACTCACCTTCGTTGGAGTCAGAGGCGGCACCTCAACCTGCCGGCTGTCTGCTCCTCCGCAGGACTTTTCAGACATACGATATCGTGACCCGTTAAATACGAAATGGATAGACTGAACCCATCCGAATCCTGTGATAGACTCCGCCGGTGCCCCGGGGCACAGAAGCATCTTTAGGCCGGCCCAGATTCTCAAACCAACTATGGTCAACTCTCAGTCAGATTCAGAGGACGTAAGTGAAGTTGACACGGCCATCCTCGATGCCGAGTTGTTCATTAAGTACAAAGCGCCGGAGAAAGCCATGGAGCGGCTCCGGACTGCAATTGAGCGCAATCCGCGGTCGATTCCACTCCGCGAAAAACTTCGGGGGATTTCCATCACCTCAAAGTACAACGAAGAGGCCGCACGTCAGTGTCTTGGCTTAGCCAGCATCTACATTGAACGAGAAGACTTCAACACAGCTCACGAGCGCTTGTTGGAGGCCAAGCATCTCGATCCGCGAATAAACATTGCCGGAGGACTGGAAGCCATTCGCCGTGCGCGACGACCGGATCTTAGCCCGGCCCCGACTAGAACTGAGTCGACACCCGGGCGAACTTATGCGACGTTCGCCGGTGACCTGGCGGTCATCAGCGTCTTCGATGCCATCCAGGTTCTCGAGAATTCGAGGTTGACGGGCGAGTTGCTACTAACGGGTGATTCAAAAACCGGCCGCGTGTTCTTCAACGAGGGGCGAATTGTTGATGCGGAGTCAGCCGGAACAAGAGGCGAGGTGGGATTCCGTTGTGTTGTGGAGATAACCAACGGCAGTTTTGAATTTCAAAAGTCAGCGGAAACTTTCCCTGTCACCATTCAGGCGCTGAGTAACACCAACCTACTTCTCGACACGCTACGTCAACTGGATGAATCCGCGTTAGCAGGTGGGAACTAATCTACTAGCACACGCGCAGTCAGCGCTTCTGCCCTCTCGATAGCCGAGAGCAGGCGAAGAAACTGCAGGTAGTTTTTGCTGCGCGCGGTGAGGCGTGTGATTTCCGACTGGTTTATGTCATTACGCAGTATGAGGTCGAGGAAGTCGTAATAGTCCGCCGTTGCCGCAAAGGGAAGTTCGCGGGTGTAGGTCGTCTGCTCCTTGTCCTCGGAACGAAACCCGGCCAGCAGATCGAAAACGTTATCAGTCGTTAGTCCAACCGCTTCTCTAGTCAAACGAATGGGCAGTCGCAGTTCATAGAAACGCAGTCCTTCTCGGGTGGTCACTCGGCGCAGCTCTTTGGTTGCTTCGCCATCAAATGGCGACTCAGGATCGACGAGTATATGAAGCAACCGAGGTTGGTCCTCCTTGTCCAGAGTATCGACACATAGTTGCACGCGATCGGCCAAAAACTTCTCAAACTGCGCTTCGATGGGATAGGTGACCCGGCCCAGACATCCTACTGACTCGCCTTCGCCAGCTGCTGCAATTGGCAAACAGGAGGGACAGTTTGGGCACACGACAGTTTCCGCTTGCATGAGCTCCATTTCCTCACTGGCATTCTCCACCCAGCGGAGCTTCTCATCTGAAGGCGCGCTGGCGTCGCCAGTCGTGAGGAGCGTATGCAGATTGCTCAAGCGCCCCCACTCGCGAAGGTGCTTTTCGGAATAACGCGTGCGCAGGATGCATGGATACTGGACAGCGAATTCGAGAGACATGACGGCAGTTTAGCAGAAGGCAGCCGGCAGTAGGCAGTGTCAACTCCTTGGAGTGCGCTGACCTGTCAGCGCAATTGCTCGCTGCGACATATGGACGCCCCGCAACGCCTTCATTTCTGGCGGCGTCAAGCCGCCACGACCAAAGCGGCGACAGGTCGCCGCACTCCAAGGAGTTGACGCTGCCCACTATCCCACTGCCTACTGCTTTCTGCCGACTGTGTTGTGATAAGCTTGATTCCTCTTAAGAATCATCTTACAGCACGCCTGTGCACAGCTAATTCCTGAACCAATGGAGAGGTCCTGTCATGGCGATCAGTCAAGATTTGTTGGAGATACTCGCCTGTCCCGCATGCCAGGCGAGGGTGGAATTGAAACCGGACGGCAGCGCTCTCAAATGCGTCGAATGTAAACGAGCATATCCCATCCGCGACGACATTCCGGTGATGCTCATTGACGAAGCGACGATGGAAGATGAACAACCTGAGCCGAAATGAAGAGTCTGCGCGAAATTGTGGAAGCCTCTCCCCAGATGCGCGCCGTGGCGATGCGCACTTTGCGCAGTGAAGAGTCAGCTCAGCCGCTTGGTCCAGCGCGCTGGGACTGGCAAAGCGTGCGCAGTGTTCTGGTGGTGCGGCTTCGCTCAATTGGCGACACGGTTTTGACCACGCCATCTCTCCTCGCGCTAAAACGGTTTCTGCCGCATTCCCGGGTAGACATTTTACTGGAGGATTGGGTCGCGCCTGTGCTCGATGGTTTTGCAGACGTTGATAACATCATCAAGCTGAAACCGGGTAGCACCACGGCGCGCGCTAGACTCGCGCGACGCTTACGTGCGGCGCGGTATGACGTCGCTTACAATCTACACGGTGGGACCACGGCAACGTTGCTCACACGAGCCTCTGGCGCCAGACATCGGGTTGGCTATTCAAGTTATCAATACGGGCGTCTGCACAATCATCTTGCCCCGTCGTCGTCATTACTTTGGGGACGAGACAAGACGCACTCTGTAGAGCAACAACTTGCGCTGCTGGGTTGGACGGGGGTTCCGGTAACGGATCGCCCGGCGACACGATTGACAGTCACCGACCTGGCTGCCGCAAGTATTTCAGCACGACTGGGTGCTGCCGGGTTAGACGAAACAGGACCCCCCCTCGCCGTGATTCATCCCGCCGCCGCATTTGAAACCAAGCAATGGGCAATGGAGAGATTTGCGCGAGTAGCCGAACGCCTGGCGTCCAGCGGTTTTGCGGTCGTTGCGATCACGGCGTCATCCGAAGCGCATGTTGCCGACAAGTTGAAGCAGCACACGATTGCGCCAATCGTGGTGTTTACCGATCTCTCTTTACCAGAGGTCACCGCACTTCTATCTCAGGCGCGTCTATTTGTGGGCAACGATAGCGGCATCGCCCATATGGCCGCGGCCGTTGGCGCCCCTTCGGTTGTCATCTTCGGCTCTTCCAATACCGCACACTGGCGGCCCTGGGCCAAAGCTCCCGCCGAGGTTGTAGTCGAGGAGCTGGAGTGTCAGCCGTGTCATGGTTATTTCTGCGAAAAGTTTGAACAGCCGGAGTGTATTAAACGAGTTCCGGTTGAGCGAGTTGTGGGCGCCATTGCGCGAGTTCTGAAAGAGAGTGAATAGGGATTCTTGGCATCCAACTTTGCCGTTTGATGTGCCGAAGGGCTTATTTGTCTCAAGCGAGAATGCAGATTTAACTGAAAGACTACAGAACCGAGAGCGGTAGCGACCGGGTGCTGCCACTCTACCCCAACCGAACGCTCCCAATGATGAGTTGAGCTTATCATCCGGTCGCTACCGCTCTCGGTTCTGTAATTAAGCCGCCTTGCTTGCACCTAAAGTTTAAAGACATGGAACAACTTTCACGGGAGCAAGTAGAAAGGCTAACTCAAGCGTTCCGCAATCGGAAGATCGTGGTCCTCGGCGACCTTATGTTAGATGAGTTCGTTTGGGGTGATGTGACGCGCATCTCTCCGGAAGCGCCAGTGCCGGTAGTGGAAATTCGCCGCGAGTCAGTTCACCTCGGAGGTGCGGCAAATGTGCTGGGGAACCTGGTGGCGCTGGGCGCCCAGGCCTGCGTCGTGGGCGTGGTGGGGAAAGATGCTGCCGGCGAACGGTTGCGAGCGAGTTTGCGCGACGCTAGTCCGTTGCAATCGGACGAGCGCATCGTAATTGACGAAAACAGACCGTCAACCGTCAAGACTCGCATCATCGCGCACGGCCAATTGGTCGTCCGCGCCGATCGGGAACTACGCACTCTGGTTAATGGGCGGACGGAGGATCGGATTATCAGCATCTTAAAAGATGCGATGGGCGATGCGGATGCATTTGTGGTATCGGATTACGACAAAGGGGTGGTAACCCCCCGCATTCTCGCTGAGGTGCTTCCGCTGGCTTATGACCGCATTCCAGTGCTAATTGACCCGAAGATCAGAAATCTCGCATCGTACCGGCCGGCTACCCTGGTCACGCCAAATCACCACGAGGCTCTGCGGATGACCAATCTGGAAGAGGATTCGGATTTGGGGTTGTATCGAGCGGCTCAGCTCCTGCGAGAAAAGCTGAACTGTAATGCAGTCCTGATTACTCGTGGGCCAGGCGGCATGATATTGGTGGAGGGTGACGGCGAGCCCGTTTATGTCGAAACGGCCGCACGCGAGGTTTATGATGTTACCGGCGCCGGTGATACGGTGATAGCTACGCTAGCCGCCGCCATGGCAGCCGGAGCATCGATGCTCGAAGCTGCCAACCTCGCAAATCACGCGGCCGGCATCGTCGTCGGGAAGGTAGGGACCGCAACCGCAAGCTACCAGGAGTTGATCTCGTCGTTCCCATGATCGGCAAGAATCTAAGCAACTATCGCATTCTGGAAAAGCTCGGGGCTGGCGGGCAGGGCACGGTCTACAAGGCCACCGACATTAAGCTTGGGCGCACAGTCGTGATCAAGGTCCTGCCTCCGGAGCTGACCGCCAGAGAGGCAAATCTGAAACGCTTCGAGCGTGAGGCACGTCTGGCGTCTTCACTCGATCACCCAAACATCTGCACCATTTTCGATCTCGATGAAGCCGAGGGCTTGCACTTCATCGCGATGCAACACATCGAAGGGCGCAACGTGCGGCAGTTGGTGGGAGGTCACGCACTGGAACTTAAGAGCGCGTTGCTGATTGCCATTCAGGTGGCAGATGCCCTGGCGGCAGCCCACGCTCGCGGCATAATTCATCGTGATATCAAATCCGGCAATGTCATGGTATCGCCCACGGGTCAGGTCAAGATTTTGGATTTTGGCCTCGCGAAGTTACTTGATGATACCGAAGCTACGGCGATCGGTATTCACCGCACGGAGCTTACAGAAGTCGGCGTACCCTACGGCACGGCGACATATGCCGCACCCGAACAGGCGCGCGGCGATCGCGTCGATAAGAGAGCCGACATCTTTTCTACCGGCGTCCTGCTCTACGAGATGTTAACGGGCACGTGGCCCTTCCGTGGAAAGACGACCATCGATGTGCGCCATGCAGTATTGCATGATGCGGCGAAACCAGTTGCCGAAATGAGAAGCGAGGTTACTCCGCCGCGGATTCAACAGATACTTGACCGCGCTATGGCCAAAGAGCCGCGCGATCGCTATCAGAAGATGGAAGAAATGCGCGACGACTTGCGCAAGGTGTTACAGGAAGTTTCGGTATCCGAATCGGCCGGCCAGCCATATCTTAGTGTCACTCCTGAACCGCCGCGCTATTTGGGCGGGACGAGTCCTGTCTCCCGGGCGGTGCGATGGCTAAAATCGATCACCCGATCGGAAACCCAAACTACCGCTCCGACTCTGATCACGTCTACCAAGCAAGGCGTTCACGATACGCCGTCCACAACTCTGACCGATCAGGAGAAGCAGAGTCTGGCAATCCTGCCTTTCCGAAATTTGAGCAACGACCCAGCCTCGAGCTTTTACGAGTTCTCTCTGGCCGATGCAGTAATTACGGAGCTGGCGCGGGTCCGCTCGCTCGTCGTGCGCCCTTCATCAGTCATTTCCAGATACCAGGGCCAGCAAGTCGATCCACGTGAGGTCGGCCGAGAGCTGAATGTCAGCTCTGTTCTGGCTGCGGGTTTTATGCACGCTGGTGAACGATTTCGCGTAACGGCGCAACTTCTTAACGTGGCTTCCGGTGAGATTCTATGGAGCGATAAAATTGACACGTCCGCGGCCGACATTATCGCCGTTCAGGACACCATCGCCCAACGAATTGTTGAGGGTTTGCGTCTAGAGCTCAGCCACGCCGAGCAGGCCGTCATGGCGAAACCCTCCACGCAAAACGCCGCGGCTTACGAGCAATACTTGCGAGGGCGAGATTTTTTTGCCCGCTTCATCTTTCGCACTATCGCGCCGGAAGACTGCAGCGCCGCTATAGAACACTTTCAACGAGCCGTTGATCTCGATCCGAATTTCGCGCTTGCGCACGACGGACTGGGCGCCGCTTACGTTAACCGGGTTTTCAAGGGTCTGGGTGGCGCGGAAGACTTCGAACGGGCGGAGGTGGCTTTTGGCAAGGCGTTGGCAATTGACCCGCAGTTGATCGAGGCGCGAATGCTGATGGTCTTTGTCTACATGTGGCGGGGAGAGAAGCAAAAGGCGCGCGAAGAAGTGGCCCGCGCGCGCAAGGAGGCGCCGGATGAAGCAGTCGTGCACTTTGTTAAAGCCACGTTGCACCGGTTAGATGGGGAATATGGACGTGCGCTGCGCAGCTATGACCGCCTGGTGCGACTCGATCCGGCGGCCCATGTAGTTGCGAGTTATAACCGGGCCATCGTTCATATGTACATGGGCCACTTTGATGAGACCATGCGCCAACTGGATAACGCCGGCGAACCCGACAATCCACTCGTAGGGACGTTTAGGGCCCTCGCGTTGTATTACACAGGGCAGACAGACGCCGCCGCCGGACTAATGCAGCAGGTAATCAGCCGGCGTCCAAATATGCATGGGGTGCGGCCCTTCCTGGCGATGTTTTTAAGCGCCCAGGAAAAACATGAAGAAGCGCGTGCGCAGCTTACGGACGCGGTGATTCGAAATGCGGAAGTGGATCCGGACATCGCTTATTCAGTTGCCTCGGTCTATGCGATTGAAGACATGCGCGATGAAGCCTTCGAATGGCTGGCCCGATCAATCGCGTTGGGTAACGAGAACCTCCCGTGTTTTGAAAATGATCCCAACTGGAGCTCTCTTCGCGATCACGCACGGTTCCAGGAATTGATGTCCAAGGTTCGGCTAATGCAAGGTGCTCGATGATCATAGCGTCTAAATCAAAAAAACTTTCTCGTGCAAGAGGCATCCTGTTGGCTTGTTTGATCTTTGCCACTCTAGGCATGGTCTCTTCACACAAATGGGTCGATGGGAGAGTTGGCGGTCAAAGCATAAACCCACGCCTCATTAACAAGACCAACGCCTTGGGAGTTGTAGACACGACAATCACGGAAGCAAACTTTCCTGACGTAAGAGTCACTTTGGTCAATCAGTCCACCCGGAATATTAACGGTTATGTGCTTTCTCTGGGCACTTTTTCCATTACGACAGACTTCGCCTTTAATGGGGAGCTTTTCAAGCCCGGCGAAACCCGCGTTGAAACCATATCAATGGGTAATGTGGAAGCCGCGGCCAAACAGGACGCTAATTATACCGGCGAAATAATGATTGCTGCCGTCAGCTTTGAGGGGTTGACCGGTGAGGGTGAGGTTCGCCATCTCAAGGAGCTCTTGGACCGGCACCGTGGAATGATGCAACAAGTCAGTCTTCTCCTTCCTTTATTAGCAGAAAAACAACGAGATACTTCACCAGTCAACCTTGCAGAACTGGAGCAAGCGGCTTCAACTCTTCCGAGTGATGTTGAAAATGTTGTGCTCTCGCCACACTACAAAGAAGGTCAGCGTTGGATTAGCGACGAGTGTGTGAAGATGATCCGAGCAGGTCAAGCTAAAGAGCAGAGAAGCTCCGACCAAGACCGACAGAGCCTGAACGAACTGCGCGCTCATTACGAAAAGATATTGACCGGCCTCAAACCTAACCGGGCAAATATTCCTTAGCACCCTCAGTTTGCTACTACTAGTATTCAAAACACTGCAGGTTTCAGAGAGACTTTGCGGGTGTCTAGCAAGGATCATAAAGGCATAGATTCCGGGCGGTGACGGAAGTGTGAGGCGACGCCCTTTTGATTTCTGATCTCAAATCCTGGATATTACACTTCCGAGATGACGAGCTGTAACCACACATCGAAGTTGGTAAGTCTGGTGTTGCTCACCGCGCTCGCCGTGGGATCAGTTCCACTTGCTACTGCCCAGCAGCAGTCGCAACGCGATCGAAGAGTTGTCGCTCAACCTACCCCAACGCCGACAGCTACGCGGACGCCCGTTCCGAGTCCGAGTCCGAGTCCAACTCCGAATGCTGCCCCCAACGGGGTGCTTGCGCCACGTTCTACTCTCACGCCGTCGCCGCGCCTAGCCACGACAACCAGAACGCTGGAAGAGTTGCGGGCTCGCATCGCGGAGGTTTTGCAAAAACCGGAGTTGGCGCCGGCGATAGTTGGAATCAAAGTAACTTCACTCGAGACGGGGAAGGTTCTGTTCGAAGAAAATGGGAGTAAGTTGCTGCGCCCGGCGTCGAATATGAAGCTCTATACGGTGGCCGCGGCGCTTGATAGACTTTCGCCCGATTATCGATTCGTGACGTCGGTCTATGCCGCCGCACGCCCTGATCCAGCCGGCATCATGAACGGTGACCTGACGATCTATGGCCGAGGCGATCCTTCGATTGCTGCACGCTTCAACGGCGGCGACTACTTCAAAGGGATCAACGACCTTGCCGCGCAAATCGCATCATCGGGAGTAAAGCGAGTGGAAGGTGACCTCGTCGGCGATGAAACCTACTTTACCGGCCCGCGATATGGTTCCGGGTGGGACTGGGAGGATTTGCAGTGGTGGTACGGAGCGGAAGTGAGCGCGCTTACTGTCAACGACAACGCGCTGGATTTGTTTGTTAAGCCAGGCTCCGCAGTGGGCTTGCCTGCGGTAATCACGACCGGCCCGCCCGACCCGTTACTGGCAATTGTCAATCGGGTGGTCACTGCAGCCAAGGGCAGTAAGCGAGAGTTGACGTTGCATCGCGGCCTCGGTGCGGACGTGCTTGAGATTTACGGGTCCATCCCGCTCGATGATCGCGGTTACGCGGCGGGAGTTGGCATTTCCCATCCGGGCCTCTTGTTTGTTTACCTGCTTCGCTCGTCGTTGGCCCAGCGGGGAGTCATCTTTACGGGAAAGTCGCGAACCGTGCCAGCTCCTGCATACGTCAACGGACCGGTCACCTCAAGACCGGCCGGCTCATTTGAAATCGCCAGCATGCAATCCCCTCCACTCAGCTTGATTGCGGCTCAAACGCTGAAGCCCAGTCAAAATCTGTACACTGAGTTGATTCTTCGTACACTCGGAAGGGTTGTGCCGCCATCACCGGGCTCGTCGGAAACCACCCGAACCAGCGAGGAAGCAGGACTTGAGGTCGTCAAGACTTTTCTAAGAGAAGCGGGGGTGATTACTCGTGGATTGGCCCTGACTGATGGGTCGGGACTTTCGCGTAATGACATGATTACGGCGGAAGCGTCTAGTCAGTTACTCATCTACATGGGTCGGCACCGATACGCGGGGGTCTTTCGCGAAGCGTTGCCGATTGCTGGCGTCGATGGCACCCTCAGAAATCGGATGAAGGGAACCCCGGCCGAGAACAACGTTCGCGCCAAGACTGGATCGCTCAGTTCGGCCGCGAGTTTGGCGGGCTACTTAACGACAGTCAGCGGCGAAAACCTGGTCTTTTCCATTATGGTTAATAACTATCCGGTCGACACGGACGTACGGTCGCTGTGCATTGACCCGATTACGGTATTGTTGGCATCGTTCGCCGGAAAATCTTAAGTTTCCAGCTCCGTCCCTACCAGGCTGCTAAAAAACGGTGAGCACGCGCCAAAAAATCAGAGGGACGATCCACTAAGAAACACGAAATGCCACGAAATAGCCCAAATTTAGTACCTGTCTTAGTGTCTACTTCGTGTGAGTTCGTGGATCGTATTGTTTTCAGGAGCCTGCTAGGTTGAGCAAGTGGACAGAGATGGCACCTGCTTTCATCAAGTTTCACGGCTTTGGCAATGATTACATCGTCATCGAGGCCGAGGGCCTTGCAGGCGTCGCAGACTTAAGCGAGTTCACGCGGCGGATCTGCAACCGGCATTACGGCGCTGGCGCTGATGGAATCGCAATCATCAGCCGCGAACACGATCAAGGCGCGGATTTTCGCGTGCGCATATTTAATCCGGATGGCAGTGAAGCCGCGCTGTCAGGCAATGGCACTCGGTGCGCCGCAGCATACGTCCATTATAAGAAGTTGTGGACTCGCGACGAACTTCGCCTGAGCACTCGTTCCGGAATCAAACGATACTTCTTGGTAGCTCAAGCCGGTCAGGGCAAGTACGTTTTTGATTCAGAGTTGGGTCAGCCAGGATTCCACAGTGACTCGATTCCGATGCTCACGGACCGGCCATTAAAGAAAGTCATAGACTATCCGCTGGCGGTAGACGGACATCTACTAAACGTAACAGCGCTCCAGATGGGGAACCCAAACTGCTGTATCTTTGTCGACGATTTCGAAGCACTCGACTGGCGTCGCCTGGGACGGGCAATAGAGAACCACAAGCAG
>JBGTLM010000094.1:0-10419 GCA_041744135.1 Pyrinomonadaceae bacterium
CAGCCGTTTGCCGCAAATGTAGTCCATGATGCGCCACACCTGCACCAAGACTTTCACCACCGGCTCATCGTAAGTGGCCCCGCGCCCGCGCCGCGGTAGTTTCTTGCCCACATCACCGCGCACCCGGAGCTTGCGACTCACCCACACTACCTGCCCCTGATTCCGCAGCACCATGGCCGCATAGCTGCGCGCAAACCCCGTCAACTCCCCAAACTCAGTAAGAATTACTCCCTTCTCCTTCTTCCCAACCTTGCGGTAACGTCCGGCAGTCGCTTCCGCAATTCGTTTCCTCCTTCATTGTTAGCCTCATTTTCTACCCCGCTTCTTAGCTTCACTGCTGCGGGGCTAATCTCTCTCATTTCGAGTAGATTTCTTATTTGAGGCAACGATTCAGTTTCAAGTAGATTTTTTATGAGGCAATTCGTCATCTTGACAATCTGATGCTGCAGACTAGAATGAGTTTTCGCCCTGGTCCGGCACGGAGATGTGGCCGAGTGGCTGAAGGCGGCGGTTTGCTAAACCGTTAAGGGTCAAAAGCCCTTCACAGGTTCGAATCCTGTCATCTCCGCCATAAAAATTGGTAGTCAGTAGTCAGTGGTCAGTAGTCAGTAGTTTCGAACTGAACTGCGGACTACACTACTGACTATTTTTATTGCCCAGGCGAGTAGTCTCTAATTGCTGCTAAGCGGTTCGAAGACCACCAACCACTCATCACGGACTACAGATTCTTATGACCGTTCGCGTACGTTTCGCTCCATCACCAACTGGCTATCTACACATCGGCGCCGCTCGCTCAGCACTCTTCAACTGGCTTTATGCGCAGAAGACTGGCGGCAAGTTTCTGCTCCGGATTGAAGACACCGACCTCCAGCGCTCAACTGAAGAGTCTACGAAATCCATTATCGAAGGTCTCGAATGGCTCGGACTCGCTTTTGACGAAGAGATGGTTTTTCAGTCAGCGAACGCGGACAAGCATCGAGCCGTTGCGAACAAGCTCGGCGCAGAAGGAAAGGCTTATCGAGATTTCACGCCCAGGCGAGAGCGTGACGATGCGACTGTAAAGCAGGGCGTCGCTGACCGTGCGCGCGCGCATGCTTCGGAAGGTTTTGACTCGCGCAGCAATCCCTACCGTGACTTATCAAGGGAAGAGTCTGACCAGCGCGCGGCATCTGGCGAGCCTTTTGCGGTGCGATTGAAAATTCCGCGCGAAGGCAAAACGCACTTCGAAGACATCGTTTATGGATCTCAGGAACGCGATTACTCCGAGATTGAAGATCTGGTGTTGCTGCGATCCGACGGACATCCCCTGTATAACCTGTCGGTTGTCATCGACGACATCGAGATGGGCATTACCGACGTCATCCGTGGGCAAGACCATCTCACGAATACGCACAAGCAAATTCTTATCTACGAGGCGCTCGGAGCACGCGTTCCGCGCTTTGCGCATCTCCCGCTCATCCTGGCACCCGGTGGAAAGAAGTTGTCGAAACGAATTCACGGCGAAATCGTTTCGCTGACGACCTACCGCGACGCGGGTTTTCTTCCCGCTGCCTTTCGCAATTTTCTCGCTCTAATTGGCTGGGCACCCTCAGGTGTTCAATTCGCGGCAGATTCGACGCTGGGCAACGATGAGATTCCAGTGGACCCACGTGTTGGCGAATTAATGTCATTAAGGGAACTGATCGACAACTTCTCACTTGAGCGTATTCACCGCAACAACGCAATTTTTAATTTCGATGCGAACAATCCGAAGCGCTGGACTGACGACAAAGCACTGTGGATGAACGCGGAATACATTCGCACAATGTCGCTGGAAGAATTACTACCGATGGTGAAAGCTGAACTCCGCGCAAATAAGCTCTGGCGCGAGGAATACGAAGACGACGAGGGCGAGTGGTTTGCGAAAACGGTGGACTTGATACGTCAACGCTTTCACACGCTCAAGGACTTTTCGTCTCAGGGTCGGGCTTATTTTTCGGACGACTTTGATTTCGAAGATACGGCCGTAAACAAAAACTTGAAGAAGCAGCCACTTCTCAAGCAACTCTTGCCGGCCTTAGCTGATCGACTGGAGGAGATTGACCCTTTCACAGCCGAAACCTCGGAGGCGGCACTGCGACTGTTTGCTGAAGAGCAAGGTGTCAAGGCAGGCCTGCTGATCAACGGTTCGCGGACAATGTTAACTGGACAGGCAGTGGGTCCTTCGATGTTTGAGGTCTTCGCGGTTCTTGGGAAAGACCGCTCGGCGACGAGGTTGCGGAGCGGGGTGCCCTGGTTTGCCTGATGAATGCGCCGGGGAATGTTTGACCGAGGCGAAGCTTTGTATTCTGAAATGTGGGGCTGACGCTAAGTTCTGGCAACCAATGGCAAGCGTCTTGCCCCGTCCCATAGGGACCCGATGTTTATAGACCGTTACTACCAAATGAACTTCAAAGCTCCAGCGGAGCGTAATGCATCGCTTCCGTCTACATCGGTAAGAACGTTTTCGCTCCTCTGGAGCTGGGCTATATCTTCGGGCCACAGGTCTATAAATAGTCCGTCCCTACGGGATTGGATCGTGTCTCAACAATCTTACTCGCAGGGAAACATGAAAAATGACCTCGTTACCTACCTGGAGGAAATATCATGCTTAGACAACTGGTCCTAGTTAGTTTGTTGGCTTTCATGACCGCTACTGCCGTAGCCCAGAATACAAACTCGCCATCTACTGGGCGGCCGCGCTCGACCGGGACGAATACAAACAGATCGGCTGCTCCACCCAAGGCGACTGATACTCAGCAGCCCGCAACAACTCCGCCGGCAGCTCGAACCTCTCCCGCCAAGCCGAGAGTCGTTATTGCTCAGGCCCCCGGCGCCGACACTGTGCTGGCAGCCTTTGAAAGACTGCTCAATGGAATCCGCACAGCAGACGTCAAGGTGGTGAGCGGCGTCTATTGGACTTCGCCCAGCCTGATGCTCTTCAACAACAATGGAACGGTAACGAAGGGCTGGGAACAAATGCGCAAGAATCGCGAGAGCTCCTATCCAGACCTCAAGGAGGTGAAACTGGAAGTCCGTGATCTCGCAGTCACAATGCTCGGCCGCGATGGCGCTCTCATCACCTGTCTTTGGACCCAATCACAAACCTACAAAGACGTCCCGGAAACCGCGACCGGAAGAATGACCCTGGCATTCAAGCGCCTGGGCAGAGACTGGAAGGCCGTTCATCTGCACACGTCCCCCGATAAGCAGGATCCTTCACGGATGCTGCCATCCGAGGAAAGTCCCTCGATGGCGACCCCTTCGCCAACACCTACAAAATAGTTTCGGTTCAGCGCCCGAGAGTGATATCCACCACCCCAAGCCGGCTGCACACCTGGGGACCCCGGCACGGAAGAAGCCGCCCACGAGCTAAATCGCGGACGGCTTCCGGTGAACTGTTCGGATTGGCCTGTGGACTAACTGTGTGCTTCTTCCAGAAAGGAGGAGCACCAAGCAGTGAGACGACTGAACCGTAATCCTAACAATCTATGATTAAAGTTCAGAGGTCAGGCCGCAGCCACCTCACTGTGATTAGAACTCATATATTTTGATCACCTCCTTTCCAGTGTTGGGAGGATAATAAGATAGGTCAGAGCAGGCGTCAATACTTTTTAAGCTGGTGAAAAGAAGCGGCTAAGACCGGCTAAATGCCAGGCGCCCCATGGTATAAACCTTCCACGCATGCTCAATCCCGAAGAAGTAAGCGAGTTCGCGATAGTCGTCGCAATCATGAATCACGAAATCGGCCACTTTCCTTTGCTCCAGCGATCCTAGTTCCGCTACCCGAGCCAGACTGCACGCCGCATTAATTGTCGCCGCCGTGACTGATTCCGCGGGCGTCATCTTCATGTGAGTTGCGGCTAACGAAAGTACCGTCGGCATTGATGGAGTAGGGGAAGAGCCCGGATTAAAGTCAGTTGCCAACACCACGGCCAGTCCCGCATCAATCATTTCACGTGCCGGCGGGTAACGATTCGAACCAAGCCCATAGACTGAGCCTGGCAACAGCACTGGCTGCACTCCAGCAGACTTGAGTGCAGCAATACCCTCAGCGTCAACATGCTCGAGATGATCGGCGGTAACAGTATTAAGCTCGGCTGCCAGCTTCGCTCCTCCGGAGAGCGATAGCTGATCTGCGTGAATACGAAGTTGCAATCCATGGCTGCGGGCTGCGGAGAGTATCGCTCGGGACTCGTCGGTCGAGAAGACCTTCGCTTCACAGAAGACGTCGCAGTACTCAGCGAGTTTTTGCTGCGCAACGCGCGGCAACATCTCCTCGACGAGAAGGGAGACATACTCATCACGTCGATTCAAATACTCGGATGGGATATCGTGAGCACCCAGGAAGGTTGGAACGTAACGCAACGGCGTCTCCTGGCCTAACCTCTTGATGGCCCGGAGCAACTTTATTTCATCTTCGACAGACAGACCGTAACCCGACTTGGCCTCGATCGTGGTGGTTCCAGATCGGAGGAACCACTCCGCGTATCGCCTTCCCGCTTGCACTAATTCATCCAGGGTGGCCGCCTGAGTGGCTTTCACAGTCGACTTAATGCCACCACCGCGCGCGGCTATCTCTTGATAAGACTCGCCCTCGGCACGTTCCTCGAATTCATTGGCCCTCGTGCCCGCGAAGACCGAGTGAGTGTGCGCATCGACAAAGCCCGGCAGGACAATACGGCCTCCCGCATCCACCACTGTGCACCTGGCGCCAATAAACGGTTCAACCTGCTCTCGCGTTCCGACCTTCTCAATCCGCTCGTTGAGCACCAGCATAGCGCCCTCGGAGATGATCGAAAGCTCGCGCATCTCCGCGCCTACGCGCGGACGTTGCGGACCGGCGAGAGTAAGGAGTTGTTTGCAGTTGATTACGGCGAGCATCCCAAATACGTCCGATGTCCAAGGTCCAATCTCTGCTGCGAACGTTCGATTAGTGACTTGAGCGGCGCGGCTCTCCCAGCCAAACTTAAATCAATACTCGATCCAGGTAATCACACGAAAATGACACCAACAAGATTTCGTGTTGGTTCGTGTATTTTCGTGGATCGCATTTGTCAATCGACGAAGATAATCGACCAGCACGATAGACTGAGTTCTTGACGTTCGTTGGATACGTTGGGCCCCGAACTACTTCATATACTTTTCGAGAAATTCGACAATCTTCGGATACATGAAAAGGCGGTTATTGAGTTTTACAAAGCCGTGGCCCTCATCCTCGAAGAGAATGTATTCAACCGGCCGGTTACGATCGCGAAGAGCTTTCACGATCTGCTCCGATTCGGTGTAGGGCACACGCGGGTCGTTCTTCCCCTGCAAGACAAAAAGTGGGGCGCGGATGCGATCGACTTTGTAGATGGGTGAGATTGAGCGGAGAAATTCCAGATCCTTTTCCAGCGTTCCATACTCGCGCTCGCGTAACTTCCGGCGGTAGCCAGAGGTGCGCTTGAGATTGGTTTCAAAATTCGCAATCCCGAAGAGCTCAACTGCTGAAGACCAGATTTCCGGGTACAAGGTGATGGCCGCGAGCACCATGTAGCCGCCATAAGAGCCGCCCATGACTGCGATGCGTTTCGGATCGGCGCCGCCGCGCGATTTCAGCCAATCAACTGCAGCCGCGAGATCCTTCACTGAGTCTTCGCGTTTCTGAACATCGTCGAGGTGCGTGTAGGTCTTCCCATAACCTGTAGAGCCGCGGACATTGGGAACCAGTATCGCGTAACCCCGCGCCAGGAAATACTGATCGACTGCGCTGAAGGTAGGAAATGCCTGGCCTTCGGGGCCTCCATGTACACTAACGATTACCGGAAGTGGAACGTTTGCTGTTGGATTCCGTGGCCGGTAATACCACGCCGGAATCATCCGTTCATCAAAAGTCTTGTACTGAATCAACTCTGGTTCGACGAAGGATGATTGAGGAATGCCCGCGCGCGAGCTTTGGGTCACCTGTTTCAGAGTTTGTGTTTGCAAATCGTATATCCACACATCGGCATTGAACCGGGCTGCATTAAAAACGAGCGCGAGCTTGCGTCCGTCCCGGGAAAAGCTGAGTCCGCCCACAACACCTTTACCGGGAAGCTTAACCGGCATCCCCTTTGGACCCAGAGCCGTAATCAAAGGCTTGCCGTCAGTGTTTAGTCGCCGCACATACAACTCACTGAAGCCCTCGCGGTTGAGCGTGTAGGCAAGCATGCCGCCGTTGTCGGAAACTTCGATTCCCGCAACATCCCACTGCGTGTTGTCAAGAATGTCGACTCGCCTGGTGGCCAAATCCATCTGCGCAAGCGATTGAAACTCCCGTTTGTCATCGGTGGTGAACAAAAGCGAGTGGCCATCGGGCATAAAGCGCGCATCGCTATACTGCGTGGCGCCTTCGTGCGGTGTAAGGTGAGTTGCGGTTTTGGAGGCGATGTCAATGAGATAGAGATCGTTGTCAAGACTCAACTGTTCATTAGCATGAGAGACCACCAGCTTGCGTCCATCGACCGACCACGCTACCGGCGCATTCGATCCGTCCTGTTGATAGACTAACTGCGAACTGCCGGTAGCGACATCCATCACGTAGATGTCGAAGAAGTCCCTGTTGCGATGGTTCGAGGCATACGATATCTTTTTACCGTCGTGCGCCCAACCGCCAAAGTCATGGCGAACTTTGGGTTCCGCCGTCAGCGCGCGAATCTGAGACCCGTCGGGGGCCATCCAATAGAGCTGGGCGTTCTCATCTCCTCCGATAGACTTTCCAAAGATTAGCCCAGAGCCGTCTGGAGACCACGAAATGAAATCAACGCGGTCAGGAAAGAAAGTCATCTGGTCCGGCCACCCACCCTGCGCGCTAACCATCCAGAGTTGAGGCGTGCCGCTGATGTTCGTCAGAAAGGCGATCCGATCACCTGTAGGTGAAAGCGCGGGAGAAGTGGCACTGCGAATGTTCAAATAACGCTCGATTCCGAAAGGTTCTCGTGATGCTGGATTCTGCGCGCCCACGCTTTCGAGTGGATAGAGCAATGCGAGTAACACGGTGACTGCTAGGATTGGCAATTGTTTTCGCATAGTTAGTTCTCTCTCTCCGAAGGACCTGGACAGGTGGCCAGGCCCGCGGTTTATGAAGCTGCCGTTTATGGAAAACTCACGGAGCGCTCGACGTATGGTCGTGAATTATTCGCCAGCTTTGCCTGGTGCGGCGAAAGACCAACGTAAACCGTCCGTGAGGCTGATCGTTTGCTCGCTGCAAATGCCACCGCCCAATCGTAACTGCTGCATCACTGCTCAGGACTCTTGTTTCGAGATCCGAAAACGTTAGTGTCCCCATCCTCTCACGCGAGTCGTAATTTTTCTTGAAGCGATCATGCACGGTCTGCCAACCGCGCGTGATGGTATCGCCGGAAACAAACGTGATTTCAGCCGAGCGAGCGTAGCCATCCATATAGCCTTCAATGTCGCCTCGATTCCAGGCGTCCCTCTGTTCGTCAAGCACGGCGCCCACCGCGGCAATGGTTATGGCATCACGTTTTGATTTCGTCTGGGCATGAACTGCATCGTGAACTGGGAGTGCAAAAATGGCAGCAGTAAACAGCAACAGGTAGACAGACAGTCGTCGCATTTCCGGGTCCTCAGTTGAATGATTGAGGCTCCGCTGGGAGCCGTTTACAGTTCGCAGAAATTAACAGGATGAACCAAGGCGCGCCGGCGCAGAAGCTATGACGAGTCCTTGAACTATCCATTAGCCTGGCTCTCCAGCCATTCATGTACGGCTTGCCTCATCGCCGGGACAATCTCGTGACCAGCGTCATAACTTTTGGCCACCACATTCCCTGCCCGGAGCCGCAGGCGCTCGGCGTAATCAGCGACGCGTTCGGGCGGATAAAACTCGTCGCGTGTTCCGGTAAGATGAAATACCGAGGCCTCAGTTGGTTTGTAGACCTCGCTCGCGTCCCAATCGCCCGGCATTCCGCCACAGATGCCAATAACACCGCGCAGGAGGTCAGTATGTGTGAAAACAAAGCGGTAATTCAGCCCGCACGCTTGCGAGAATCCCAAGAGAAAAACCCGCTGCGGATCCACAACACCCTCGTTGACCAGTGTGTCACTCAAGTCGACTAACGCTTTGTGATGTAAGGAGACCGATTCTTCCGGACGGTAGTTTGTAAGCCAGCCGAAGCCAAACCGCAGCGGTCCGCCTGGCTCCTTTGGTTCCCTCAAGTGCTGATGAAATCCTTGCAGCGCCGCGATAGCAAAATTTGCGGGGGCCATTTGCCGCGCCTCCCGCATAATCTGACGTTTGCTGGCTCCGTAGCCATGCAAAGCAATCAGCAATGGAGCAGGCTGGGGTTCCGGAAGATGAAGATCGTAGTAGAGCTTGATCTCCGTTTTAAGACTGCCTTCAATTTCTTCGCCTGCGTTGATGGAACTCATCTTCACCAGTGCCTCTGGTTTAATTTAGCCACGAATTTGCGCGGATAAACGCGGATCTGAAAAAGGCCTTACCAATTGCTTGCTTGCTGCTGTTCATATCCGCGTTCATCCGCGTGAATCCGCGGCTAAATCGGTTGCTTTAAAGTTTTACTGCTGCGGCGCTGGCGCTGTTGCGAGAGGCCACACTAAACAGGATCATCAAGATTCACAAGAAGTTTTTCGCGCACCATTCCTGTCAAGGAGCACGTTAACCTCTCGTTGCATTCGCTCTGAAGGGAGGCTACGATGGTTTTCAAGCAGTAATACCAGTAAAAACCGATTCCATGGAGAGGTGCTATCAATGAAATTTCCTGGTGGATTCAATATTCAACAGATGATGAAGCAGGCGCAATCAATGCAGGAGAAGATGTCTAAAGAGATGGAAGAGATGCGCGCTGAAGCTTCGGCAGGCGGTGGCGTTGTTACTGTTCAAATGAAGGGCAACCACGAGATTGTTTCGTTGAAAATTGATCCTGAAGCGGTCAAGGAAGGTGACGTAGAGATGCTGCAGGACATGATCGTGGCGGCCCTCAACGAAGCCAACCGAAAAGTCGATGAAGCGATGAAGGGGAAGCTTGGTGGGATGCTGCCACCAGGGCTGGGAGGTCTGCTGGGATGACCGCCTTCCCATTGCCGATTGGGGATTTTGTTATCGCCTATCGCGAGAACAAATTGACTTTCCCCAGGGGTGACAAACGATTGTTGAAGGATCTTAAATTGGCACTTGGCATCGGCAATTGGAAATGTTAAGGCAATGTTAGAGTACGCCGAACCCGTCATTAAGCTAATCGACGAATTGAAACGACTGCCCAGCATCGGACATAAGTCTGCTCAACGACTCGCGTTCTATATCATGCGCACACCTGAGACCGATGTTGAGCGGCTCATAGCGGCGCTGCGCGACGTCAAGCAGCGAATTATTCTCTGCTCTGTCTGCAATAACCTTACCGAGATCGATCCCTGCCGTTTCTGCGAGTCTACGTCGCGGGACCACTCTGTTATTTGCGTGGTTGAAGAACCTCACAGTCTGGTCGCAGTGGAAAAGACGCGCAGCTTCAAGGGTCTTTATCACGTGCTGCACGGCAGTCTGTCACCCATGCGCCACATAGGTCCAAACGAGCTGCATCTGGCAAATCTACTGCCGCGCTTCAAGCCGGAGAACAACGGGGGGGTGGAGGTGCGCGAAGTGATTCTGGCGACTAATCCCAACACTGAGGGTGAAGCCACAGCAAACTACATCAGCCGTCTTCTGAAGCCGTTGGGCTTGCGGGTAACCCGCATTGCGATGGGAATGCCTGTGGGCGGCGATATGGAATACGTCGACGAAGTGACAATGGATAAGGCGCTGGCCAATCGTCATGAGATCTAGGGCCAGAAAGTCGGGTACCGACGTTTTCGAACCCCTCCGCGAGTTTGCGGCGACGCTTCGTGACAAACGTCGTATCTGATCAGTCAGCGAGTAGTTCCTCTCTGGGAAAAGCTTTAGAGAGATGGAATATTTCCATCGCCAGTTTATAGGAAAGTTGGAAGACTTTGAGGTCTCGATATCCACGTGGCATGTGAGGCTCCTTTTTGAGAGGTTGTACTTCATTAGAAAGCGCTATGCTTTCCGTTTTTCTGCTTTCTGTTTTCTGCCCTGAGCTTTCTGCTACTAGCTCTTGCTTTTAGAACCGGACGTGCTCAATGGGCGCGTCCTTCTTGCAATCGCCACAAGCTTCGCCATCGTCGTACATGTGAGCGTCGAATTCCACCAGCGATTTGATGGGGAAACCTTCGAATTCACTAGGCGCGGACGTAAAGCGCACGATGGCACCGCAGCCAATCACCGCCGCGCCCAACTCTTTAACGAGCGCCGCAGTCTCTTCAATAGCATGTCCACTGCGAATGATGTCGTCAACAATGATGCAGGGGTTCACCTCACCCTGGTTTACATACTGGCGAAACATGCGT
>JBGTLM010000095.1:0-7876 GCA_041744135.1 Pyrinomonadaceae bacterium
AGCCCGCGTAGGGCGGAAGCCCCGCAGGGGTGTTCCGCCGAATGACACGTCACCACATTATAGGCTACGCTCGCCGGCAGCAACATCCAACGCACCCTCGCCACCCCAATCGCGTTGATAGGTACCTGCCTTCACCCAGCGATGAAAGGTCGAATGGGCCAGTGCGCAACCACCGACACGTGGCCATGTTTGACCGGGTTGAAGTGCACGTAGTCCATATGGCGCGCATAATCTCCATCGTCCCGAATAACATGCTCCCAAAAACGTCGTTGCCAGACGCCACGTTCACCCTTCGCCATTCGTACCGATGAACGCCCCTCCGTTGGCGGCAGCGCCTGTACAAAGCGAATTTTCATTGCCTTAATGCGATTGGAAAAGTCGTCATCGCCAGGTGGTAGGGTAATCACGCAATGCATGTGATCGGGAAGCACGACCCAGGCATCGATATGGAACGGTCGATCGGCTCGCGTGCACTTTACTGCCTCCCGCAACCGTTCGATATGCCGCACCAACAAGTCAGCCCGGGGCTCTAATAGATTGACGGTGAAAAAGTAAGTGCCTCCCGGCACACGGTAACGGCGATAATCCGGCATCGGTGAGCCTTATCACCTTTCATTCATTCGGCGGAACACCCCTGCGGTGCTTCCGCCCTACGCGAGCTCTCTTTCATTGTGTTTCGCGATCAAGCTCTTTACGAGATCATGAGACGCTTTTCGGGTTTATATCTTTGTCGCAGGCTAACTAACTTTATATTGTTTCGTCCTTCGCTTCTCTCGTGTTTGCGTTGCCTGATTGTGCCTAACGCCCCGATTAACTGGGCGCGCGAACCACACTGGCAAAGTCATGAGACATTCGATTCGCGCGTCCGGGTCCAACCGTTTGTTACACGTGTGTTGAGTGTCATCCTGAAGAGTGGAAGCAAGCCTTCTTGTGCTCCTATTATGCTCCTTGCTTCGATAGAACGCGAATGGAGTCCAACAACTCTTCCGGTGGTCCTACCAAGGGCACACCGTTCGACCAGAACGCGTCGTCCTCAAGTGGTAAGTATTCGGCAGCGGACGTGCAGACTAAACCATAGGCCCGGTCAAACGATTCCGGGGCAATAGCGTCCCTCACAAGCCCCTGGGCAATTAAATCAAGCCGTTGAAGGTTCTTTTCATTAAGTTCCTTTCGTATTTCGGAATGGCGATTCCGGATTCGCTGATGTTGCCCTTCCATGAAGGCGGCATCCTGAGCCATTGCTTTGCAGTCGATTACGAATAACGTCCTATTAAACACGAATGCAATGTCAATTTCGCGCGTCTTCTGTACCACTTTTCCTCGAATTACATTGCTTGAAGTCAAACCTAGCTCGCGTGTGAAATAGACTGCCGCCTGTGTTTCCAGCCATGTTCCCGTTAGGTCTCGGCCATGCATCAGGCTAGATTTATCTTTCGAGACAATGTTCACTGCAAGCAAGACGTGTCTTAGAAAATCACCTGTCGAGAATCCGTCCAGTATCAGTGTATGGGAAGAAACCTCCATGAAGACCATAGGAGTGTTGCCGTTGAGCGGCATTCCGGCTTTCCATGTAAACTTGTCGACAAGCTCTTCGATCTTCTTCTTGTCCAATGCAGGCACGCTATCATCGGAATCATGAATGATGGCCGATTCGATCTGTAAACGCTCGATCCAGTCTGCCTTATTGGATCGCAAAAATCCCATCGCACCAACGTCTCGCCAGTGATGAAGTACTTTCTCCCGCAGTGAGGCAGGTTCATCCGTCCAGATCAACTCAATCATTTTGTCGTCTCCATAATCCAACCGAGGAAAACGAAGAAACGTGTAGATCAACCGAAAAACCGAGTAGAGGAAAGCAACTATCTGTTCCGATTCAAATCCGAATGCCGACTCAAAGGCTGATCGCAAATCTGGATGCTCAATGAGACGGTCATACGGAACTAACGATGCCGCAGCTCCAGATTCGTTCATCACTATTGCCTGTTTGTGTGAAGAAGCAGTTATCTCAAAGAATGGCAAGAGCAAATGCTGAAGGGGAATTTCCATAGGCGGATTTTGGGATCGGAGCACAAAATTATTGCGTATCGCAGTCCCCAGCCCAATCCATTGGCAAAGGTCTTTTCGAACGACCACTATTTCTACAGGATCACACCACAAACCTGCACTGCCGGTGAGGGTGTCGTACCGTGATCGGCGTTCCTCGTATCGTTTGATTGAATCCGTGTCCTGTGTAGTTAGGGCATCGTCTTCATTCACTTTCGCAAAAGCACGAAAGCCCTTACATGCGAATCGGAACCGCACTTGGGCTTCGTAGCGGAGTTGAGCCAAAGAGAATACCTGTGCTGCTACTAATAACTCCTGACCTGAAAGCCCGCGAAAGTCGATTCCGCGTATGCCGCCTTCTTCTATCCATTCCCACGGGTCACCGTCTGACGAACAGGTTAGAACAAGATGCCCCGACCCTTTTGTCACCTCGGCAAACCAGTCTGGACTCCCTTCAAACTTGGAGATACTCTGAAGTTCTTCCCATAGCAAAGGAGCGAGTCGTCGAAGCAACTGAAACCAATATTGTCGGCTATGTGGGCACGAACTTAAAACCTCAGACGCGCGTATCGCGATTTCATTAAGCGTAATCTCGATACGCAAGGCATCTAATCTGGCAATATTGCCGAAATCATCGGCAGGGTTCCAAGCTTGACTTTGTCGGCTTCCATTGGAAACAACCTGCACGACTTCCAGCATTGAGCGGACTCGCTCATGTCTTCCACCGGTGACGAGTTCGTCGAAACGGGTCTGTTCGTCAGTTAGCGGAGCAGACATCGAGTTCAGTGGCCCGCGCAGGCAGCATTTCTTGTGCTTCTTGCCACTTCCGCATGGACAACTATTGTTTCTCCCAATCTTCTCTCCGATTCGTTTGATCATCATACGGTAACTTCTTTGGTGGAGGTCAGGGGATCCGCCACGCTCACTACCAGCCACCTTGCCTGTGAAAGCGACTCCGCTCCAACCAATGTTAGGCGCGATTCGTCGGAATAAAAGCCTTTCCCGATTTTATTCATTGTCGATTGGTACATTGATTCATTACTTTCTTTGCTTACTTCCACGACCTAACATGAAATGGGCGGCCGATCCCTCGTGTTACAAGGCGGCGGCCCGCTCACGTAAGAAGTTTAGCCCGCGTGGGGCGGAAGCCCCGCAGGGGTGTTCCGCCGAATGACACGCCACCACATTATCGTCTACGCTGGCCACTACGCGGGCTTGGTTTCTGGGGCGCCGGAGGCGGTGCGGATGGCTTGACGTTTTTCAATGGCGGCGCCTTGACCATACCACCCTTAACTCGATCACGTGTCTGGCCTTCATTGATTGGTTTCTTCTCCATTTGCCTTCTCCAGCAGTTCGAGTGGGACAGCCTCGATAATAAAGTTTCCCTTTGGCTTTGAAAGATAAAGCAGCGGGATAGAGTAGAACTCCTGAGATGATTCATACTCAAACACCGTGACCTGTGACATGACGAGTTCTTGCATGTCATCGGATTCAGAGAACGATACGACACGGCCTTGATAGGTCAGTTTGTGCTCGATATCGCGCACATATATCCAGTCAACCTCGGCGGCGTTGAGGAAGAACGAGAAGAGATTCTCATCGCCATACTTGCTCGATATTCGGAATTTCTGTGCGATTCTATTGATGATCTTGTGGTTTACCGTGAATGCTGCCAATGCTGCTACGACCGGAGCGAGTACGGTAGCCCAAAAGATCTCGGAGGGATCAATAAAGACCTTTTGTGTTGTCGCAATCGTCCAAACATCAAGGGTCGCTGAAGCGGGAACCAAGGATGGGAACACGGACATTGCGACGCACGCCCAAAGATATGTGAGCAACTGCAAGGAGATGTAACAAAGCACACCGAAAATGAACGAGTAGACGCTGTACTTGAATGAGCTCCAGTTGGGTGAGTGAACAGTGATCTTGTCGCAAATGACACACGTAATAAGGCCAGGGAAGAGAATCACGCCGACGGCGATTGCGAGTTCGTTCATTGTCTGTGCGCTCCAACATGAA
Organism: Pyrinomonadaceae bacterium; assembly: GCA_041744135.1. Lineage (GTDB taxonomy): Bacteria > Acidobacteriota > Blastocatellia > Pyrinomonadales > Pyrinomonadaceae > PSRF01. The sequence goes on from JBGTLM010000095.1 coordinate 4,063, forward strand.
ATGGGCGGCCGATCCCTCGTGTTACAAGACGGCGGCGGGCTCACGCGGGCTCACGTAAGAAGTTTAGCACACGCCGCATCAAGTACTTAGCACCTGTTTCGTCCTGCTCTTGCCCCGGATGGGCTGTGGGACCGCAGGGGGTTGAGGGGGGCCGCGTCGGCGCCGTGTTATAGCGCGGCGGGGGCGGCAGTGAGGCTCACAAGGCCTTGACGACGCGAGAGATTGGTACAAGGGGCGCGGGCCCTACCGTAAGGAAACACGGCATGGACAGGCCTCAGAACCCAGCCCCGGCTCGGAGCCAACCCAGGCTGCTCGATCAGGTCCGCGACATCATTCGGCGGCTGCGCTTCAGCATCCGGACCGAGCGGGGATACGTCGATTGGATCCGGCGGTTCATCCTGTACCTCCCCAAAGCATTACATCCATGTAATCCCGGTTCATCACGTTCCGCGGGAAGCAGCATCCCGAGGAGCGGGGGGCGGTGGCGGGGGAGGCGTTTCTGACCGCTCTCGCGGTCAACAGCAACGTCGCGTCGTCCACACGGAACCACGCGGCGAACACCATGGCGTTGCTCTACGGGCAAATATTGAGAAAAGGACTCGGCCTGCTTGTGGGTGTCCAGCGTGCCAGGAAGCCGGCCAGGCGACCGATCGTGTTCACCCGCGACGAAGAGCGATCGGTCCTGGCGCGCTTGGACAACGTCTCTCGGAGCGTTGTCCGTAGCGTTTCCAATAGTTCTTTCCTAGTCCCCTCCTGGCAATTCACCCCCGCGACTTCTTCGATCCAGCCGATCCACCAGGCGCCTGAGTGCTTGATGACGGCGGTATAGGGTTCTTTCATTGGGCCTCCATGTCGCCGAGACATCCCGGTGTCACGTTACCTCATTGCCGCTCATCCGGCGCCATCTTCACGAGACGCACCCGATCGGCGCGCCGCACGGCCACCTGCTCCTCCGGCTTCTGTGCCTTGCTCCGGCGTTTCGGCCGCAGGGTGAGGGTGATGGCAGCCACGATGGCGACGAGGAGGATCACGGCCGCGATCTCGAAGGGATAGAGGTAATTGGTGTAGAGGACCCGTCCGAGCTCGCGGGTATTGCTGTAGCCCGCGGGGTGCTGGACGGCCTTGGCCACCCGGTCGGCGCCGAAGTAGCGCGGGCCGACCGCCAGGACCATCGCGGTGATCATGAGGAACGCCACGGCCCCGCCGACCGGCAGGAACCGGGCGAAACCCTCGCGCAAGGGGGTCAGGTTGATGTCGAGCATCATGACCACGAACAGGAACAGCACCATCACCGCGCCGACATAGACCAGAACCAGTGTGATGGCCAGGAACTCCGCCTCCAGGAGCAGCCACACCCCGGCGCTCGCGAAGAAGGCGAGCACGAGGAAGAGCGCGGCGTGCACCGGGTTCTTGACGGTGATGACGAGCGTTCCCGAGCCGACCAGGATCGCGGCGAAGAAATAGAAGACGAGCTGTTCCATCTCAGCAGACGCTATAACCCGAGCTTTCGCTTGACGTCATCCAGGCTGAAGGTCTCTTTCTCTCGAGAGCGCTCCGCTAAAAACGCCAGAAGCTCTGGGTTGTTCCGGACCTGTTCGATCTCGTGACTCAAGTCATCGACTTCCGAAGGGGTGAACGCCCTTTCATCTCCTGGTGCGGTATCGTCGTTCTCAATATACTTCATCGTGGGTTCCGATCTCTATGAGCAGAATCTCCTCCTCTTTCCCACTGCCGCTATCGACGAAAGCAAAAACGACACGCAGATCATAGCCAACGCTACAGGCCCATGAGCCCGCCAGTTTTCCCTTGAGCTTGTGCGTCGCCAAATGGGCCGCAAACGGATCCTCCGCCAATAGTCGCAAGGTCCGTTCGATTTCGTGCCGTAGTTGCGGATGCTTCTTTGTCGTTCGCCTGAATGCCCTCAGAAAAGAGTTATCCCAGATGAGCGTTCTCATCGGACAGCTCTTTCATCAGGTCATCGACCGTGCCGCGGCGCACCTCTCCCCGGCTAAGCCGCTCTCGCGCTTCCTCGATACGCTTGGAAAGCATGTCTCTCGTGTGTTCTATGAGCCTGTGCCGAACTATGGCGACCAAGGTTTCCTGTTCGTCTTCGGGTAGTGACTCGACGATGTCCAGGGCCTCTTGAAAGGTAACCGTCTGATGAATCGACATGGGAAACACCTCTAAATGCAAAAACGCACCTCACCATGAGCCCGCATAGAATGCAGTAAGCGGCATCAGTCCCTATCGATGCGGTTCATTGCATTCACCGCATCCTACGCGGACTTAACGCACTGGATGTAGGCTTGCACCTTCATCCCCCATCACAAGCGCATAAGCATCCTTTATATTGTCTTCCAGCTCGGCAAGCGTTTCCCCCTGACTAAAGACACCAGGTACTTCTTTTAGCTTTCCAACGTACCAATCATCGTCGACCCAATACTCCAGCCTAAATTGTCGCTGCATATCGGCACCTCATTACATTCGGCAACCTGAGCACACCACGCCTTCTTCAACAAGGGCCGTCAAGAGACCTGAAAATGTCCTCGCGTGCCACTTGCTCCGTTTGCTGCCCTTTCCGTATAGCTTCCGCGAGCGCTATGTCTTCCAGCACCTCGGCAAACACGTCGTGCAGCAATTCACGCTGCTCCTGAAGCGTTTCAGTAAGTGCTTCTTTGAAGAGTTTCTTGAGGGCGCTTTCGCTTAACCCAGCCTGTGCCATGATAATTGCGCCGCAATCTGTTGAACTGTACCCGATGGTACCCGCAGTAACGAGCGGTTCAATGACGACAGGCACCGCACGCTAACCGGGACCCTGAGGTCTCCCTCTTGTCTGATCCGCCGCTTCCGGCATGCTGGCCCACATTCGTGCGCTTCGCGCGACTAACGATACATCGCGTCCTTGGCCCGGTCCTCCGCGATCTCCTTCTCGAAGCGATCCCCCATGGCGAGGAGCTGTTCCTTGTTAACCACGAGGTCGCCGCGCTTCTCGCCGTGGTATTCGAAGAAGCGCGTCTCGACGATGGAGTCGACCGGACAGGATTCCTCGCAGAAACCGCAGTAGATGCATTTCGTGAGATCGATGTCGTAGCGGGTGGTGCGCCTGGTGCCGTCGTCGCGCTGCTCCGACTCGATGGTGATGGCAACGGCCGGGCATACCGCCTCGCAGAGCTTGCAGGCGATGCAGCGTTCCTCGCCGTTCGGATAACGGCGCAGGGCATGGTGGCCGCGGAAGCGGGGCGACTGCGGGGTCTTCTCCTCGGGATACTGGACCGTGACCTTGCGGCTGAAGAGCCGGCGGCCGGTGAGGCTCAGGCCCTTGAACAGCTCGGTCAGCAAGAGGCTCTTGAAGTATCGGGCGGGTGCGGTCATGGGCCCCTATCTCTATCAAAGTTATCTATCAAATTAGCGATCGAACCAGGGCGGTACCCCGCCCATCACCAGAAGGCCCGCCACGACGATCCAGACGATCGTGATGGGGATGAATACCTTCCACCCGAGCCGCATGATCTGGTCGTAACGATAGCGCGGGAACGTCGCCCGTAGCCACAGGAACAGGAACAAGAAAAACGAGACCTTGAGGAACAGCCACGCGATCCCGGGCACGAAGGAGAACAGGCCCTCCAGGATCGGCACGCCCTGAAACGGCGACAGCCACCCGCCCAGGAACATCACGGCGGCGAGCGCCGAGATCAGGATCATGTTCATGTACTCGGCGAGGAAGAAGAGCGCGAACGACATCCCTGCGTACTCGACGTGGAAGCCCGCGACGATCTCGGATTCGCCCTCGGCGATGTCGAACGGCGCGCGGTTG
>JBGTLM010000096.1:0-5217 GCA_041744135.1 Pyrinomonadaceae bacterium
GGGGCTTTCCCCATCAGCACCGGAAAGCAGTTCCCCTGGCCTCACAAAAGCAGCGCCAGACAGAGGAATAGCTAGGCGCCGCATTAATAGAAGGACCGCAGCAGGCGCTGAGCGATTACCCAAACCTCGAGCGAGTATCACCATCATCATCATGGGGGCACCTTGGGTTGCGGCGGCAGCACTTCAACAAGTAGGAACTCTCCGATGCCGCAGAGGGGACAGCGAGCGGGCGCCGACTGTAGAGCTTGCTCTGTAGGCGGAGTGTCAGGAGCCGAGTCGACGGCATTGGTAGTAGTCGATGTGCTCAGCAGCGTGCGGGCCTGCTCCAGTTGCTCCCTACAAGTGGGACTCCAGATGCCGTAGTAACGTACCTTGGCGCAACCGCGCGGCAGCGTGTGCTGCAGGAAGCGACGGATAAACTCTTCGCCGGTGACCGTCACGTGGCGCAGTTGCTGGTTGCGGTTGTCACGATAGCGAAAAGTGACTTCACCATTCTCGATCTTTTCCAAACGGCTGTTACTGATGGCCACGCGAAAGATGTAGCGGGCCAGATAGTTGAGCACCTGCCGACCCTGGCCGGCTGCCTGGCCATGGACCACCCAGTTTTTCTTCCATACCTGACGCGGCACTTGTTCTAGTAAGCTGGCCCTCTTCAGCGCGGCACAGAACTTCGCCCGGAAGATTACCGCCAACGCCCCTTCAGGCATTAAGAAGGCCGGGTTCTTCCCAGCCAGCCACTCTTGGCGGTCGGCGGAGAGCCCGCCACCCGTTACCAGCAGATGGACGTGCGGGTGATAAAGCATGGCCCTGGTCCAGGTGTGCAGCACGGCCAGGCAACCGAGCCGCCCGCCGACGTAGCGCGGATCGAGCGCCAGTTTCTGCAAGGCCGCACCGGCACAGCGCATCATCAAGCCGTAAACTTTTTTCTGATGTGCGAAGGCCAGCGGCCGCAACTCCGCCGGCAAGGTAAAGGTGACCAGAAAATACGGGCAGGGCAACAAGCGAGTTTGTTGTTGCGCCAGCCAGCGCTCAGTCTGGTCACCATGACACTTGGGGCAGTGACGGTTGCGGCAGGAGTGATAGGCATAGACCTGCCTGTCGCAGTGGTCACACTGTTTCAGATGGCCGCCCAAGTGCGCCGTACGACAGGCCTCGATATCCTGCATTGCCCGCTCCTGACTGGGCAGCAGCGGATACTGGACGCGATAGGCCGCACCGTGGCGGCGGAAGATCTCCGCCACCTCCAACATGCCAGACCTCCAGGCAAAAAGCTCAGAGGTCTTGCATCAGTTGGTTGAGCGGCTCAGTCTGCGTGGCCCGCACTTCACGGGTCAGCTGGGTGTAGATGGCCGTGGTGCGCGGACTGCGGTGGCCCAGGTTGTCCTGAATCAGGCGCAGGTTAACGCCCGCTTCCAGCAGATGGGTGGCGTAGCTGTGGCGCAAGGTGTGCACATGCGCACGCTTGGCACTACCGGTACGTTGCACTGCTCTGCGGAAAGCACTCTGCAGACTGCTGCGCGTGACTGGGCCACCATCGTGCGCCAGGCTATGGGCCAGCCCGTGGCGCGTGGGTGCGGGAAACAACCAGAGCGGTGAGCGATGCGTGCACCAGAAAGCGCGCAAGAGTTTCAGCGTCGACTGGGGCAAGGGCACGTAGCGGTCTTGCTTGCCTTTGCCATGGAGGTGCAACAGCATGCGGGCACTGTCCACATCCGGCACCTGCAGGTGGGTGCCTTCCAGCAAGCGCAAGCCGCAGCAATAGATCGTGGTCAGACAGGCGCGGTAAACCGGAATGCGCACCGCGGCCAGAATCCGCCGTACCTCATCCCGGCTCAGCACCACGGGCAACTTCCACTCCCGCGGCGGCCGCACGAAGCGCAGTGTGGGCCAGGGTTGCTTCAGCGTCTGTTCGTAGAAGAACTTGATGCCACAGAGGGCGATGGTCGCGGTGGGCCGAGCGATCTTCTTTTCGTTAGTGAGATAGAGAAAGTACTGGCGCAGCTCTTGGTCGCCGAGTTGCGCCGGGTTCCGCTGGTAATGTTGGGTCAGTTGCCAGACGGCCCGCGCGTAAGCGTCGCTTCCTGAGTTCTTGCGGAAAGTCCGCGCAATTGCATATCCTCAAGCATCCGTTGACGCAACGGAGACCTGACCGTAGTAGTCATGGTGGTAGCTCCTTTCGGGGAGGGGAAAAACGGTGGCCTTTTCGACGAGACACCATGGTCCTCCCCGGAAGGAATACTGCGGCTATTGACTGCTTAAAGGGAAATGCGAAACCGACAGTGCTCGCCCGTAAGTTTTTGTCTATCCGCCCGCAGGCGGATTTAGTTCAACAACGGCATGCACCCGACCGCGAATAGCGGTCTTCTCATCGCGAGGCTTGGCCGTATCGAAGTTGCGTTGCGCGGCGGGTGATGCCCGGCGTTAGGCTGCTCGGATCATCGGTTGGGGTGGTAGTTCACAAGCTACTCGTGAGGTGCTTAATTCATGAGGAAAGTAGAAGTTGTCCCCCACAACCCTCAGTGGCGAGACGCATTTGAGGCGGAAGCGAAGCACGTTGCCGCCGCACTAGGCGAAAATGTTGTAGCCATCCACCACATCGGCAGCACAGCCATCCCAAACATATATGCGAAGCCCGTCATTGATCTGTTAGTCGAGGTCAGAGACATTACTGAAGTAGATGGGCAGAGTTCGGCGATGGAGTCACTTGGTTATGAAGTGATGGGTGAGTACGGCATCCCCGGCCGCCGGTACTTCCGTAAGGATAACCAAGAAGGGGCCAGGACGCATCACATTCATGCGTTTGAGGCCGGTTCGGCGGAGGTAGAGCGTCACTTAGCGTTCCGCGACTACATGATCGCTCACCCCGGGGATGCACAAAGATACAGCGAGCTAAAGAGGAAGTTGGCGGCGGAACGCCCGCAGAGCATAGACGGATATATGGATGGCAAAGATGGTTTCATCAAAGAGATGGACCGGAGGGCAGCACGGTCCGGACGGCGCTGGTAATGTTGCGCCAGTTGCCAGACGGCCCGCGCGTAAGCCTCATGAGTTCTTGCTGAAAGTCCTCGCAATTGCATATCCTCAATCATCCGTTGTCGCAACGGAGACATAGCAGTATTTCCTTCCGGGGAGGGGAAAAACGGTGGCTTCTTTTGCCGGAGACACCATGGTCCTCCCTGGAAGGAATACTGTGACTATTGACCTCTTAAAGGGAATGCAAAGGCGGGAGTTATCGCCCGTGAGTTTTTATCTATCCGCCCGCAGGCGGATTTAGTTCAACAAAGGCATGCAGCGGACGCGAGTTAGCATGTCTCTCATGCAAGGCTTGTCGCTGGCGATGTTGAGTGCGCGCCGCTGATGCCCGGCGTTATGCGGCCGTATACTCGCTTGGCGGAAAACTCTAATGCTTAGATACACAAGTCGATTTGCGATATTCCTGCTGATTCTAAGAATCGTGACCTATTTTGGGCAGGAGCCCAATAAACCAAGCCCTGGACAGAATCGCAAGCCTTTAACAGCTGAAGAGATCAATTCTTTTTTCGGTGTGACCGCTTATCCATTCACCATTTCGATCAAACTAAAAAGCAAAGTCTGGAATTCGAGAAAACCTCTCATGGTCGATGTGATTTTTAAGAACACCGCAGAGCGAAGCGTGTTTATCGATTTGAAATCTAGCTTTCAGTTCAACGGGTGGTTGAATGACAATCCAAAGAAACTCCCGTTTAGAGTCGTGTGGAAGCAGGAAGGTCAAAGCTTTCAGGCAAAGGAAGAAGATTACACAGAGATTCCAGTAGGCGGAGAGTTGAAAGTGGCGTTAACCTCCTTAAGGATAGAAAGCCGACCAGTAGTCCCAAACAGCGAGGTGCCTTGGAGGAAACAGAAGCCAGGTAAGTACACATTGTTTCTGAATTATTCTTGTGGATCTGGCAAACCGTCATTCCCAGGCCAGTGGAGCGGACAAGCAGTGTCGGAAGAGATCCCTTTGTATGTTAAGTAAATCTGTCGCGCCGCATCTAAAACGTATTAAGAATTAGTGTGGGGCGGTGAAAGGAGGCAAGCGGGGGGACGGTCAACGAGCCGCCACACAATTCGTGTTGAACTAAGACAGGTTAGAGGCTACTTGGAGTTTGAATAGTCAACTGAAGGGAGCGAGGGGAGCGGGAAAGCGGGGCCGCGGGAAGAAAAAGAATCGAAGTAATACCGAATTGTTCCATGATCGGTTGGATCTGGCTCTGCGGTTTGCGTCCTGCCAACTCGTCTTCAATGGTGACTTGTTTGGGAGAGCGCCGAATGGTGTGGCGGTCGTGATAGAGAATGTGCGGCAGACCGTGGGTGAGGGCCACCGTACGCAGCATCTGGAGATAGCCAATCTGATCTTCGCTGGGCCGAAAGTGAGCATAGACGACCTTGCCGGTAGCGTCGTCGATGGCTCCGAGCAGATCCATCTCCGGGCCGCGGCCTTCCAACCAATCGTGCGGCGAAGCGTCGGTTTGCAGCATCATCCCCTCGGCGCTTTTGCGCTCGCGCTGCATGCGCTTGACTACCACCTTTGTACGTCGTGATTGGCGAATCTGGTGTGCAATGAGCAGGCGAGAAAGCGTGGACCGGGAATCTTAATACCTTCGTCTCGCGCCAACAGTTCAGTCAGATGCGAAACGTTGAATCGTGATAGCGACCAGCGCGACCCGCAAGCTCTCTGAGTTGCTCAATAATGGATGCCTGGATGCGCCGCGGTGACGGTCGGCCCTTGGTTGCCGTGAATTACCGTCTCTATGCCGTCCGCTTCATACCGGCGACGAATCCGTCGCATCTGGCGACTGCCAACACCCAGCAACTCATTTGCTTCGCTGCTGGTGATCTTCTTGGCGATTAGCCGGGTTACTATCTCGCATCGACGTCGCTGTTTCTCATTCAAGGTGAGTGTCCTCATGCTCTCTAGCATGCGGACATTTTCATTGAGCAGTAACATGTTCGTTGTTCTAACATTTGACTTTATTTGTTTGCTGACATAAACCTCCGTCAGCTTCAATCCGATTTTGTTTGACACTTAACGACCTGAGGGTGAAAACACCCACTCACAAACCCCACCCCTGAGGAGATTCCATGAACGACCAACCGAGCAGTCAAGATACAAACGTCAATCCTCGCGCCGAGCAACAGTCAAACGTACTCAATGCCGAGAATTGGGTAACTGAAAAACTCCCCTACAGAGAAGAT
>JBGTLM010000097.1:0-10766 GCA_041744135.1 Pyrinomonadaceae bacterium
TGAACCACCACAACGGAGTTTTCCGCTTTAAGACCAGCGAGCTGATTTTGTCGGTGACTGATACAAAGGTCAGACCGGATCCAACCACGGGGACAGTCTTGTGGATCGGCCCTTCTGTATATGGTTCGTTTGCCATCGAAAACCGGTTTAGAGTTCAACCTTTAGGTTGTCGGTCTCCATCCATGCAAGCTAAAGCTTGAACTCTGAACTACCTGAGTGGTCTCCCTACGTAATCTCCGGATTCGGATTCCGCAGTGCGCCGAGATAAGTGGTACGCGGCCTCGTGTTCAAATCAGACAGTAGCGAATAGTTTCGCCGATCGGCCTTCATTTTCGCGACGCGGCTATTTGGATCGTTGATGTCGCCAAATATTATTGCCTCAGTCGGGCAAACGGCCTGGCAAGCAGTAACGATCTCACCATCACGAACCGGCCTATTCTCCAGCTCCGCCCCAATCTTTGCTTCCTGTATGCGCTGGATGCAGTAAGTGCACTTCTCCATCACGCCGCGACTGCGCACAGACACCTCAGGGTTCCGCATCAACTGGTATGTCGGTGTATCCCAATCCTGGTAAAGCAGGAAATTAAAGCGCCGGACTTTGTATGGGCAATTGTTCGAGCAGTAGCGCGTCCCGACACAACGGTTGTAGACCATGTCGTTGATGCCTTCAGCGCTATGTACGGTGGCATGAACGGGGCAGACGGGCTCGCAGGGCGCATTCTCGCAATGCATGCAGGGCACCGGCATAAAGTAAGTGCCCTCGGGATTGCTCGGCTCGTGACCCTGGAAATAAGTATCAACGCGCAGCCAATGCATCTCGCGGCTGCGAACCACTTGCTCCTTACCGACTATGGGAATGTTGTTTTCAGACTGGCAGGCGACGATGCAGGCGTTGCAGCCAACGCAACTGTTCGCGTCAATAGCCATGCCCCAGGCATAGCCTTCGTATTTGTGCTCATTGCCGTAGAGTGTTTCATCGGCAGCGGGCACGTGAGTTTTCTCCCCACCGTGCTCGACGATGCTACCTGCCGAATTGCCGTGACCTTCCTGCAAATACTCTTCCAGCGTATTCGTTCGCAGGATGTCGCGCCCTTCCATATTGAAATGGAGTTGCGTGACAGCGAGCTGGAATTGTCCCAGCGCTCTATCAACTCTGACTCCTGTAGCAGTCCAGGGCGAATCTGAAGTGCGAATGGTATAAGCATTAAAACCTCGTTTATTCCCGATGCGACCGGCGCGTTGGCGTCCATAACCAAGGTGAAGCGTGATCACGTCGTCGGGTTGGCCGGGCATGATCCAAGTGGGGCAGGTGATGGACTGCCCACGATGCTGAATGGTGATGTTGTCAACGAGAATCTCACCGCCCTTCCAGCCGATTGTGTTTTCAAGACCGAGACGCTTTGCCGTGTTGGGACTAACGAGAGCGGCGTTGTCCCACGTTAGCTTGGTCAAAGGCTTCGGCAATTCCTGCAGCCAGCCGTTGTTGGCAAAGCGTCCGTCGAAAATGGACGGGTCAGTGCGAAAGACAACTTCGAAGGTGCCAGGTGCCGGGTGCCGGGTGTCGGATACTGCTGGAAGCGCTGCTGGGATCGCAGGCGTCCCGCCTGCATCGGTGTTGTCCCGGCCTTCAGTCTTGATTGAAACTGTCTTACCCGGCAGCTCGCTGTTCGGCACAAATCCATCGTGCAACGCCTTACGCCACCAGAACTCAAACTCAGCCGACTGATTAACAGTCGGAACTGCTGCCGGTTCCTGAGTAGAATTCGGCGCACTTCCGTCTGCCGTCTGCCCTCTGCCGTCTGCGTCCTGCCTTTCAGCGACCCGCCAGTAATCCCGAACGATGTCATACGCTTTGCGGTCGTATTGCTCCGAGAAGACTGCCAGAACCTCGTGCGCGGTTTTTGAACCGTACAGCGGCTCGATCAATGGCTGAACGATCGTCGCGGTGCCGTCAAATGAGCGTGTGTCGCCCCACGACTCCAGATAATGAGCTTCTGGTATGTGCCAGTGGCAAAGTTCAGAAGTTTCATCTTTGTGAGAGCTCAGATGGACGCGCAGCTTTGTCTTGAACAGCCGGTTTTGATCGAGCTTCAGATCAGCCGGGGAATTGTAGGCGGGATTGCCGCCGAGGATAACCAGCAGTTCCACGTGGCCGGCGTCGATATCCTGAACGAGGTCGCGCAGTGATTCTCTTTGATCTACGGCATTCGCCTCTATTGGATCTGTGTAAGAAACAGTCTTGCCGACATTGCCCAGCGCGTTGTTCATTGCATGAGCGAGGGCATGAACCGCCGGCGGCGCTTCATTGCCTGCAATCACGACGCTGGCACCCTTGTGCTGCTGAAGATCACGAACAAGTGGCTCAATCCAACTGGATCCGTCCCTGGCCCAGCTTGGCGTTATGCCCAGGTTTCCCGCCGCATTCGTGGGCTCAAACTGGATCCCGAATCTGCTAGCGAACAGGTAGGCGATGCCTTCCATTTCGCTTGGACGGATAGACCAGCGATGATCGGCGCTCGCGCCCGTAGTTGTCGGCGTAGTCTCTACGACATACAGCCGGCTCATTTCGCGTTTCTCTTCGGTAACTCGCCGGCGGGCGGCAAAATCACGCGCATAGCGCAACGTTCCAGGCGCGCCCGAGAGGAAATCAGCATCGAGCGAAAGAATTCGATCCGCCTGATCGAAGTGATAGATCGTGTTGACTGGCTGCCCTAACGCCGTGATCGCTCCGGCTCTTGCATTGTCTCGGTTAACAGGTTCGTATTGATGCCACTTTGCCTGCGGAAACTCGGCCAGGATCGCCTTCAATTGCGCTCCCAGACTTGGCGAGGTAACCGTCTCTGTTAGAAAACGCAGCCCAATTCCCTGCTTAGGACGTTGTTCGTCAAGCGCTGTACGCATTTCCCCGAGGAATGTGGTCCACGTGCGAATCTCATCACGATAAGTAACCGTCTGAGATCGATCCGGATCGTAAAGATCCAAAATCGAAGCCTGCGCAAAGAGGTCGGTGGCGCTAGATCCGCGATCTACCGTGTCAGCGCTGCGGTTGTTGGGATGATCCGGGTTCCCCTCGATCTTGGTTGGGCGGCCTTCGTTGCTTCTGGCCAAAAGCGGCGTGGCGATCCCGGTGAGCGTGGCCGCAGTGGCAAAGAAGAGAGCTTTGCCGGGCACTGCCTCCTCTGGCTGCCTGACATAAGGCACGATCTTCTCGGGAGGCTGATAGACGCAACCGCTGAGGCCGGCGAGCGCGAGGGATGCGCCCATCAATTTCAAGAAGGTGCGTCGCTCTACTGGATCGTCCCACTCCTCAGCGTGCTGTGGGTACTCGCGATGTACGAATTCGCGGAACTCGGGTGAGTCGCCAAGCTCTTCCAGACTACGCCAGAAGTTCTTGCCGTCCTCGGAACCCACGATGCGATCACGCATTAACTTGAAATTTATGTGTCGGTCGCTAGTCGCCATTATTCCTTTTTGCTTCGTCGCGGCACGGACTTCAGTCGAGACCGCTGGTGACCAAAGTTAACAGAATAAAGTCTGTGCCACGTCGCCACCTCAACGGTGGCACGTTGAGCAACTCGTTAAAACCGCGGGTCCCTGAATTTGATACTTGGTGAGCAGCGATCTCCCCTCGGCCACCTGTTCGCTAGTTCGGTTCTCAGGTCGCCATTCCATGTCGAAGATCTTGTCCGCGGGTCTGACAAATTTCTCCGGGCTCCGGTGACAACCCAGACACCACTCCATCTGCAGCGTCGAAGCCTGATAAGCGATGGGCATTTGATCGATACGACCATGGCAGGTGGAGCACCCGACGCCCTTGTTCACATGAATGCTGTGGTTGAAATAAGAATAGTCGGGAAGATCGTGGACCCGAATCCACTCGATCGGTTTGCCGCTGCGAAAGCTGGCCCGGACCGGTTCCAGATAGGGACTATCGGCCCAGATCTGCTTGTGGCAGTTCATGCAGGTTTCTGTTGAGGGCATGCCTGCTGAGGCTGCAGTTTCTACAGAAGTATGACAGTAGCGGCAGTCGATGCCGTCGTCTCCGGTGTGGTGTTTATGACTGAACTGAATCGGTTGCTGACGTTCAACCCACTGCCCCGTATTCCAGGAGGAGCGGTGCAACTCGGCAGCTACCCAGAGGGCGGCCAGCAGAATGAATATCGCGCCAAAGATGCTTACTTTGGCTAACGCGTTGGTACTGTGATGAAAGATCTGTGGCATCGCCCAGAGCTTGCTAATCCTTGATTGTGTAATTCAAGAATCCAAAACTCAACCCACGCACGGCAACAGCCAAGCAACACGTGAGTCTCAGTAAAACGATTTCACGGCAGACTACGCCGCAACCTGGGGCACCACGCGAGGACACAGCGGCCCACAAAAAACCCCCTTGACTCAAACTGTCGTCTTGCAAAGTAGAGGTACTTTACCAGATGGGTACAGTTTTTCAAGTTGAAGTTATTAACTCAGTGATGTCGTAATTTCATTTCCCTTTGTGCTTTCGTGTGCCCCTGAAGCAAGAGCGCAGTCTCTTGGTGTTTGAGGGATTTCCACCGACCTAAACGATCCACCAATTAACACGAACCGACACAAAAGCTTGTTAGTGTCACTTCGTGTGAGTTCGTGGATCGTATTTTAACGCTACCTTCAGTTGAGGTAAGGTTGGCTCTTGATGTTGTAGGCTGGTGGCTGGATCGTCCGCGCGCGGTCAACTATGGGTGGCGTCGCGCGCAAGCATTGCTGCCCCGATTGAGGCGGCGTCGGCACCTAGGGTTGCGGCAAGGATCTGAGTGGCCTCAAAGCATGGCTGAAAAGCACGGCGCCTGGCTTCCTGAATGATGGGGTTGAGAATTAGTTCGCCGGCATCCATCACGCCTCCACCGAGCACGACACGTTCGATGTTAAGCAGATTTAGGACGCTGGCGACACCCGTCCCAATATATTTTCCTGTTCGCTCAATCATCATCATGGAAAAGTCGTCGCCGTTTTTGGCTTCGTGAGCGACATCATCGGCAGTGAAGTTTTTATTGATGGCCAGCTTCGAAAGCGATGAAGTCCCATCGCGGTAGAGTCGGTCGTTCGCGCGGCGCACAATGCTGGGTCCAGAGGCAAGAGTTTCAAGACATCCCGTATTGCCGCATTCACACTCGAGGCCTTCTGTGTCGATCGTGATGTGGCCAAATTCACCCGCGAAGCCTGAGGCGCCGGTCCAAAGTTTGCCGTCCAGGATGATAGCGCCGCCGATTCCAGCGCCGATGGTGATGTAGAACATATCGCGGCTGCCTCGGCCCGCGCCCACTTTGTATTCACCGTAAGCCGCGGCATTGGCGTCGTTTTCAATCTCCACTCTGGCGCCCGTTGCCTTCATGAACTCGGAGTGCAGATCTTCGCGAACCGCTAACGGCAGGTCGCGCGAGGAGATGACCCGGTCAGTTTGCGGGTTCACTAATCCCGGAATGGCTATCCCAACCGCTTCTATATTGGAATTAACCCCGCGCAGTTCGCTGACCACCTGCGCCACCTGGCCGAGGAGCTGATCGGCATCGATTCTTACTTCCCGACGCTCCTCGATTCGCCCATCGTTGTTGACTATGGCGACCCGTAGGACAGGGCTCGAGAGGTCGATGCCGATGAAGCGTGGTTCTGATCCGGAGGCACTAGTCACTATGAGAATCTTTCGCTTACGTGGTTAGCAGCAGAACTAAACGAAGCATAGTCGAGGGTTCTGGCACTGTCAAACCAGCGACTCTGCGTGTAGAATAAGCGCCGCGCTATGGGATTTTTGATTGCGATTTCGATTATTGTTAACAGTGTGTTCGAGACCTTTTTAGACCAACGTTGAGTCAGAGATCTGCCAAATCGGCGACTAAAACCGCGAATCGCAAATGCCATCATGCAAATTCGTTCAATACTGCTGCCGACGGATTTTAGCGAATGCGGCAATTATGCGCTTTCATATGCTACGTCCCTGGCGCGAACCTTTGGCTCGTCGATTATTTGCGTGCATGTCATAGAAACGATGGTCCCGACTGTCGGCTACTCAGGAATGACCGAGCCTCTTCCTATTGCCGATATCACTGAGCAGCTTGAGGATTCGGCCGAGCGTGAGCTGCCCAGACTGGCTGAGTGTGACGAATGTGCGGGCCTCGAGGTAGAGGAGTTGATTGTGCACGGAGAAGCGGCGTCTGAGATCGTGCGGGTGGCAAGAGAACGCGGGGTTGATCTGATAGTTATCTCGTCGCATGGACGAACCGGACTGGGAAGAATGCTTTTTGGCTCCACCGCCGAAGCTGTTGTGCGTCACGCTTCGTGTCCGGTCCTGGTCGTAAAGCCCCCGCAAGAGGAAGTAGCAGCTTAGTAGCCGGAATAGTCAACAGTCTGCGGTCCGGCAGTCCCTAACTGCGTACTGCCCGCCGCGCACTTTTCAATATGCATCCGGATCTCTTTTACCAGCTCATCGGTCAATACGGTCTTTACGCAGTACTGATCCTGGTCATGATCGAGGGGGACATTACGCTTCTGCTGGCTGGTGTTCTCGCGCATAGTCATTTCTTCGGAGAATACAGTTTCGCCCGGGTTCTTTTATGGGGGACTTTGGGTGGTTTGGCTAGCGATAATATCGCGTACGCCACTGGTCGCGGCTTCCGCAAAGGAGTAAGCGATCTGCGCTTCTACCGCAGCGCCAGTGCCCGTATGGAACGACTGACGACCAAGTTTGGCCCGCTCTCGATCTTCCTTTCAAAGTACATTTACGGACTCCGCTGGGCGACATGTATTTTCTACGGCGTGGGACGAATGCCGTATCTGCGCTTCCTGATGCTTTCGCTGGCAAGCTGTTTTGTCTGGGTTCTCCTACTCAGTGGCGCGGGTTATTTCTTTAGCGGCGCTATTATCGGCCTGATCGGCGATTTTCAGAGGCTCGGCAAAGTACTCCTTGTAATAGTTGTTCTAGGAATTGTCGGGTTTTATCTGGTCGAGCGATTTTGGTTAGCGAAGAAGGTCGAAGAGGTTAATCCTGAGCGCTTGCAAGAGTTTGAACATGTGGCCCAGGAGAAACTGCATGACCTGAAGCAAGAATTCCAGGAACACATTCCCTTCACGCAAACCCGCCGGGACGAACAGAAAAAACGGCTGGCAAACAAGCCGGGCGAAGCGGACGGCGACTAGGGATTCTCGATTGGCGATTTTTGCCAATTTAATAAATCGGTGTTCGGTTGTTAGTTAGTAACCTTTTCTAATCAGACCGACCAAAACCCGAGAACCTGATTAAGAATGATCAAAATATAAAACTAAAATTCAAAAATGCTAATTGAGTCTTCTGCCCCTACACGGGTCGATCTCGCTGGAGGCACCATCGACATCTGGCCACTCTATCTTTTTCATCCTGGGGCTGCCACGGTTAATTTCGCGATCTCATTGCGCGCTCACTGTCGCATTGAAACCCGCGACGACGATCGCATCATTCTTGAATCTCGCGATCGCAAGGTGGCCTTTGAAACCCGGCTCTCGGCCCTTGAGGACCTGGCGCGGGAAGAACGTCTCGAACTGATTTCGAAATTAGTCTATTTCTTCAAACCGAAAACCGGGTTCCATCTAACGGCGACCAGTGAAGCGCCGGCGGGAGCGGGTCTTGGCGGATCCTCCGCCCTGGCCATCGCTTGCATCGGAGCCCTCAATCGTCTGGCAGGAGATCGATACGACGAGCGAAAGTTCATCGCCCTGGTTGCTAATATCGAGACGACAGTGATACGCGTACCCGCTGGTTTCCAGGACTACTATCCGGCGTTTTATGGTTCCACTTCCTGTATCCATTTTCGGACAGACGGAATCGAGCGTGAGGCGCTCAATGTTGACGAATCGAAACTGGGAACCCGGATTGTGATTTGTTACACGGGAGAGCCGCGTATGTCGGGGACGAACAACTGGGACATTGTCAAGAGACATATCGACGGTGACCCAGAGCTCTTCCAACTCTTCGAGGGTATCCGTGATTCCGCTCTGGCGATGCGCGAAGCCCTTCTGGCCGACGACTGGGAGCGGGTACGCTTAACGATGCACGCTGCTTACCCGAATCGGAAACGGCTGGCGCCGGGAGTAACGACTTCCCAGATGGAAACTCTGGTAGAAAAGGCGCTAGCGAATGGCGCCGAAGCAGCCAAGGTTTGTGGCGCAGGTGGTGGAGGTTGCATCGCCTTCTTGTGCGCGGAAGGTCGAAAGGCTGATGTCGAACGCGCCCTGGCGGCGGAGCAGGGAGCGGAGGTCCTCGACTGGAAAGTTGCGCGCGAAGGTTTAGTGGTTCGAGAGAGTTAGAGGATAGTTGGGCTATGGACCGCGAGCGAGTGGCGACCGGACCAAGCACTCAACGCCCAGTGAAACCGCAATTAAGACGACTGGAGTTCGTTTGCGGTTCTGTAGTGAGTGACGACTTGCCTGCGTTAAAGTGCTCGCTAACCGGGCTGAGTGATCCCACGGTCTCGCAGATCAGCACATCAAGTGGCGGTGCCACTCGGTTTTCAAAGCTCTTCCAATAAGCTGTGGGTCTTATCCCTGCTCCGATCTTTGCTTAGCTGCGGCTGAGACGGCTCTTAGGCGTTCAACTTTCTGCTCGAAACTCTCGCCTGCGACTGGACCAGTATCCACCACGCCGGCGTAGGTCGATCTCCTCATCAACGCTCGATCCGCGTCCCCGGTCGGTTTCTGCGCGGTGTTCGAAGAGGCTGCGGGAGCGGGGGCTGCAACAGAAGGTGGTAATTCAGGAGACTCCGTTGCTGCCACGGGCGCGAGTGCGCTCGTCTGCACTTCAGGCGCAATTGAGGCGGCGCTTTTCTCCGCGCTTGGGGCCACCTCGCCACCCCCTTCTTCCGCGCGACGTTTGGCAGCAACAGCCACTGTTTTAAGACGCGCAACTTTCTGCTCGAAAGTTTCGCCAGGCACCGGACCTGTGTCCGAGACGCCCAGGTAGTTTGATCTCCTGAATAATTTACGGTCGGGCTCCGAACCTGCTTTAGGTACCGTTGGTTTCGGGGCGGCCGCGGCGACTTTCGGAGTGGCCGCGGATTCCGGCGCTTTTTGCGGCTGCCCTGCCGTGGCGGTTTTCGCAGCAGGCGGTTTCGCTGCTGCCTGAGCGTGACCACTCGCCGCTTCAACCAGCACGAAGACGCCGCGCTCATCTTTCTTGATTACCGGCATGGTGCCGCCTGCCGCTTGCAACAGCGCGGTTAGCTCGGCTTCAACGAATCGACTCTGTTTTTGCGGATCGCGTACATGGCCCAGCGGGGGACCCATGTAGAGAGTTCCGCAGGTCTGACATTTGGATAGCACGTCGTCGCCGCGGAGATGAACCTCCGCAGCTTCACCAGCAGTGCGCAATTGCTTCAAATGCCCGTTACAGAGTTTGCCCTTTGCGTTTTTCTCGTTGCAGACGGTCTGCGCATTCGTTATGCGCTTGGGCACCTGTGCTGCGATGGCGTTCTTCTCGGCAGCATCTTGTTCGGAAACATTTGCTGACATGGTTTGGCTTAACGATTCGTCAGAACTAATCGGATGATCTGCTGCGTCGAATCTTACAGAGTTCATTCAAGGCCCGTCAATTGGGAGACCGGGGAAAAGGCGACACGGAGAAAGGGAGGCGGCGATAGGGATGGCCGGGCGGAAGAGGAGTCTCCCCATCTCCCGCGTCTTGTCACGCGCGCATGCTATGCTCGCTTAAATGCTCAAGAATCTTATTGGCGCCATCTGGCGTCGCGTCCCGCGGGTGCTCCGCCGGATGACCATGCGGGCGACGAACGCGCGTTTCACAGTCACCTCGGCGGCTATCGTGGTGGACAAGCAGGGAAGAGTATTGTTGCTTAAGCATCGCTTTCGACCCGGAACGGGTTGGGGCATCCCCGGTGGCTTCATTGAAGCAGGAGAACAACCTGACGAAGCCGTCAGACGGGAGCTGCGCGAAGAAGTGGGACTTGAACTTGCGGATGTTGAATTGGTAACTACGCGCGCCTTCAAAAAGCCGAGGCAGATCGAGATCGTATTCCGTTCCCGTCCCCGGGGAGACGCTTCACCTAAGAGTATCGAGATACGAAAAGCGTCCTGGTTCTCAATTGATTCACTACCGGAAGGAGTGCCCGCAGACCAGCGGAGATTGATAAAGGATGCTCTGAATGATGGAGTAAAACGCATGGATTGATGTATGCTGTCCGCGAAATCCCAGGATGAATTTTGAAGGATCGAGGATGAGCCTAACGTTGCGCTCAATCTGTCATTCTTCTGCTTTCATCCTTAATCCTTTAGTTTGCGGAGCGTGAAATGGTTTCACTGATTCCTTCGCCTGACACGGTAATGCAAATGTTGAAGCGCACCGGCGCCTTTCGTGAGGGCCACTTTGTTTATCCCACCGGTAAGCATTCACCACACTATTTTCAGATGCCGCTTGCCTTTCGTTACTATGACACCGCGCGTGTTCTGGCGGTTGCGCTCAGTAGGAAATTTCGGGTCGAACGAGACATTTCCAGCCAATTACCAAAGATTGCAGTCATCAGTCCCAGTTCCGGAGGCATCCCTGTCGCTTTTGGCGTGCGTGACGCGCTGAGTGCGGAACAAATTTACTGGGCGGAGAGAGAAGAAAACGGCAAACGCATGTTTCGCCAGTATGTAAACCAGGGTGAGGTGAACCCCTGCATCATTGTTGACGACATCATTCGCAGTGGACATGCTATTGAAGAGACTGCGGCGCTCGTTAAAGAGTTGGGCGCGGCGGTGATTGGCTGCGGTGC
>JBGTLM010000098.1:0-48940 GCA_041744135.1 Pyrinomonadaceae bacterium
TCAACTCTCGGCGGTAAGAAACCGTCTGCAGCATGCTCGCTATTTCTACGCAAGCGGATCGCCACGTAAAAAGCCTGTTGGTTGCGTCCGTCTCACCAGAAACTCACGAAGGTCGCTTATGTTTTAACGGAAGCAATGGAAAAGTCCATAAGTCGGTTCATAAGATTTCCTGTTTTTTCCTAGGCGCCGAGACAAGCGCCCGGCATTAATCGTCGATACGTCATAAAAGTAAGAAACAGACGATCTTGATGTTCTCGACTGCCGCAAAGCAGGTCCTGTTCGAGCGACTCAGCGTCCCTGCGTAAATGCTTTGATGTGTCTGCCGACCACGTGCATGGCCCGGTCGGGTTCCTGCACCTTCACCGGATAGTAATAATACAGATAGAGATCCGCTCCGAGCGCGAGCACGGCCGGATAGTTGCGGTCCATCGGTTCGATCATGCCGCGGCGAAGATTGTGATTCTCGACAAGAAAAAAGGATTTGCGGCCCTTTTGCTGGCGCGCGGCGCGGATGAACGACTCGCCCCTGCCGCTCAACAGAATCTTTCCTTTTCCGCTCTCGACTACGCCGCTTCCTCGCATTTTGTTGTCGTCTTCCAGCCCCCATGGACGGCCATCGGCTCCGTAGTAATCAAGATGCGGCACCGCCGCGCCTACGGCGATCAGGTCGGCTGAGTAGTGCGCCTTCAGGAACAACAGAGTCAGCTTGTCCGGCCACTTCTGCTTCGCGAATGCACAGACCTTGCCGAAGAAATCGCGCGCCGCGGCGTAGTGCGCAGCCATGGGAGCGTCCCGGCCCAACACGGCGACGGCGGCTGGCGAGCGGTCAACTCCGAAAAACTGTGGCTCGTCGATGATGAACCCCGCCATTTCTGGATGCTGCTTGTACATCTCCGCGAGCGTGTCGCAGAAAAATTTCAGGGTATCGGGGTGGTGCACGCTACTGATCGCGCCGGAACCCATACGGTGGATCGCGGAGCTGCCGTTCTCGTCCAGGCGCCAAGTTTGCGGATTGAGAATCGTGAAGAGACTGGGCACAGCGGGCGCCCCGGCGGTGAGGCCGCCCCAGCGCGACGGCACGGCGAGAATCTCCATGCCCACGCGCTTCGCTTCCTGGGCGATGAGCGCGTGGTTTTCGTAGGCGGCGAACAAATCCTGCTCAAGTAGTGCTGGACACACGTAATCGGTGCCCTTGTCGGCCATCCACTCCATATCCTGGCGGATCTGACTCGGCACGAACGTATACGTTTGCGCACCCAAATAGTAAGCGCCGATCTTCGCTTTAGACCGGTTGATGGACTTGACGGGTTCGGGCGAAGCAGCCGCGGCCAGCGGTGCACCGGCCAGGGCCGCGGCGCTCGTGCGCGCTGAAACCGCAAGAAACACGCGTCGCTTCATGGAATTGATTCCTGGGTCGGCCGTGCTGAGTTGGGCAGAATAAAACTCAGCGCGGCTTTGTTGTACTCGCGGGACTTCTGCCAGAAAGCGAAATTACTAACGCCGGGTAGAATCAAGAGTGTCGCGCCGGGAATCAGCCGCGTCATGTCTTCCGTGCGCGCCCGCTTGATGTCGAACTGTGTCAGGTCGCGCTGATGATCCATGTCTCACCAATTCATAGGGGTCATATGATTTAACGGAATCCATGAAAAAGTCCATAAATCGGTTCATAAGATTTCCTGTTTTTTCCTAACAGGCTGAAATCTTAATTGCCACAGAGACGCAGAGTCACAGAGAAACCGTCGATCGGAATTAATCAGAAAGGTCAATAAACTCGGTCTGTTTTTGTTCTCATCCTTCTCCGTGTCTCTGCGTCTCTGTTGGCCAAATCTAGTTTTCAGCAGCGCCGCTGGGGGGAGACACAGCCCGGCACGAAAGGTCGATACGATATAAGATAACCGACGATGAAAATTTTTATTAGAAACTGGGGGGTAGGTTTTCTGTTCATCACCCTAGCGGGCTGCACACCGAAGGCTATCGAGCCACGCGAAGGTTTCATTCAAGTCAAAGGCGGGAAGGTGTGGTATCGAATTGTTGGATCAGGAACGAAGACCCCGGTTCTGTCGCTGCACGGTGGCCCGGGCTATCCGAGCGACTATCTGAAACCGCTGGGGCGCTTGGCAGATGAGCGTCCGGTTATTTTCTACGATCAGCTAGGCGCCGGCCGGTCAGATCGTCCCAAGGACATAACGCTTTGGACCATTGAGCGATTCGTGGAAGAGTTGGCGGAGGTTCGCAGGGCGCTGGGACTCAAGCGGGTTCATCTTGTCGCTCATTCCTGGGGCACGACGCTGGCTACAGAGTATATGCTTACCAAGCCTGAGGGGATCGAGTCCGTAGTGTTAGCCAGTCCATGTTTGAGCAGCCCACGATGGATGGCCGATGCGAAGCGATTACGAAGCGCTTTGCCTGAAGCCGTCAGGGCTATCTTAGATAAGAATGAGCGGGACGGGACTACCAATTCGCCCGAATACCAGGAAGCAACAAAAGAATATTATCGGCGCCATTTTATTCGGCTTGATCCATGGCCCCCTGAACTTGAGAATACTGAGGTCGGGGTTGGCCTTGACGTCTATCACACCATGTGGGGGACAAGCGAATTTCAGGCAACGGGCAATTTGAAAGACTATGACAAGACAGAACGACTGCACGAGATTACCGTGCCTACCTTGTTCACTGGCGGGCGGTACGACGAGGCCACTCCAGAGACGGTGGCTTGGTACCAAAGCCTGGTTTCTCGGTCAGAGTTTGTACTTTTCGAAAACAGCGCTCACATGGCAATGTTGGAAGAACCCGATCGCTACGTTCAAGTAATTCGAGATTTTCTGAGACGAATCGAGAGGCAGCGTAGGTAGTCGCAGGCAAAAAGGCACGAGCCAAATTCGACAACGACGTAGATTTGACGGAAGAACGAAAATCTCAGTCGCGGTCTCCCTTATACACGACACCATTCTTCATGACGAAGATAGGTTTTTCCAAGTTGCGGATGTCTTTGGTAGGATCACCCGGCACCGCGACGATATCGGCCCATTTACCGACAGTTAGTGAGCCCAGATGTTTGTCCCAACCCAATAGCTTGGCGCCATTAAGCGTGCCGGCGCTGATCGCCTCCAGCGGAAGCATTCCTCCCCAATCGACGAGCAGAGTAAACTCGTGGCCGTTAGTTCCATGAGGAATAACCCCGGCATCCGTCCCGAGAGCGATGGGAACTTTGTTGGCGATTGCGAGCCTCGTCGCAGTGCGCATCGCGGCTGCCGCCGCGAGCGCCTTTTCGCGAATCAAACCTTTAAGCACGCCGCTCTTTGCTAGCCGCTCAACAGCTTCGCCGGCCATCAGGGTGGGTACAAGAAATGTTCCGCGCTCAGCCATCAGTTTGGCGCCTTCCTCATCAAGAAAAGAGCAGTGCTCGATTGATGCGACGCCGGCTCGCGTAGCGAGCTTAATCCCTTCGGTCCCATGGGCGTGGGCCGCGACCTTTCTTCCCAACTTCGACGCTTCGTCAATCAGGGCCTTCAATTCTTCGAAGGTGTACTCGGTTGTCCCAACCGCATCCCCCTCAGACAGTACCCCGCCGGTGGCGCAGGTCTTTATTACATCGGCCCCAGACTTGACCTGATAACGCACAGCGGCACGAACCTGCTCTGGACCATCGGCCACACCCTCTTTGATCGAGTGGTCCAACAGCCCAGGTTTGTAACCGTTTTCATCACAGTGTCCACCGGTCATGCCAATGGCGTATCCAGCGTTCTGCATCCGAGGGCCGATGATCCATCCCTCGTTAACTGCTTTACGCAAAGCCATATCGTCAAAACTGTAGGCACCCACATTGCGGATGCTGGTAAAACCCGCCATTAACATCCGAGCGGAATTCCCAACTCCAAGGATCGCTCCGAAAGACGCGTAGTCTTTTACACTTGAAGTCCCTCGATCCGGATCTCCCAAAACGCGGATACTAATGTGTGTGTGCGCATCGATGAATCCAGGCAGAAGGGTGGCATCGCCGAAGTCGATTATCTTCGCGCCCGTGGGAATGGTGACGCTGTCAGTTTCTCCTACTGCCGTGATCTTGTCTCCCGTTACCACCACAACGCCATTCTTGACTGGCGCCTTACCAGTGCCATCAATGAGCCTGGCGGCTCGCAAGACAACGGCTGCTTTGCCGCTTTGAGGCCCGGCTTTGGGTTGATTCTCACTCTCCTGTGAATGGATTGATGCGGAGCTGACGACCATCACAAGTATCGAGGCGGCAGCGAGTTTTAGGCAAGACATGTTGTTGAGTCGTAGAGATTCCCGTACGTTGCTGTCAAGCGTTACTAGTAACGTTGGTAAGGCGCTGATATGTCAACCTCTGCAACCCCTAACACTTCACCACAGTATCTAATTCTTGATACACTTCTATCCTTCGATCATCTGGGGTGTTCACGATGTCGGCCGATGTTGCTTTCTTTGATTGAGATAATCCGCCAGGCACATCCTAAGAATCCTTAGTGAGGCGCTTATTTTTTCCTGTTTTTTGCAATGGAAGTAGTAGCGATGAGCAAACCGGATAGAACAATGTACCATTTCGATCCTTTTCGCTTGGATGCCGGCCGGCGGCTGTTGATGAGGGGCAATGAGGTTGTCTCGATCCCGCCAAAGGCAATCGAAATGCTTCTGCTGCTCGTCCGTCACAAGGGGGAAGTGCTCGACAAGGAGTCATTGATGAAAGGGCTGTGGCCTGACACGATAGTCGAGGAAACGAACCTGACTGTGATCATCTCGGCGTTGAGAAAAGCTCTGGAGGAGACTCGGGCCGAACACCGTTACATCGTGACCATACCGGGTCACGGTTACTGTTTCGTAGCCGAAGTCAGCGAAGCTGGAGAAGGAGCGAAGCCCCGACGGCTCAACGGACAATCAAAGCAACTCAGCGTCAAGTCAATTGCGGTGCTGCCCTTCAAACCGCTGGGGGGTGACGAAAAAGATAGCTACCTGGGCCTGGGTATGGCAGACGCGCTGATTACTAAGCTCGGGAACTTCAGGGAGATTATCGTCCGGCCAACAAACGCCGTGGTCAGATACGCCGGGCCAGGCCATGACCTGACCGCCGTCGGGCGAGAGCTGGACGTTGAAGCCCTGATCGACGGACGCATTCAGAGAACCGATGACCGAGTGCGCGTTACGGTACAGTTGATCTGGGTCACTGACGCGGCACCGCTGTGGTCGGAGAAATTTGACGAGAGGTTCACGAACATCTTTGACTTGCAGGATACCATCTCCGAGGCAGTCGCACGCGCGCTGATGCTAAAAATGACGGAGGATAAGAAGCAGGTCGCCAAACGTTACACGGACAATCTCGAAGCCTGGCAACTTTATCTGAAAGGCCGGCATTTCTGGAACCAAAGAACAGCTCAAGGGTACCGGAGAGCCATAGAGTGCTTCGAACAGGCGACCGGAATAGACCCTGGATACGCGCTGGCCTATGCCGGGTTGGCAGATTCCTATCAGCTGCTCGGAGGAGCCGATGGAACGGTGCCGCCAAGAGAGGTTTTCCCAAAGGCCAAAGCCGCAGCGGCCAGGGCCTTAGAAATCGACTGCACGCTGGCCGAAGCTCACACTTCTCTGGCGCGAGTTAGTATTACTTATGACCGGGACTGGCCGGCTGCGGAGCGTGGATTCAAGCAGGCCATCGAGCTTAACCCTAACTATACGCTCGCTCACATGTGGTACGCGAATTATCTGGCGGCCACCGGGCGTTTCGACGACGCCAACACCCAAATCAGTCTGGCCGTGAAGCTGGAGCCGCTTTCGGTCATGTTCGGCGTCGATGCGGGCATGATCTCCTACTTCGCTCGCCAATACGACCGGGCGATAGAGCAGATCCAGAACGCGCTCGAACTTGACCAGAACTTCTGGCCCGGGCATTGGTACCTTGGTTGGGTCTATGAGGCAAAGGGACTGTACCCGGAGGCATTGTCGGAGTTCGAGAGAGCCGCTTTGCTCTCCGGTAACCACGCAGATTTGGCAGCCGACATTGGGCACGTTTACGCTTTGCTTGGGAGAAAAGGTGAAGCTCGAAAGGTGATTGAGAATCTGATAAAAAGATCAAAAGACGGTTATGTGTCAGCCTACGCCTTGGCCCTGATCTGTGTAGGGTTGGGCGATACAGATCAAGCCCTGGCGTGGTTGCAAAAAGGGTCTGCGGATCATTACTGGCAAATGAACTTCCTCAAAATCGATCCTCGATTCGACAGCCTTAGGGTAGACCCGAGGTTTGCAGGGGTGCTCCAGCTCCACCTCGCACCCTAAGCGTCCGGCGTTCCGGCGAGGCAGCCTCGCTGGGGTGTAAAATTACCTCGTCTGCTAATTCCACTAACCTCTTATTAATTCCGGCGCTTCGTCTTTCACCGCCTCACTTGCGCGACGCTAGGAAAAAACAGGAAATCTTTTGAACCGTCCCATGGACTTTTTCGCGCTCTTTCTATAGATCATGGGCGCACGTTCCGACGCATGTCAATTCTGGGTGCGAGCTTTCTCGCTGAGTCATTCCGTGCCGCCCGTAAGCGGTTCCGGCAAGCCACCAAGTCTAGCCCAACGGTCAGCTTTTCACTTCAGGTAAAAGCACATGCGCATACGCATACTGACCGGTTCCGATGTTCAGCGCGCCCTCTCGATGCGAGAGGCGATCACAACCGTGAAGCGCGCCTTCGTTGAATTGTCGTCCGACAGGGCAAATGTCCCGCAGCGGATGACTGTCCCTTTGGAGAATAACAATGGCATGACTCTACTCATGCCTGGTTATCTATACGAATCCAACGCGCTCGCCGTAAAGATTGCTTCAGTCCATCACGGCAACCGGAAGCGAAATCTTCCCCTCATCCATGCGCTGGTGGTCCTCGTTGATACCGTGACCGGGCAACCACTGTCCGTCATGGAGGGCAACTATCTGACGGCGCTGCGCACTGCCGCCGCCAGTGGAGTAGCCACTGAACTACTAGCGCGAGCCGACGCGCAAGTCGCCGCGATTTTTGGAGCTGGTACGCAGGGGCGCGCACAACTTCTGGCCCTATGTGCGGTGCTGCGAATTAGGCGGGCATGGATTTATGACCGCGAGCCTCAGCAAGTGCGATCCTTCATTTCGCAAATGAAAGATCGTCTCGAACCGTCAGTCGAACTTCTCGCCGCCAAATCGCCCGCACAAGCGGCGTCTGAGGCCGAGGTCATCTGCACGGCAACAACTTCCCTAACTCCCGTTTTTGATGGAGCCGATTTACAACCAGGGACCCATATCAACGGGATGGGATCTTACGCGCCACACATGCAAGAGGTGGATGCCGTCACGCTCAGACGGGCCTCGAAGATTGTCGTTGATTCGCGCGCGGGCGCGCTTGCCGAAGCTGGGGATTTGCTGATCGCGCTCCAACAGAATGTGGTTCACCTTACTGACATATACGGTGAGATCGGCGAAATCGCCGCTGGCATGAAAGCCGGGCGAGAAAACGCCAAAGAGATTACCTATTTCAAATCGGTCGGTAATGCCGTGCAGGATGTTGGCGTCGCCCGGGAAGTCTATGAGCAGGCGCTGAAACAGAACTTGGGTCTCGAGGTGGAGTTATGATTCTCTCCATTTTCCATTCCCTGGTTTTGATTTGACATTGGTCATTGAGTCAGATCACTGAGGTGCTCCAATTGCAATCGCCATCGTAAGTGTAAAAACGCAAACGGAAAATGAATCTCGATTCACCTAATATAAGGAGACAGTAGATCATGAAAGAGAAACTCCAATCTCTCGGACTAGGTTTGGCTTCGAGAAGAAATAGCCGCGGTGGGGGTAGACCGTCCAGAATTCTTTCCGTGGTCGCTCACAAAGGCAGCTCGAAGTTTCTTAGGGTCATAGTTCTCTTACTCCTCGTCGGGTGGACCGGGGAGGCAACGGCTCAGGTCACGACGGCCCGGCTCGAAGGGTTCATCAAGGACCAGACGGACGCCGTCATTCCGGGTGTCACTGTTATCGCCACCCGGGAAGGGACCAATATCACCTACGATGCGGTCAGCAACGACACGGGCCTTTACATCTTCCCTAGTCTCCCGCCCGGAAGCTACTCGCTCAAGGCCGAGATGGCCGGCTTCAAGCTCTCCCAGGCCGAAGGGGTGCGGTTGGAGGTCGGCGACACCCGGACCCTCCATATTAATCTCGAGGCCGGCGGCGTGAGCGAAACGGTGAGGGTTACGTCGCAGGCGACGACCGTCGACACCGTTTCGACCTCGATCGGCGCGGTCGTCAATGAGAACCAGATCGCCAACCTGCCGCTGGTCGGGCGCAACCCAATGAACCTTTTTTTCCTACAGTCGGGCGCCAATCGGAGGACTAACGATCCCTCAGGGGGGTTTGATAGCGGCTATTACGGCGGCCGGGTGGACGGCCTGCGCTCCGAGTCGAACAACGTGGTGGTTGAAGGGGTCTCCGCCACCGACCCACTGTTCCAACCAGGAGCGTCGGTCTCGTCGGCGGCGGTGCCAATCGAGGCGGTCAGTGAGTATCGCGTCGTGACCTCGAGCGCCAGCGCCGAGTTCGGGCGCGGAGGAGGTGCCCAGGTCCAGCTCCTCTACAAGTCTGGGACGAACGAGTTTCACGGGACTGCCTTTGAGTTTCACCGGAATCGTGCGCTGAACGCCAACTCTTTCTTCGGCAACAAGCAAGGGCTTCAGAGACCGACTTTCATTCGGCACCAGTTTGGTGGCTCGGTGGGCGGCCCTATCATCAAAAACAAGGCTTTCTTCCATTTCACCTACGAGGGGATTCGGCAGAAGACCGCCTCGCTCCAAAACGTTCTGGTCTATACTCCGACGCTGAAGACCGGAGTTTACCGTTTCTATACTCGGGGCCAGAACTCAGGCACCCTGGTTGACGCGAACGGCAATCCGAGGGTCCCTGCCGGCGACATCAGCACGATCAACCTTCTGACGGTGGACCCGACACGGCTCGGGAGAGATCCCTCCGGGAACTTTGATGCCTTGGTCGGACGCTTCCCCGCGCCAAACAACTTTGACATCGGAGACGGATTTAATACCGGAGGATTCCGCTACCTTTCTACCAACACGTTCACCCAGAAACAGTTTGTCCTGAAGGGGGACTATGTCTTCAACAGCAGCCACCGCCTGGGTGCAACCTGGGCCTACCGCAGCTACGAAGACTTGACCGCGCTCCTCCTGAGCGGGTTTCGCCAGTCGGTCGACAGAGAGTACTTTCCCTCAGGCATCATCTCCTTGAACTCGATCTTCTCCCCCAATTTTTTCAATGAGCTGCGCCTGGGTGTGACCAAGAGCTACTATGTGATCGACAACCCCGACCCGAGCCGCTACGATCCGCGTGGGCTCATCGTTTTCAGCGGCCTTGGCGCCCCCAGCCGCGGTCATCCAAACAATATCCGACTCCCGCAGTCGGCGCCGGCTGTCCCCGTTACGATTGCCGACAATATCACCTGGATCCAAGGGAACCACACCTATCGCGGAGGGCTTGACGTCCGCATTCATATCACCAAAGGCGAATTCGGCGGAGACCAGTACATCCCCGTGATCACAACAGCTAACGCCTCGAACCCGGCGACCATCCCGGCCCTGCCAGGCCTGAACGCCAACGACCGTATACTGGCGCAGCAGTTTACGAACGACATTACTGGCAGCCTGGGGAGTATCGCCCAGGTTTACAACGCCAATGCGACGGACGCCTTTACTCCATTTCAGAGCAAAACCCGGCGCTTTCGCGCGCGCGAGTACAGTTTCTTTTTCCAAGACACATGGAAGTTCCGGCCGAACCTGACTCTGCAACTCGGGCTGCGGTGGGAAATCATGCCGCCCCATTTCGAGGCCCAGGGGCTCTTTTCCTACCCAGTGGGGGGCGCGCCCGGGATCTATGGCATTTCCGGAACCGGCGCGAGCCAGATCGAGATTGCGCCCAATGGCGGAGGCGACATCTACCGCACTGACTGGAACAACTTCGCTCCTAACGTCGGCTTTAACTGGGACCCGACCGGATCAGGGAAGTGGAGCGTGAGCGCCAACTACCGCGTGGCCTATGACCGGAATCCGATCCTCAATACCTTCTTGCTCGACTCTGACCAGGAAGGCGCGAGCACGAGCCGCGCGCTCAATGGCACCTCGGGGCAGCGTCTGAGCAACCTTGGGGGGCTCTTCAACACCTCGACCGGATATTTCAACCCGGGGACACCCCTCGGCCCTAAAGCTTTCGATCGCCAGGGAATAATCTCGGCCTGGGACCCCGAGTATTACACGCCCTACACGCAGAACTGGTCGGTGCGCGTCCAGCGCGAGATCTGGCGCAACACGATAGTTCAAGTCGCCTACGTCGGGAACAAGGCGAGCGGGCTTCCGCGCGCTATCGACATTAACCAAATCAAGATCCGCAGCAATGGCTTCTTAGCCGGCTTTCTAGCGGCGCAGCGCAACCTGGCTATCAGCGGCCCCAACGGCGACCCGCGGATCGGGGAACCGACCGGGGTCTTTGGCCAGCTTTACGGCGTCATGAGCACGGCGGATCGAACCGCCCAACGGACAAATCTCGCTAATGGGGTAGTGGCTACCGCCGCGAATTTGATTGACCAGACTCGGGCGACAAGCAACTACCTTCAGGCTGCCGGCCTCCCGCTGAATTTCTTCCGCGCCAATCCGCAGTTCAACCAGGCGTTTATCATCGGCAACAACTCCTACTCGACTTGGAACGGCCTCAAAATGGAGGTGAACCGGCGTTTCAGCGAAAATCTGCAGTTTGGCTTCAACTACACCTTCAGCAAGGGACTGACTGATTTCGACGGCGGGACAGGGAGCTCGTCGCAGCGCGATGCCTATCGTGACAATGAAAACCCGCACCTGGATAAAAGTCTAAGCCCCATCGTCGCCAAGCACGTCGTCAATGGGAACTTCATCTGGAACCTACCCATCGGCAAGCGCCAAAGGTGGCTGAAGAGCGCACATCCGATCATCAATGGCGTTTTCGGCGGGTGGAAGGTCAACGGGATCGTCTCCTATAGCTCGGGCCTGCCGCTGACGGTTACGAGCGCGCGCAATAGGCTAACGCTGGGAGACCAGAGCACCGCCAACTGCAACCAGTGCGACCCTAGTATATTCAGCGAAGTCATCAAGGGAGACACGATCACTGTGCTCACTAATGACGAGAGGGCACTTTTCACACAGCCCGATCCCGGCAGCCCAGGCAATCTAGCGCAGCGTTACTTCCGCGGCCCAAACTTCTTCGTGGTTGACGGGAGCGTCTTCAAGTCTTTCCCGCTGACGCGGTTCATTGGAGAGCAAGGGAGGCTTGAATTCCGCTTCGAGTTCTTCAACGTTTTCAATCACGCAAACTTCGGTGACCCGAATACCAACATCACGAACGCTAACTTTGGAGTGATCACCGCGACCCGCGGCGACCCGCGCATCGCACAGGTCGCGCTCAAGCTCTATTTCTGAATGCCGTTGGCTTCATCGCTTTCAGGAGTGCAGAGGAAATCGTTAGACCGATGTAAGCGGCTTTGGGATGGGAAAGCCTTCATCCCACTGGGGGATTCTTTTCTCTGCGACTCATCCGGAAACTTCAGAGGTCATGACGCCGCAAGGATCAAAGGGCAGAATCGTCGTGATCGGCGCGGGAGTGATTGGCCTCATGTGCGGTTATGAACTGCGCAAGCGCGGGGCCGAGGTCATCATTCTGGACAAGAGTCAGCCGGGGAGCGCTTGCTCCTTCGGCAATGCGGGATGGATTGTCCCCTCGATCTCTACTCCGCTTGCGGCGCCCGGGCTGACACTTAATTCTTTCAAGTGGATGCTGCGGCGGAACAGCCCGTTTTACATCGCCCCACGATCACTTCCTAAGTTGGCCGGCTGGTTATGGAGTTTTTGGCGCCACTGTAACGAGCGGGATTTCCGAGCTGGAGTGAAAGCGTTGGCAGAGCTCAATCGGGCGACGATGGCTCTCTACGACGAGCTGGAGAGAGATGGCATTGAATGCGAGATGGAGCGAGCCGGCGTGCTTTTTTTATTCTTGAGCGAATCAGCGATGCGTCATGCCCTGGAGGATTTGAGTGGGTTGGACCAACTCGGTTATCAACCGCCGCAGCCACTGCTGGGAGATGAGATCAGGGAACTTGAACCAGCCCTGTCTGGTGAAGTAGCTGCTGGCTTCTGGGTAGAAGAAGAACGTCATCTGCGCCCTGAGACGCTCACCGCCGGTCTGGTCAAGTGGTTGGCTGAGCAAGGAGTCGAGCTATGCGCGGACGCCGAGATACTTGGAGGAATCAGGCAAGGTAAAAGATTGACCGCGATCACAACGCCTCACGGGCCCGTCACCGGTGACCGGTTTTTGATTGCCGCGGGAGCCTGGTCGGGGCTGCTGGCCAGCAGATTAGGTTTCGAACTCCCCATCCAGGCGGGCAAGGGCTACAGCATCACATTTGATAACCCAGTACTCAAGATTCAGCGCCCGCTTTACCTGGATGAGGCCAAGGTTGCATGTAGCCCTTTCAAGGGCGCTCTGAGATTGTCTGGAACGATGGAATTGTCGGGGATTAATTCAAGCATGCGTCAGCAACGTATCTCAGGGATCCGGCGCGCCGCCAGCCGATACCTTAAAGATTTCGCCATGAGCGAAGGTCACAGCGAATGGATGGGACTGCGGCCCCTGACGCCGGACGGCTTGCCCGTGATCGGGCGCGTTCCGGGATTCGACAATCTTTATCTTGCTACCGGCCATCAGATGCTTGGCGTGACCCTCGCGCCGGCCACCGCGTCCGCGATTGCAGACCTAATTTGGGCCGGGCGAACTAATCTCGATTTGGGTGCTTTTGATCCGGCTCGATTCACCAACGGATATCGAGCAGCGATGTAAAATGTTAATCCGGCGAAGGGCTTCGGATGAGACTTTCAAGAATGATCTCTGCGGTTGATGCCCACGCTGGTGGCGAGCCTGGGCGCGTGATCATCGGCGGCGTCCTCGATGTCCCGGGCCGGACGATGTTTGAGAAGAAAGTCCACCTGGAAACTCACGCCGATGGTCTGCGCAAGTTGATGCTGCGCGAGCCGCGCGGCTACCCGGCGTTGTGCTGCAATCTCATCCTGCCGCCGACTCGCCCCGAAGCGGACGCCGGGTTCATCATTATGGAGCAGGTCGAGTATCCCCCGATGTCGGGTTCAAACACGATTTGCGTGACGACGGTCCTGATCGAAACCGGCATGGTTGCGGTCACAGAACCGACCACCAAACTCATGCTTGAAACTCCCGCCGGGGTGATCGAAGTGACGGCTGAGGTTGTCCATGGTAAGGCCACCAAAGTCACTTTTCAAAATGTGCCTGCCTTTGCTGTTCATCTTGACGTGAAAGTCGAAGTGCGCGGGCTGGGAACGGTGACGGTTGACGTGGCCTACGGCGGGATGTTCTATGTCATCGCTGAAGCGGCACAGGTCGGACTGCAGCTGACGCCGGATGAAGGGCGCGACATCGTCCGCATCGGCGAGATGATCAAGGCGGCAACGCGGGAACAACTGCCGGTCGTCCATCCGGAGAATCCCGAGATCGCGGGCGTCACGATTGCCGAGCTCACCGCCCCGCCGACTCAACCACACGCCGCCGCCAAAAACACAGTGATCGTCTCAACCGGCACACTGGATTGGGAGCGGCCGGAGTCGTGGATGGCCACCCTTGATCGTTCGCCCTGCGGGACGGGCACATGCGCGAGGATGGCCGCGCTGCACGCGAAGGGGCGCCTGCCGCTACATCAAGACTTCCCACACGAAGGCATCCTGGGCACGATCTTTACCGGGCGGCTGATCGGTGAAACTCGAGTCGGCCAGTATCGGGCTGTAATCCCAACCGTGAGTGGCAGAGCGTGGATTACCGGTATTGCCCAGTATGTGATTGATGCGGAAGATCCGTTCCCCAATGGGTTCACCGTCGGCGATCTTTGGGGGCTCACGGAGCCAGCTGGTAACACGAGGTAGTTGAATGATCCTGACTCGAACTTTTAAAGGAGAGCGCGATGAGCACGACTAAGTACAGGATCGCACTCAGAGCGTTCCTTATGCTGGCGTCGCTCGTCGCCATCACGGACGCTGCTGGTCAGAAGCCTCGTCTCCTGGACAAGGAAACGTTCATGGAGATGGAAACAATCAGCGATCCGGAGATCGCTCCCGATAGTCAGCGGATCGTGTTCACGCGTGGGTGGATCGACCAGGTCAAGGACGAATCGCGCAGCAGTCTCTGGATGGCGGAGGTCGATGGTACTAGAGTTCGCGAATTCACTCGTGGAGCGTGGCGGGATCGCGCACCGGCTTGGGCGCCCGATTCGAAGCGGGTCGCATTTATCTCAGATCGCAGCGGCACCAATCAGATTCACGTCATGTGGGTGGATACGGGGGAAGTCGCCCAACTAACGCATTTAGCTGGGCGTGAGCCAGGCGAGCCGCACTGGTCTCCGGACGGCAAACAGATCGCCTTTACGATGAGACTTCCGGATGAAGACCCCATCCTTGAAGTGAAATTGCCAAAGAAACCCAGAGGGGCTGAGTGGGCGAAGCCGGCCGTGATTATTGATCGGCTAAATTGGGCTGCCGACGGTCGGGGACAGCTGGAGAAGGGATACACCCACGTGTTCGTGGTGGACGCGGCGTTGGGAGGTACTCCCCGGCAGGTCACGGACGGCAAATACAATCACACGGACTTGGAGTGGTCGGCGGACGGCCAGACACTCTATGTGTCCGCCATTCGAAAAGCTGATGCCGAGTATTTGGATCTCGACAGCGAAATCTACGCTGTGGACCTTAAGACGCTGAGCATCAAGCCGCTCACTGACCGAAAGGGACTCGATGCCTCGCCGACCGCCTCGCCCGATGGCCAGTGGATCGCTTACACCGGCTACGACGATAGGAACTACACCGTTCATCTCCACAATCTCTATGTGATGGACCGCAACGGCGGCAGCAAGCGGCTCTGGATTGATGCCCTCGCCGACTCACCAAAGTTCATCACCTGGGCACCTGATAGCTCCGGCGTCTACTACCTGGTAGACGAGCGAGGCTCGATAAACGTTTACTTCGCGCCGCTCCGGGGAGCAGTTCGCAAGGTCACCGAAGGCGTTCACACGCTGAATGGTTTCTCCCTGGCGGCGAATGGTCAGGCGGCGACCCTGCGCTCCACCTTCCATGAGGCCAGGTACCTCGCGACGTTTCGGGTCGAGGAGCCGCTCCGTATGAAAAAGCTGGTAGACGTGAATGCAGACGTGCTGGCCGGCGTGAAATTCGCAAACGTGGAAGAGCTGTGGTTCACCTCGAAGGACGGTCTCAGGATTCAGGGATGGCTGGTGAAGCCAGCCGACTTCGACGCCAACAAGAAATACCCTCTGGTGCTCCGCATCCACGGTGGGCCTTGGCTGATGTATGACGTTGGATTCAGTTGGGAATCGCAAAACTTCGCGGCCAATGGCTACGCCGTGTTGTACACGAATCCGCGAGGCAGCCGGGGCTACGGCCAGGAATTCATCAATGGCGTTCAGACCTCGTTTCCGGGGAAAGATTTCGACGACCTCATGGCGGGCGTTGATGCCGCCATCGCGAAAGGTTGGGTTGATGTCAATAATCTCTTCGTCTTCGGCGGCAGCGCCGGCGGTGTGCTGACGGCGTGGATCGTTGGACACACGAATCGCTTTGCTGCGGCAGTGTCGTTATATCCCGTGACCAACTGGCACTCCTTTGTCGGGACGACTGACGATTTGACCAGTTGGAACCGGCAGTTCAAGAAGTACCCGTGGGAAGATCCGATGGAGTACGCGCTGCGCTCGCCGCTGCATTATGTAAGCAAAGTCACGACGCCGACCATGATCATGACGGGCGAGGCGGATCTGCGCACGCCGATCAGCCAGAGCGAGGAATTTTACCGGGCGCTGAAGGTGCTCAAAAAAGAAACACTGTTGGTGCGCATGCCGGATGAGTTTCACGGCTGGCGTCGGCCGTCCCACCTCCTGCTCAGACAACTGTACCTGCTGGCCTGGTTTGATAAGCACCGCCGGCCGAGTATCACGAGTGCTCCCTAGAGGAAGAGCGAGTTATTTGTCATTGGAGAAGGTTAGGGGACATGGTCAATGACACTACCACATGACAAAAACGAAAAAGAACGAAGATCACAAGTCGGAAGGGAGACTGAATGACACTCAGCGTTTTGAGTCCAGGAGCGGAGACTCGTCCAGTGGAGAGCGGACAGCCTTTGCAGGTGATTGATGTTCTCGACAATCTGCGCGTTGCTCTGGTGTGGAGTGGGCATGCGGCGACCGTGAAGTTCTGGCCCGTCCTGGAACGCACCGTCGAGGCTTTGCTACATCCGAGGGAGGTCCGCAGAGTTAATAAACCGAGTACCTGGAACGCCGCATCTCCAGAAGAGATTGATGACTTCGCCCGCGAAATAGACTATGCCATCGTGGGCGTCGGCGCTTGAGGGTCATGCACTTCTGTCACCGTGCGTGACACGCTCAACATCCTCAAGCGAGGGATTCCGGTGGTGGGGCTGGTTCACGAGCCGTTCGAGAAGCTCGCGCGGTTGCAGGCTGCGCAACTCGGCGTGCCTGAGGCGCCGCTCTTGGTCTACCCGCAGGACCTCCCCGACAAAGATGGTCCGGAGGTCATTGAGACGAAGGCGCGCGAGGTCGTGACCCGCGCCAAAGCAATACTGCGCGGAGCTAGCCCCGGTCAGATCCCGGAGGTGGCGTTAAGCGCGGCCGAAGCCGCAAGTGATTACAGGCACATCCAGTGTTCCATCGACGGTGAATGCGGGCTTATGTCAGACGTTTATACAGTCGCTGACGTGGAAGGGTTCACCACGTTGACTTTTGAGCAAGGGTGGACGGACGGTCTTCCCGTCTTGCCGCCGACTGAAGCAGGCGTCCGCACCATGCTGGACTACTTGAAGCGCGACCCCTACGACATTATCGGCGTGATCCCGCCGGGGGATGGAATCGCGACTATAGAGAAGATCGCGATCAACGCGGTCATGGCTGGCTGCCTGCCAGAGTACTTGCCGATCATCGTTGCGGCCATCGAGGCGATGCTGGAACCCGCCTTCGAGTTGAACCGGGTGCAATGCACCACGGGCGGGCCTGCAGCCCTCGCCATCATCAGCGGGCCGGTCGTCAAAGCTCTCGGCCTCAACTATGGGCCAGGCGTGTTCTCAGGCAATGGCGCGAGGGCCAACGCGACCATCGGTCGGGCCATCAAGCTCGCCCTCTGGAACATCGGCCTCGGCAAACCTGGACAGTTGTCGCAAGCAACGTTCGGACATCCGGCGGGATACGGGTACGTGCTGGCTGAGCGGCCGCCCGACGACGACAATCCCTGGGAGGAATTGCACGTCTCGGCGGGTCTCTCTTCGTCCGACAGTGCAATCACCATGTTCCCGGCCGGCTCGCACTTGCAGATTGCGACAGGGATTGGCGCAAAAACCTTCGACGACAACATCGAGGTCATTGCTGACTCGATCTGTCACCTGGGCAATTTCTACGCGGCTACGCAGAAGCTCGTGGTTGTCAATCCGCAGGCGGCACTGGCGTTCCACCAGGCAGGCTGGACGAAGGAGATGTTTCGCGATGCGTTGCTCGAGCGCTGCCTGCGGTCCGTCGGGGATCTGAAGCACGTGGGCGGAGTCTCTACCACGTTAGCCAATCACTGGACCACTTTGGTGGATATCAACGATGACAATGCCCTCGTACCGGCGATGCTGGATGCCCGCCACTTGCAGATATTAGTTTCAGGCGGATGGGCGTCGCCGTCCAGCCCTTGCTTGATCATCTACAGCATGCACGGCGAGATGGTGACCAAGCATTTTCCATTTGTGGTTTGATAGTTTGAGAAGCGGCATTTGTTATTGAAGAAGATCGCCTCAGGTAATGAGGAATATCAAAGGACGAATGGAAAAGAACGACCCATGATACATACAAATGGAAAATGAAACTCCGATGAACACTCCGTATCCATTGCTCTTCTCGCCCATCCGTCTGGGCGGCCGGACAGCGCGGAACCGGATTGTTTCGACGCCGCACAACACGAATTACGGCGCCAACGGGCTGCCAACCGATCGGCTGATTGCCTACCACGCCGAGAAGGCGAAAGGAGGCTGTGGGACCATCATGGTGTTCGGATCGGCCAGTGTCTCCGCCTTGCAACCAACCCCGGACAGCCAGGTCAATCTGTGGAAGCCAGAGGTCGAGCCCTGGCTGCGGAAGACGGCAGATGCGATCCACGAACATGGCGCGCTCTGCCTGAGTCAAATGATGTTCGTGGGCCGGCGCGGATCTCCCGTTGGCACAATGTATCCGGGGCGAGGCCCGTCAGCGACCACGGCCGAACGTTCCCCCCTTGTGCCGCATGTCCTTCGCCACGACGAGATTAAGGAAATCATTCACGACTATGCCCTTTGTGCCCGACGCCTGTTGAACTGTGGGTTTGACGGCTGCGATCTGCCGTTCTACGCGGACCTCTTTCCAGAACAATTCTGGAACCCACGTGTCAACCAGCGAACCGACGAATACGGCGGCAGTCTGGAGAACCGGCTGCGTGTGTCGCTCGAGATCCTGAAAGCGATCCGCGATCAGGTTGGGAGCGAATTCATCGTCGGCGTCCGAATCAGTGGGGACGACGGAGATCGAGACGGTCTGGATCACGCGACGCTCAAGGAGATCGCCGCACGGCTCGATGCCACCGGTCTTATCGATTACTTCACCGTCACCCGTGGCACCGTGTCCACCTTCCGTGCGCGAGGGATCAATGTTCCCTCAGCCTACTTTCCCCAAGGCACATTTGCGGATGTCGCAGCCTCGATGAAGGAAGTGATCAAAACCCCCGTCATAGCTGGGGGGCGGGTAGTAAAGCCGGCCCACGCGGAGGAACTGCTGCGCAGCGGCAAGGCCGATCTGATTCCAATGACGCGCGCACTCATGGCCGACCCCGAACTGCCCCGCAAGGCGGCCGCCGGCGACGACAATGAGATCCGTCTCTGCATGGGGTCCAATGAGGGATGCATTGATCGGGTTTATCTCGGGCAGGCGATCGGTTGCATTCAGAATCCCGCCATGGGCCGGGAAGCCGACCTCAGTGAGATGACGCCTGCCAAACGGAAGAAGAGGCTTGTCGTCATTGGCGGAGGCCCTGCCGGGATGGAGGCAGCCCGAGTAGCTGCGCTGCGCGGCCACCAGGTCCTCCTGATTGAGGAGACGCAACAACTGGGCGGTCAGATTCTCCTCGCCGCGCGTGCGCCGCACCGCGCGGAATACGAAGGATCGGTTCGCTGGCTCGCTAGTCAGATCTATCAAGCCGGTGTCGAAGTGCGCCTCGGAGTGAGAGCGACCCCCTTCCTGATCCGCACTCTTGAGGCTGATGCCATCCTGATCGCGACCGGAGCTCGTCCGCGCCGGCCCGGCATTCCAGGGGACACGCTCCCGCATGTTGCAACCGTGCACGAGGTGCTGGCGGGCGAGTTCGAGCCTGGCGGTCGTTGCCTGGTCTTTGACGAGGCCGGCCACATGCCTGGCCCATCGACCGCCGATTACTTGAGTGAACGGGGACTCGCGGTTCAGATCGTGACGCGCCAGTACTCAGTTGGCGAGGACCTCGGGACGACCCTTAAGGCGACGCTCACGAGCCGATTGCTGAAGAAAGGGGTGCGGCTCACGCCGCTGACCGCGCTGGAGGAGATCTCATCCGAACGAGTCCGGCTACGTAACGTCTACTCTGACGAGGAGACGTGGGAGCTGGCCGACACCGTCGTGCTCTCGTCGGGCGCCATCGGCGTCGACGACCTCTACTACGATCTACGAGATGAAGTAGCAGAAGCGTACTTGGTTGGTGATGCCCTTGCGCCGAGACGGCTGGCTGATGCACTTCTAGAGGCAACGCGAGCAGCTCGACAGATCTGACCGATTCAGGCCATTAACGTATAAGGGTCAGCAGGGTCGCCCGCGGGTTCTTTCCAGGATTCTTTGGAGGAGGTCAGTTGAAAACCCCCATTTTGTCCACGACGGTAACGATCATCGTAAGCGTCTTCCTCTCCTTTCTGCTCTTCTATCCACTGCCGGCCCAGGCGCAGGTTGCGACCGCGGAGAATTCACAAAAAGTCAAAGAGATTGATCTAAGTTGGGGAGTGAAGATTCCTCTGCGCGACGGGATCAAGCTCAACGCCAACATCTACAAGCCGAAAACTCTGGAGGCGCCATTGCCGGTCATTGTCACGATGACGCCTTACACGGCCGACAGCAACCACGCTGCCGCGTCTTACTTCGCACGCAACGGTTTTGTGTTCGTGGTGGTGGATGTGCGTGGGCGCGGCGACTCGGAGGGCGCGTTCGATCCCTTTGTGCAGGAAGCCAGCGATGGCTACGACGTGGTCGAGTGGGTCGCTCGACAGTCCTGGTCAAACGGCAAAGTCGGCATGTGGGGCGGATCGTATGCTGGCTCCAACCAGTGGGCTGCTTTCAAGGCATACCCGCCGCACCTCAAAACCATTGTGCCGGTGGCGTCCGTTTTCGCAGGAGTAGACCTGCCGTTCTGGAAGAACATCGGGTTCCCTCATTGGTTGCTCTGGCTGGCGCAGACCAACGGTGTGGCGGTCAACCGCAATCTATCCGGCGACGACTCATTCTGGATTCAAAAATACCGCGAACTCTACCTGAATCATCTTCCTTTGAAGAGTTTCGATCAGATTGTCGGTATCCACTCCAGCAAATTTCAAACTTGGGTTTCGCATCCCACGCCGGATGCTTATTGGGACGCTTTCGTTCCGACCGGCGAACAGTTCGCGCACATGGACATTCCAATCCTAACCATTACCGGTTACTACGACGGCGCTCAGGCGGGCGCTATGGAGTTCTACAAGCGGCACATGCAGTACGGCTCTCCGGCGGCTCGTGGGCGGCACTATCTCATCATTGGTCCCTGGAACCACGGCGGCACCCGCACACCGAGGCCGGAAGTAGGCGGGCTCAAGGTCGGCGAGGCCAGCTTGGTCGACATGAATAGACTCCAAAAAGAATGGTTTGACTGGATACTAAAGGACGGCAAGAAACCGGAGTTTCTCAAAAAGCGAATCGCCTATTACGTCCCAGGCGCGGAAGAGTGGAAGTATGCTGATGTACAGGAGACGATTGCTGACAGCCGGCGCACCCTCTATCTGAATTCAGTTGCGGGTCGCGCCAACGAGGTGTTTCAATCCGGCAGCCTAACCGACGCCAAGCCCGCCAGATCGGAACCAGATAAATACACTTACGACCCGCTCGACATTCGATCCGAGTATTTGCAAACGGAGCGGAACGCTTCCGTGGTTTATCGAATCAACAATTTCGTCACCGATCAGACGGCCGCGCTAAACCTCTTCGGCAATGGGCTGGTCTACCACAGCGCGCCCTTCGACAGGCCGACAGAGATCAGCGGTTATGTCAAATTGAAGCTATGGATTACCGCTGATGTCCCGGATGTGGATTTCCATGTGATTCTCTCCGAGATCATGCCGGACGGAACCAGTGTACTGCTCACGCAGGACATGATGAGGGCGCGGTATCGCGAATCCCTGCGTCATGAAAAGCTCGTCAAGCCTGGCGAGATCAATCGCTATGAGTTCAACGGTTTCTATTTCTTTTCGCGGCGAATCGCCAAAGGGAGCCGGTTGCGCTTGGTGTTGACTTCGCCGAACTCGATCTATGTCGAAAAGAACTATGGCAGCGGGGGCATAGTAGCTGAAGAGTCAGGCAAAAGCGCTCGCACGGCGCACATAACGCTATACCACGATGCCGAGCACCCGAGCTCTCTGGAAATTCCGATCGTCGCAGATAGCGCTCTGAAAAGATAAGAACGTGGCACGTGCTGTCCCGCAAACTTCATTTTGTCGTTGACTCCGCAATGGGCGGGCGCGGGAACCAGAAAAAACTGAACTTTGTCCGACATTTGTGAAGGAGAAACCAATGAAACAGAATCACGACATTATGTCCCGCCTCAAGCGGGGCGAGACCATCCTGCTGGACGGCGGCACGGGCTCGGAACTTCAGCGCCGGGGCGTCAACGTCTCTAAGGGGGCATCAGCAGAAGGCGGAGCCGGGGCCTGGTCGGCGCCTGCGGTGGAAGACGCTCCCGATATCCTGCACGACATCCACGCCGACTACCTGCGGGCGGGCGCGGAGATCATCACGGCGAACAGCTACAACACCAATCGCGGTCAGCTCGCGCACGCCGGCCTCGCACACAAG
This sequence comes from Pyrinomonadaceae bacterium, assembly GCA_041744135.1. GTDB lineage: Bacteria > Acidobacteriota > Blastocatellia > Pyrinomonadales > Pyrinomonadaceae > PSRF01. Next base: position 22,257 of record JBGTLM010000098.1, read on the forward strand.
ATGGAGGAGTTCTCGCGGCGGGCGATTGAAATCGCACGTGAAGCCCGCGACGCCATTGCTCCAGACGCTTTTGTTGCGGGAGCTATTGCTCCGACCAACCGCTTTCCGACCGGTTGGGACCCGGCGCGGGTGCCGCCAGCTGCTGAGCTTCAGCGGGAGTGGGGTGATCAGGTGGCGACGCTGACCGCAGCGGGAGCAGACCTCATTGTGATCGAGTCAATGCGGGGCGTGAGCCATTTCCTGTCAGCCGTCAAAGCAGCAGCCACAAGCGGCCTGCCGGTCTTCCTCAGCGTCCATTGCACAGTTGATGGGATCATGGAGAGCGGGGAGACGATGGAGGACGTGGTGGCAGCCCTCGACCGGGAGGGCCTGCGAGTGGACGCGCTCATGCTAATGTGCAGCCCGCCCGAGGCGATCTCCGCAACGCTCCCCCATCTGCGCGCCGCTTTCGCTGGACCGATTGGAGTGTACGCCAACATCGGCTACAAGCGCGCAATCACGACCGAGGCGCCGCGCTTTCCTGATACTCAGTATCACGGCATCAACATCGGCGAAAACACTCCCGAACGCTATGCGGAGTACGGCCGCAGCTGGCGGACGATGGGCGCGCAGATCATCGGCGGGTGCTGCGCCTCCACGCCCGCACACATCGCCGCGCTCGCCCCGGTGATGAAAGAGAATCACCGATGAACTCCTCTCAAGCTAGGAGGGAGCCGCGATGAACCGCAGAGCATTTACCAAGTTGAGTTTGATCTCTTCGCTCGGAATTGAGGTGCTATCTAATTCCTTCGCTGAAGCACGAAGTCCAGCGCCGAAGAGTCCTGGAAGCGCGAATGATTCCAGAGGAACCCAGACCTCAACGGCACAGTCCAGCAGAGTTGAGCGTTTCGGCGTGTACGACTTCGGTCTCTCTACCGCAGAAGAACAGCGAGCCGCCCGGCTACAGCGGGACAGCATCATCATTGACATGCTGTTTCAGGGGCCTTGCGGATACCGGTCGTTTACCGAAGACATGCTGGCGCAACTGCGCAAGGACGCGGCGCGGCTGACGCCCGAGGAGCAGTACTTCGCCGCGGTCTTTGCCCCGATCCGGGCAGCGCTCGTCGGAAAATCCGACAATTTCCGCGAATGCTGGGAGCAATCGGGCATCACTGCGGGGAATCGTCAGGTCGGCTTCGGCCTGCCGGCATATGCGATTGCTCAGGCGCAATTCGATACGTTCCCCTGGCTGACGAAGGCGCTCAAGGCCGCCGAAATTCGAGCGGCCAAAGCCAAAGGTCTCCATGCCGGTTTCATCAGCACACAGGACAGCGACGGTTTGCAGGATCGGAAGTTGAATTATTTGCAGGTAGCGTATGACCTCGGTCTGCGGATGATGGGACTGAGCTACAACCTTCAGAACGCCGTTGCGGGAGGTTGCATGGATCGCTTCGACGGCGGCGTCACGACCTTCGGCGCTGAGCTGATCGCCCGGATGGACGAGTTGGGGATCATCATTGATATGGCTCACTCGGGCCGTCAGGCGGCGCTCGATGCCTGCAAGCTCTCGAAGAAACCGGTTGTCGCATCGCACACCTCGGCGAAGAGTCTTCGCAACATAGCCCGCGCCAAGAGCGACGAGGTGATCCGAGCGATTGCGGCGACCGGAGGCGTGATCGGGGTGGTCGCGCTCCCCGGGTTCCTGGCTCCCGGCAACGGGCTGACCATCGAGGCGATGCTCGATCACATTGACTATATTGCGAAGCTCGCCGGCTGGCAGCACGTCGCGATTGGGACTGATTGGCCCCTACAGATCGACCAGCAGACTCAGCAGGGCGCGTTTCAGTCAATGGCGCGCGAATACAGCGGTTCACGAAACGCGCCGGAGCCGCCCCGCGACCGTGCGCCCACACCGAGCCTGATCGGATTCGACGATTACCGCGACTTTCCCAACATCACGAGGGGGCTGGTCAAGCGCGGATACAGTGATGAGCAGATTCGCGGCATCCTCGGCGAGAACTTCCTCCGCGTCTTCGAGGCTGTCTGTGGATGAGGAAGCCAGCGAACATCGCAGCATCAGCTTTGTTGTAAAGGATAAGATCTGATGACCGGCATCAACCCCGCCGACCTCCTCGTTCGACCACTCAATCAATCCTCGACTCTTCCGAGCGGGTGGTTCACTGACCCGGAGGTGTTCGAGCTTGAGCGCGAATTCATCTTCAGCCGCACTTGGCAGATGGTGGGAGCGGCACAGCAGGTCAGGGAACCCGGCGCCTACTTTACCTGCGAGGTCGCCGGAGAGCCGCTCATCGTCGTGCGAGGCCACGACAACGCGCTGCGGACATTCTCAAACGTCTGCCGGCACAAGGCCGCGCTGGTGGCTCACGGAGAGGGCACGCGGAGCGCTTTCCGGTGTTCCTACCACGGCTGGACATACGGACTGGACGGAAGGCTGCGTGGCACGCCGCACTTCGAGGCAGTAGAGTGCTTTGACAGAGAAGCAGCCTGCCTCCCTAGCTTTCGCGTGGAGGAGTGGGGAGCATTCACCTTTTTGAATCTCGACCCTCAGGCGTCAGGTCTGTTGGAAACGCTGGGCGAGATTCCGGGTCTGGTCGAGCGTTACCGTCTGGACGCTCTTGTTCCGGTGTCGCAAGAGACTTATGAAGTAGCGTGCAACTGGAAGGTTCTCGCACTGAACGGGATTGATTGCTATCACTGCCCCACCATTCACCCCGAAACGTGGTGCAACTACGCCGAGACCGAGTTGATGGTCAGGGCCGAAGGAACGGGAGGGCTGGCGCTGGGCGTCCAGTTGCTTGAACCCGCGCCGTTCCCCAGGTCCGGCTTGAATGAATGGGAGCAGAACCACATTCTGAGCCTGAGACTTTTTCCCAATGCGGCCATCACGCTGACTCCGCAGGTCGTGGTCGTGACACGCTATATCCCGGTCAGTCCTGAGCGCACGGTCTGGTCTCGCTTCTGCTACTTCGATCCGTCCGGCAAGCCCACGTTCGAGGAGGTGAAGGATCAGTACAGCGGGGTGCGCCTGAAAGTTCTCGAAGAGGATATCGCCGTTTGCGAGGAGATTCAGAAGAACCTGCGCTCCCGCTACTACCGCCCCGGCCGGCTCTCGGTGAAGCGGGAGTACACGCAATATCACGTGGAGTCACGCCTGCGCGAAATGCTCGCGCAAGGCCTGCGCGAACGCGCTACAGAGTCCGCAGTCACGCCTGCGCCGACTCAACACGCTGTCCCTGACCAGTAGGCGCGAACCTATGAGAGCTACTGCCGTGGAAATGCCTGGTGAGATCCGCGACCTCGAGAAGCATCCACGAGGCCTATACGTCCTGTTCGCGACGGAGATGTGGGAACGGTTCAGCTTCTACTCGATGCTGTCCATGTTCACGCTCTACCTCCAGAACGGGGAACAGGGTTTCGGCTGGACGACCGCTCAAGCCACGAACCTCTATGCCAATTATCTGGCGTTTGCCTACCTAAGTCCGCTGTTGGGAGGGTGGTTAGCAGATCGGAAACTGGGATACCGCAGGTCGGTCATGATAGGGGCGATGTTCTTCATGGCCGGACATCTGCTGCTCTCCTTCCGATCAATCCCGATCATGTACGCGGCGCTCAGCTGCCTGGTCATCGGAAACGGCTTCTTCAAACCTAATGTTTCGACCATGGTCGGCAACCTCTATCCCGAGGGAAGTCACCTCAAGGACCGGGCTTATAATATCTTCTACATGGGCATTAGTGTCGGCGCTTTTATGGCCCCGCTCGTCGCGGAGTTAGTCAGCCAAAAGTACGGATTCCATCCCGCCTTTGCGGTCGCCGCGGCCGGGATGCTCATTTCGGTTTTGATCCTTTGGCGCTTCAAGCAGGAGGTCGAAGATCCCCCCGGTTACGCGGTGCGGGGAGAAGACACCGGAGCGTCACGTCATGGGTCGATGAGAGAACGCGTGGGTGCAATGGCTGCTGTCCCTGATGCCAGGCGAATCGCCGCGCTGGTCGTGGTCTTTTTGATCGTCATCGTCTACTGGATGATCGTATATCAGAGCGGTTCGACCCTTACGTACTGGGCTAACGACAACACGGACTGGAAGCTGTCGGGTGTGATTTCGAACGCGATTAATCCGTTCTGGATCATCTCGCTGACCTTTCCGCTCATTTGGTTCTGGAAGTGGCTCGATAGGAAAGGCCTGGAGCCTTCGACACCTGCAAAGATGTCGATCGGGATGTTACTAATCGGCCTGGCTTTTTACCTCATGTACTTCGCCGGAAAGGCAGGGGGCGATGACGGCAGGGTTTCCCCCTGGTGGCTCATCATGGCCTATGCGGTGATCTCTTTGGGAGAGCTAATGGTTTCTCCGATGGGCCTGTCGCTGGTGTCGAAGGTGGCCCCTATAAGGGTACGCGGCCTGATGATGGGCTGCTGGTTCATCTCGACAGCCATTGGAAACAAGCTGACGGCCATCGGAGTTTACTGGGATGTGTGGCGCCACTCGACCTTTTTCGCTGTGCTGGGTAGCCTGGCGATCTGCATGGCCGCCCTGCTCGTATTTTTGCTGAAGCCGCTCAAGCGGGCGATGCCAGGCGTTTGACGGTAAGACGTGTGAGGTGTGACTTGGGCTTAAAAAGGAAAGAACCTGAGTTCACGATCTTTCTCTTATCTTGACATAAACAACCAATAGGAGGACCACATGATTACATTAAGTGATGCACGAAGGATAATCGCCGCTGCCGAGCAAAAAGCAGCTGAGATCGGTCAACCAATGAACATTGCTGTCGCCGATTCGGGCGGAAACCTCGTCGCACACGCGCGCATGGACGGCGCCTGGATCGGGAGCGTCGACATCTCCATCAAAAAAGCGTTCACCTCACGCGCCTTCGATATTGCCACCAAAGACCTAGCCGCGCATTCGCAGTCAGGTGGACAGTTCTTTGGCATTCATGCCTCGAACGACGGGCGGATAATGATCTTCGCTGGCGGCATTCCGCTCAAGCGCAACGGTGCAGTGGTAGGGGCTATCGGTGTCAGTGGCGGGTCAGGTGAGCAGGACCATGCGGTGGCTGAAGCGGGAGCGGCAGGATTCTAAGTTGTACGCGGTTTTCCCGCGTTAGAGCAATCACAGATAAGGAGGAAAAACTCAATGGCATCAAATCGTGGCGTTGTCTATGTCAAACCTGGAGTGGTCGAAGTCCAGAACCTTGATTTCCCTAAACTCTCGATCGGGGACAGGAAGTGCCATCACGGCGTGATCATCAAGATCGTCTCAACAAACATTTGCGGCAGCGACCAGCACATGGTGCGGGGACGAACAACCGCGCCTGCAGGCCTTGTTCTGGGCCACGAGATCACTGGCGAGGTGATCGAAACCGGTAGTGACGTCGAATTCATCCGCGTGGGTGACTTGGTTTCCGTCCCCTTCAACATAGCCTGCGGCCGGTGCCGCAACTGTAAGGAGCGGGCCACCGGCGTCTGCATGAACGTCAACCCAGCACGTCCCGGAGCGGCTTATGGCTATGTTGATATGGGCGGATGGATCGGCGGCCAAGCCCAGTATGTGATGGTGCCCTATGCCGACTTCAATCTGCTGAAATTCCCTGATAAAGCCCAGGCGATGGAGAAGATCCGCGATCTAACGTGTCTATCAGATATTTTGCCGACCGGATACCACGGGGCGGTATCGGCCGGGGTCGGGCCGGGATCGATCGTCTATGTGGCGGGAGCAGGGCCGGTTGGTCTGGCTTGTGCGGCGGCTGCGCAACTGTTGGGAGCCGCCTGCGTCATTGTCGCCGACTTGATTCCAGACCGTCTAGCCCAGGCGCGAAGTTTCGGGTGCGAGACGGTAGACGTCTCAAAGAGTGTGAGCATCACTGAGCAGATTGAGCAGATCGTCGGCGTGCCGGAGGTTGACTGCGCCGTCGACTGCGTGGGTTTTGAGGCGCGGGGACACGGGTCGGATGCACAGCGGGAGGTGCCGGCATCGGTGCTCAACTCTTTGATGGAGGTGACGCGAGCCGGTGGGGCGGTAGGCATTCCGGGCCTTTATGTAACAGGGGACCCCGGAGGCGGCGATGAAAATGCGAGAATCGGGATGCTTGGGATCCGGGTCGGGCTCGGCTGGGCCAAATCACATGTCTTCGTAACCGGGCAATGCCCCGTGATGAAGTATCACCGACAGCTTATGCAGGCGATACTGTACGACAGGATCAATATAGCGAAAGCGGTAAACGTCCAGGTCATCACGCTGGATGAAGCGCCACAAGGTTACAGAGAATTCGACAAAGGGGCAGCCAAAAAGTTCGTCATCGATTCTAACAATATGATGGCTGCTTGATTCGGCGTTAGAAACAGTCAACCCAAATTGGTAATAGGGGCGCTGACCGCACGTATTTTCAATCCTCGACCGTCAGTGTTCCATCCCGATTGATCTGCAACCATTGCCCGCTTCGCAGAGTAGTGAAATCATCAGCCCCCAGGGCCACGATGGGGATCGGCTTCCCATACATCTCGTCGGCCACGATCGAGGCCAGAGCGAAAAAATGGTCCGAGCCGTTGGTCACAATTGCACGCGGAGCCTTGCCCGTGCGAATGGATTCAAGCAGCACGGCAGTCGTCGTGCTGGATCCACGGGAAGAAGGAAGCACTAGCACTCGGCCAGCGGCGATCTGCCCAGACAGCGGGTGACGCCGGTCAATGATCTCGCCCGTTTGCTGGTCATAGCCTCCCCAGAAACTCAACGGTTCATTGCTCACGAGCGCTTCGCCCCGCGCTTCTCCGGCGACCAGCGGCAAGCCGCGAATTAGCTTTCCCATAGCGATTCGTCCCTCACCACGAGCCCCTCTGCTGCCGACCGCACGCAGTCTTCGGTGGTGCCGAACGCCACTTGGGTGTTGAGCAGACCCGGAGCGTAGTAAGCATACTTGGCCGAGTTGGTCATCAGCATCTTGATCTCAGGGTGCAACATCGGCGTTGTGAGGATGCAGGTGTCAACCGTGATTTTCGCGCCGAATTCTCTGAGCGCTTCCAGATAGCCCGACTGTTCCGCCAACGTCGTCATCAGCCGGCTCGAAGTTACCAGAAACTGCACATCCGGATGGCGCTGTTTCCCGGCGAGTAGCGGGGCGAGCTTTTGAAATTCGGCGAGCGAAAAGTGCGGGCTGCCGAGAACGACCATGTCCAGCTTCTTCCCGTCAGCGGTCGTCAGCTCGCTCCGGGCGGCGCGCAACTCACTCATCGTGACCGCGATGGTCTGCTGCGGCGTTCTGCCTTGAAAAGCCGCGTCGACTGTTGGAGCCTCCGGCGTGATGCCGACCAGGTGACAAAGCCCAACGGCGCCGGAAGAGGTTGTCGCGGCACATAGCGCCTTAAGCTGATCCTCGGCAGGGGCGACTTCAATTCCTTCGACAACGGGAATGAGATCACGCGCGACCTTTCCGACCAGATAACCCAGCACCGGATAAAATGAATCATCTTCCTGCACGCGTCGCGGCACATCTTTCAATCGCATCAGCAACTGCCCCGCGCGATTTTCAGTGAGATGTAATCCTATGGCGGGCACGCGACCGGTGATCGCCGCGCAGATGTCGAAGAGGTCAGGATAACGCTCCGTGCGCGCGCCGATGACGGAGTTGGCGAAGACTATGGCGTTTGACTCTCCCCACGCGATCTGCTGGCCGAACTTCGGCCTCTGGTCGGTTTGGTAAGGAGCGCAGGTCCAGGTTGGCAGGCAGCCCATACTCTGATATGCGATCATCTGACGGCGCGCCTTGACCGCCCATTCCGGCGGCACCGCCCAGTCCCGCCAGTTGTGTTCATCAACCCCACTGACATTGAGTGTGGTGGGAACAATTACCCTGGCGCCGAGACCGGCCAACAGCTCTGCATATTCAAGCGTGGCATCGCCCTGATAAAGGGCGCTGTCGATGTGCGCACCGGTAATGTCCATCAATGTTTCCGCACCGCACACTTCTGCCATTCGCACCGTGATGGACATCGCCATTCGTGCCGCCGGACCGCCCTCCCCCGCGAGTTGTGCCTGATCAGACGTGCTTAGCTTCAGGACCATAAATCGAATCGTTGGTTACAGCGCTGTCTGCGCCTTTTGAGCGGCCGCCGCCTTGCTCTCAAGCGCCGCCGAACGCAACATCGAGATGGCGGTGTAGATCACCACAATCACCACCAGCCAGCGCACGTAGTAAAGGTTCAGCGACTTGACGATGAATGCCGCAATTAGAACAGCCGGAATACCGCCCAGCGCCAGCCCGAGCGCGGCAGGCCGGCTGTAACTGCCTTTGCGAATGAACTGCATGCTGCCGACCGGCATCAGGAACGCACATGAACCCATCATGATTGGGAAAGCAGCTCGCGGATCCATACCAAGCAGGCTGATCATAATCAGGCACGGCCCGTATAGACCGATACCCAGAGACATCAGGGAGCCCAAGATGAAATTACCGATGATCCCGATCCAGAGTTTAGTTCCGTGCAAGCCAAGCGCCGTGCCGCCATCGGCCTGCTGGTTCAAGACCGTCATCAGCATCAGTGTTGCCGCTACCAGCAGCGCCAGCCCCATGCCAATTTGGACGTTGCGGCGCGGCCATTTGGCCACCACCCCAGCGCCAAGCCACATCCCCAGCACCGATGCCGCCATTAGCGAAATCAGAGTGGTTGTCTCAACCTGCACGATGGCAATGTAGATAAAGGCCTGCGTGATGACAGGCAGTGTGTGACCGACGTTGAGCGTGCCCGGAATGGTTTCATCCGGCACCAGGTTTCTCAGCTTGTAAAGCGCGGTGGTGGGAGCGAACGAACCGATCCCCAGGGTGTCGAAGAAATTGGTAATAAAGCCCACGCCGGTGTGAATAGCCGTTATTCGTTCAGTGTGGCGCTCGCGCCTGAGTGCGGAGAACCAAGTGAGGAGGTAGAAAGCGGCGAAAGCGGCGAGGGAAATGAAAAGCCAGGTTTTGATTGTTGACATGCCGCTGGAACCTTCGTCGCCTCAATATCAATTCCGAGTGGAGGTTAACAGAAGTTTTAGATAAACAGAATTCTCACAATTATCTCCGTCAGCAGAAGAACAACTATTCCCGGTGCGCTCGAACCGCGAGCAGCGACAGCATACAAGACTATTGTCCTTGTTAAGTAACATCTGTTACAGTCTCTGATTTGTTACAATGCGGAAGGACTAAATGCGATGATTCACAGGCTTGTCCAAAACGACAAAAGATGATCGCAAACTTATCCAGCAATCCAGCATCGTCTTCGACGGACTGTATGCCCTGTTCAGCAAGAGTACGACTACGCGCAGGCCAAAGGGCAGTCAGACCAAACGTCGAAAGGTCGCTACAACGAGAGACTGAGGGTTGCTTGAACATCTTCTTTGGAGCGGAACATGTGCATTGAGCAGGAACAAGTCCCAGGCATTCAGTTGAGATGGCGTAGACAGGTTACGGATTACTTGAGCTTGGAACGGAACGTAGTCATTGCCTCCATAGCTATTTTTCTCCTTGGGCTCGGCGAGGAATTGTGGAAAAAATTCTTACCTAAGTATTTGGAATATCTCGGCGCAAGTCCTGTCGTGATCGGTATGTTCGGGACGACAGAGAGCCTCCTTGACGCCGGCTATCAGTATCCCGGAGGGTGGCTCGCAGACCGCGCCGGAAGACGACGCTCTTTTCTGGTCTTCATCGGCATTGCTTCCGCCGGATATCTCATCTACCTGCTCAGCCCTTCGTGGCCGTTTCTCTTCATCGGACTTGCATTTGCTATGGGCTGGACCAGCATGGCAAGCCCGGCAATCTTTGCCGTAATCGGCGATTCCCTTCCGAAAGAGCGCCGCGCCATGGGATTCACACTGCAGTCTATTCTGAAGCGTGTGCCGGTGGTTATTTCGCCACTCATCGGCGGGGCATTAATCGCCGTCGTTGGGATCTCTTACGGAATCCGAACTGGACTGGCAATAACCCTCGTCCTGGCCTTTATAACTTCACTGATAGTTTTGAGAATAAATATCCCGGTGCAAGCAGCCGGAGTAACCAACATTCACGGGGTCTGGCGGTCTTTTCACGTCGCGCTCAAACGTCTGCTCATCTCCGACATCATTATCAGGATGTGTGAAGGCATGGCCGGAATCTTCATCATCCTGTATGTCACAAACATTCTTAGCGTAAGTTTGGCGGAGTACGGCTTACTGGTGGCAATTCAGGTCACAACTTCTATTCTGGTTTACATCCCGGCGGGCAGGATAGCTGACCGGATCGGACGTAAGCCTTTCGTCATGGTTACCTTTGTCTGTTTCGCCCTGTTTCCAGTGGCGGTGGTTCTCTCGACAAACTTCCCCACGTTGGTACTAGCTTTCATCATAGGTGGGTTGCGAGAGATTGGGGAACCCGCCCGCAAGGCAATGATCGTCGATTTCGCTCGCGACGATCTTCGCGCACGTTCTGTCGGGTTGTATTACCTCCTCCGCAGTCTATCGGTTACGCCAGCGGCCTTAATCGGCGGTCTGCTTTGGAGCATTTCACCGCTGGTTCCCTTCATAACTGCAGGAGTTGTCGGCCTTCTCGGCACCGTTGTGTTCGCGGCGACAGTCGAAGAGCAATCCGCAAGTTGAAGGACAGACAAGGAAGGAATATCTATCTCTTTTTGGCTGTCTGATCAGAGAGGTATTAGTAACGGCTATTGACTTAAACCCCTTCGGGATTCGAAAACACACTGAATCCGACCTAGGCCTAAACTGCGTCACTACCAGCGATCCTCGGCCTTCTCGCGCCTCCGGTGCCGGTGCTATACTGCCCGGGCTTTCAATCCAACACAAACTGATTCGCGATGGAGACCTAAGGATGAACTCTGCCAAGTTTGCGGCCATCATTGTAGTTATCGGATGTTTCACCACCGCCTGCAACAGCTCGGACACACTAACCACTAATCAAAATCGGCCTGCGTCTTCACCGGCGACTGCGGCAGCCACAGCCACTCCTGATCCGTTAGCTGAAGCGTACGTGGACTTTCAGAAGAATTGCGAGCGCTGCCACGGCGAAAAGGGTCAGGGCGGCCCGGTGGAGATTGAAGGGCGGAAGCTGAAGGTCCCTAGCCTAAGAGAAGGTCACGCGCTAAACCATACCGACGAGAAGTTTGTGAAACAGATCTCTGAGGGCGACGACGAGATGCCCGCATTCAAGGACAAGCTTAGTACGGAAGAGATCAATGAGTTGGTGAGGTTTATTCGGAAGGAATTACAAGGAAGATGAGGCCTTAGGGTTGTACTTTGTTCTTCGTACTTTGTCCTTTGGTTTTTTGTGTTTTGAGCTTTCTATCTAAGATCTGAGACTTCAGATCTCAGATCTTAGATACCTTGCTTTGGGTGGAATTGCTACTTTATGATTTGGGCCTAAAGTCAGAACTCCAAGCACAAAGATCCAGGTACAGGGTTCGAAACAAAGTTCTAAAACAAAGTTCTAAAACAAAGTTCTAAAACAAAGTTCTAAGTACAAGGTTCGTTGTTTACGGTTCACGATTAAATGTACTCTTCGTAGCACGCGTAGCTCAGTTGGATAGAGCGTTTGACTTCGAATCAAAAGGTCGCAGGTTCGAGCCCTGCCGCGTGCACCACTTTTTGAGTCTCAACTCCGCTTTCATCTCCGCTTTGACTGAACCGCTGTTCTCCCTCGGGCATTTTCCTCTTTAGCTCTCTTAGCCCACGTGCATCGCAGGTTATAAAAGCGCAAGTCCGGCACGCCGGCAGCCTCGAGCGCGGATCTAAATGACCGCTTGACATTCATAATGCTGAAGACAAGCCCTGCGGACCCTGCCTCATAGAGTCCGGCGAGCTCCTCCGAAAGTCGCGCTGTCATTCGAACCTGGGGGTGTTCCAAAGTTTTTGTTGCCTTGACCGTGATCTTCGAATGTTCAAAGTCAATGTCCTCCCACTTTAGAGAGAGAATTTCGCCTCGTCTCATCCCCGCATCAATAGCGCAAAGGATGATCGGCTTTAAGCGCACATGATTGTCGGTGCATGCTTCTAAGAGTCGCTTTTCCTCTTCTCGAGTGAGGCTTCGCGCAGGCCTTCCGGCTGACATCGCCGGCTGTTTCGTTTGCTTAGCTGCTGCGACTAACTCTGGCTGGTTTTGTTCTAAGCGTTTTCGTTTAGACATTTTTTGCACATCCTTTCTTTTTCGGTACTCATGCTGTTTTCCCGCCGACTCTAAAGAGCCATGAAAGCAACCTGCGCGCGTGCGTTCGGTCTGGTGACGATTGCCCGACGGCGCGCGTCGCGCGGTATGCCTGGAGGTCGACCACTCGTGCGCGAGGGTTGCTGTGGCGGCACGTTCGACCGTAGACGTACTGACCCGCACGGATCAACTCGGTGCCTGTGCCGTTACAGACCGGGCAAACTTTTGACTCCATCATTGGAGCCCTCCGATCACGTCCGGCCACTCATCCGTATTCGCGTTCTGACGCTCAAGTTTGTAGATCTCAGACTCCAACTGAAGGGCGATAGCCTCGTTCTCGGGTAAGCGCTCAAGCCGCATTAGTCTCTGCCGCATGTTTTCAAGTTCTGGATCAGATTCAGGACCGCCGCCCCAACCGTCGCCCGTCTCAGTATCGTCCTTCGGGCTATTGCTGGGCCGGTCATCATCAGCGGGAAAAGGATCTACTGGGCTCACTCTTCCGTCATTATCCCAGTATTCCATGATTGCCTTCATGGTCCTGCGGTTAGGGTTATTCAGGAGAATGTCTAGGTGTCGCAAACATCGTTGCGCCGCTTTGTCTTGGGAGCCCTTGAGTCTACTCACGGCCATTATGTAGAAAGTGCCCGCAATGCCCGGCTCGTCAAGGTTGATGTCACTAAAGTTGGATAGTTCAATGAGGAGGGATTTAATCGCGTACTTACGAAAGGATCGGCGAGGACCTGAAACCAACTCCTCGACTGCTCGCCGTCTGAGTCTGACTGTTACCTTTGGTGTCGCTTTCTTTTGAGTCATTTGAAGGGTCCTTTCTGCGTTAAGGGTTTAGGTGGTCCAGCGCTGGCCCGGTGTTTACAAGCACTTGTCAGCCCGCTTCATTTGCGCGCGAAAACTATAGACGTATGCCGTTAGTTATGTCAAGGGCAAAGTAAGGGCATTGACGAACAGTTTTAGACGGCTTTATAATACCCGGCTAATATGGTGATTGGGACACTAAAGGCAGGGGAGCGCTTGGGTGTCAGCGCTAAGAGAGTCCAAGCTCTCATTAAATCTGGGCGTCTGCCTGCTGTCTTACTTGGTGGCGTATATCTGATTGAAGAGAAGGATCTGAAGTTGGTTAAGAACCGCCCGCCAGGAAGGCCGAAGAGCGGCAAAGCGGGCAAGAAACGATCGGGGACAAAGTGATTTCGTTTCGTCTCCCTCTTACCGCCTGCTTTTTATTCCTCGCATGCACCACCACCACGGTCGACCAATCTAGCCGGTCTGCTGACGTGTACAATGTCCAAGTGATGAACGCGTTGCGGAAGTTGTTCCCTCTTCAGGTGCCCGTTGCTAATTCGACAACAGACTGGCGGATCCCCGAAACCGCCTGTGCTCTTCTTGACGATCTAGAAGGCATGAAGACCAGGGGTTACAAGAATTACGAAGGCAGCGATGCCTATGGCTGCTCCTCACCCTACAAAGAGCTCGGCCCAGGCACGGTCTTCTCCATCTCGAATAACCTCGCCTATTACGTGACCGGCCATCAGCACACGGCAAAGGAATTGAAGCTGGTCCTGAATGTGAACAGCCAGAGCACGGCCCAGCTCGGGCACCAGGCACTTGCTTACGCTAGCCTCGAACTAACGAAACGTGCGCTGAATGCTGAACTGTTAGACGAAGTTGTAGCAGCACTCTTAGCCGGGCAACCTGGCAAATGGAAAGCGGGCAAGAGTCGAATAGAAGTAATCCGCGAAGATTGGCCCACAGGCAAAGGTTATGAAGTGAAGTTCATCATCAGGTGAGAGTGGGCTGCCAAATAAAAGCCTGCGGAGTCAAAGATAGCATTCCGCAGGCTTCGTACTTTAGAATCTCACACGGTCAAAGCGCGAGATTGCTGGTCGAATTCTACCATGAAGGTGGCCAGTGGTGTCGATTGTTGGGGACAATGACCTTGTACTTAAGGATTCACCCATGACAATTGTGGCCGCTTTCCGCGAAGACTCGGACTCCGTTTTGATAGCAGCAGACAGCCTCGTAACCGAGGACAACGGGATACGAAGCGGATCATATAACAAGCTTCAGCATCATTCGTCAGCCCCTCTGGCTTGGGGCGCGGCTGGAAATACCACGATTAGTGTTATGCAGTTTGGGGAATGGATGCAGCGGTATCCATGGCCGCCTAAGGATTGGGCAACAGCCAGACTCGAAATAGCTGAACATCTTAGCCGTTTGAACGGAGAACAGCGGAGACTTTGCACACTTGCTGGCGTTGAAGCTAAGGCGGGAGACTTGGGCCACATTCTGGTTGTGGCCCACTTTGGGAGTATGGAGATATTTGAGGTGGATGGGTTTGGTGTACTCAGTATTATCCCGCCAGAGCAGTCGTTCCATGCCATCGGCAGCGGAGCACCTCACGCAATCATTGCACAAAGAGCGTTGGAACACGCGGCAAAGGCTAATCCGTACACCAAGCTGCACATCTTAATGGCCGTTGCGGCAGATTGCGCACCAAGCTGTGCGCCGCCTATTCATATCGGCAAGGTAACAGCAGCTGGATACGAACATTTACTAAGCGAGTAATTCTCTCAACGTCCCGCCCGTCAACATTGCTGCTCAAGAAAAGCAAATGACCGCCGTTGAGCCCAAGGGTTCCAGTTACCGGGAATCCCATGCGGCGGGCTCACTCACGGCGGTCACGTTGTTCTGTGACGCGCATTCCTCTCTCCTTAAACGCATGCCACGGTAGCCAAGGGCCGATGCCCTCACCCCCCGTCCCAATAGATAGCACATTTCGAGTTGAGAGCGTAGATCAAAGCGGAGATGGATGGAAAACTCTCACCAATGTAAGCCGTTAGGCTCACTGACCTTTCGATGCTATGGCGAAGCGCGGTCCTTTACGCGACTTTCAAATAGCATTTTGAAAGGTGCGTGACGCGTCCCACGCGTGCGCCTATTCTCACTCAGTCGGATGCACTGCGATAGAGGAGGCGCAAAAGCTTTGGAGCCCCAACCACAAACGAACGGCAACGCGGTGCTCACCAGGCTGGAAGCAGCGCAGTACCTAAAGATTTCTGTGAGCATGCTCGACCTCATAACGAAACAACGTGCGATCGCTGTATGTCGCGTAGGTCGACGCCGGCTGTATACGCCGAAATCGCTGGAAGCGTACCTAGCGACGATCGAGAGACCGAGAGCTGCGTAATGGACCAGGGCACCGCCCGAGCTCGTGTTGTGGACCATGTTTCTACGCGCGAAGTTATCTCACGTACCAAGGGTGTGAAGCGCAGCGGCAAAGGTTGGGTTGCTTTGTGTCCTGCCCACGATGACCGTAATCCAAGCCTGAGCATTAGCGAGGGTGCGGAGGGTCGCACCTTACTGAACTGCCAAGCCGGGTGCTCTTTTGAGGCTGTGTGCGCAGCGATGGGAGTTGACACCCGCAGCCTCGGCCCAGACGTAACCGATCGTTCTGCCATCAAGACCCGTCCTCGCATCATTGCCACTTACGACTACGTTGATGAACAACGGAATCTGCTGTTTCAAGCTGTGCGCTTTGATCCGAAAGGCTTTCGGCCGCGTATGCCTGATGGTAAAGGTGACTGGGTGTGGTCCCTGGCCGCAGCGCGGCGTGTGTTGTATCGCTTGCCTGAAATTCTTACCGCCGGGAGCGCGGTGATCGTGTTCGCCGTTGAGGGCGAAAAAGACGCCGACAAACTTGCAGGCCTTGGCTTGCTCGCTACGACGAATGTGGGCGGCGCCGGCAAATGGAGAAATGAGTACAACGAGTGCTTGCGCGGCCGGCACGTCGTCATCCTGCCCGACAACGACAAACCAGGATGCGAGAGCGCAGAAAAAGTGGCGCGATCCCTTTATGGGATAGCCGCCAGTGTCCGCGTGCTCCTCCTGCCGAAGCTACCGGACAAGGGCGACGTCTCCGACTGGATCGGCTCTGGAGGCACAGCTGATCTGCTCGTCGCACTTGCGAAGGATGCGCCCTTGTGGAAACCAGGCGGGAAACAGGGAGAGATCGCGCTGCCTGATGGAGAAGTCCGAGAAACCGACTTGGGCAACGCTCGCCGCCTTGTTCGACTTCATGGCTGCGACTTGCGTTACTGCTTCGACTTCAAAAAGTGGTTTGTTTGGGACTCCCGTCGTTGGCGCTTGGATTCTATGGGCGAAACGCTTCGTCGGGCAAAAAACGCAGTGGGCTCGATCTACTCTGAGGCTCGCGAGGCAGACGGAAAGCTACGCGAGCAGCTCGCGAAGTGGGCCATAACGAGCGAAGCTGATCGTCACATTCTTGCCATGGTCTCCCTCGCGCAAAGTGAGCCGAGTATTCCTATTGAGCCGAAGCAATTAGACACTGATGCGATGCTCTTGAATTGCGCTAATGGCACGCTCGACTTGCGCACCGGCGAGCTGCGCGAGCATAGGCGTGAAGACTACATCACGCGGCTTATAGATGTTCAGTACCAGGAAAGCGCAGAGTGCCCGGCCTGGTTCAAATTTCTCGATGAAATCCTGGACGGCAACGCTCAGGTAATTAACTTTCTCGGCCGAGCTGTGGGGTACTCCCTTACAGGTAACGTAAGTGAGCGTGTTGTCTTCATACTTTACGGCACCGGCGCAAATGGTAAATCCGTCTTCATTGAAACGATTCAAGCGCTGCTTTCCGACTACGCGATGCGAACTCCTACGAGCACACTGTTGGCAAAGCGGGACGGCGGTGTTCCGAATGATGTGGCAAGATTAAAAGGTGCACGGTTCGTCACCGCTAATGAGAGCGAAGAAGGAAAGCGTCTTGCTGAGGCCGAAATCAAAGACCTAAGCGGCGGCGACACCATCAGTGCTCGTTTTATGCGCAGCGAGTTTTTTGACTTCAAGCCAGAATTCAAGATCTGGTTTAGAACGAACCACAAACCTGTTGTGCGCGACACAACAGATTCAATCTGGGATCGCCTTATCCTGATTCTGTTCGGCGTGCGCATCCCTGAGCGTGATCGGGATAAGCGGCTTGGAGCGAAGCTCGCTGCAGAGTTGCCCGGCATTCTTGCTTGGGCAGTGCGCGGCTGTCTCGAGTGGCAAGGCCACGGCTTACAAGTGCCGGCTGAGGTGAAGGTCGCGACCGAAGATTATCGTAGCGAAATGGATACCTTCGGCAACTTTATTCAGGAGTGCTGTTTGCTCAGCCCAGACTGTTGGACTCAGTCGACGCCTTTGCGTGAGGCTTATGAGGAATGGGCGAAAGAACGCGGGGAGCATTTTCTGCTAGTTGGCAACGCATTTACGCAGCGGCTAAGAGAGCTCGGTTGTATCGCTAAGAAGCAAAGCCGGACCCGCGGGTGGAAAGGCATCGGTCTTCTGAGCAGCGCGAGCGAGGGTGACACCGGGGACACCGGGGACACCAGTTTTACTATAAGCAAATAAATCTCTCTCTCGTAAGCGTTATAGGCAAAGTGCCGCCCCCGGTGTCCCCGGTGTGCACGCTCGGTGGAGGTGCTCTTCGAGCCTGCAACGAAAGGTCGCCGACGTTTTGAGCACAGAAACCGGGCGCCAGGACAAGGCCACTCCGCTTTCCGTTCCGCAATGCGGGCGAGAAATGCCTTCGAAGGGCACTTACAAGATCACTCTCGAAGCCCTTCCGCGGTCTGTTCCGGAGATCGTTCGGTTGCGACGGTTGCTCAAGTCGGCCCTGAGATCGTACGCCTTCAAATGTCTACGCGTGGAAAAGATCATCCACGTCCGAAATGCGGAGAAATTAGCGGAAACCTCACGAGCTGCGCCGAATAAAACCTAACCAGTCCCGCATCGAAGGGCACCCGCCAGCTTGATTTGTATTTCAACTTTTCAAGTTCATTCTAGGCACATTGCACGTCACTTCTGGTCTATCTCACATACGACGCCCAGTGAGCCCTCATAGTGAGCCCAGAGTCACGAGAAAGAACAGAAGCAGTGACGAGAAAGAACAGAGAAGCCGGAGACAGACCAGATGGATCAAGAACAACAGAGAGCAGAACGGCGAGCAAGAAGCCTTGCGAACCTCGTACAGTTCACTTCCGAAAACCAGCCCCCAGGCCATAAGAAGTCGCGCAAAGGGATTCCGAACCGGGCGACGATCGTGAAGCTGTATTTCAAAGAAGCCGACAAGCGGCAACGCCGACAAGAGCGCGCGGTCGCAAAAGCGGCAGCCAGAGTAACGGGTAGTGACGAGAAAGTAACGGTTGCACCAGAGCGGACCAAAGAGAAACGCGGCGTCGTTTGGGCGGAATCACCTCTTACGGAATGGGATCCCAGCAGAACTCGCTGAGTACATCGGACGGCGCGAGCAGCGCGCCTAGACCACATAACGGCCCCCCCCCCAACCCTTTCAACCATGTCCTCACCCCAAGCCAAAGAGAAGC
Source organism: Pyrinomonadaceae bacterium (assembly GCA_041744135.1). Lineage (GTDB taxonomy): Bacteria > Acidobacteriota > Blastocatellia > Pyrinomonadales > Pyrinomonadaceae > PSRF01. The sequence goes on from JBGTLM010000098.1 coordinate 40,808, forward strand.
GCGGCATTGTCAGCGGCCGGCGGCGCCGCCTTCTCTACCTGTACGTTGCGAGCCTTCAGCTGCTTCAGGTCAAATTCCCGGAGTTGCGCCAGGATATCCAAGAAGACATTGACCGCTCATTGTCGCAGGCCGAGCGCACGCGCGCGGCAGACCGCGGGGACGTTCTCAGAGTTCTTGATGAGTGGCGGACAGTGGGGTTAATCGCATCAGAGCTCGCCAACGATACAGGCCTTTCGGACCGGACGGTCCGCGGCGCGCTCGACGAGATGCTGCAGATGGATCCTCCGCTGGTGAGATTCATTGAGCGAGTGCAGGACCGCGAGCGCGGCCGGCGAGCAAGAATCTTCTTCCCGTCGTAAGTGAAATTAAATACCCGCGACTTGTGAGAGAGTCTGACACTGAGGGGCACCGGAACCTCACTCCTGATGCCAGGGACCGGGGCGCGGCTTCAAACCAGACCCCGGCCGCCCGGGCGCCCAAACTGAATCAGCAGTCAGAAGGAAGAAAATATGAGCGCAACAGAATCGGAACTAGCGAAGACAGAGAAGGCGGAAGAAGAGCCACCGGAGACGCCTTCGGAGCGGCTCGAGCGCGAGCTGGCGGGTCTTCGAGAAAGCGGAATCCTCGAGAAAAAGTTGCCAGTGATCAGCCGCGCGACATTCGATCGGCTGTCACCGAGAGCACAAATGGATTTCATGCGTCGACGCGGCGAACTCGCGGACAATCCCGAGCCTGCGAAAGCACCAATCCCCGAGGGAGCGATCAAGCGAAGCGCGTTCGAACGTATGACGCCCGCAGACAAGCTTGACTGGATCAAACGCGGCGGCACGCTCGTCGATGACGACTCTGTCGCAGACTAAAAACAATTTCCCCGAAAAAGCATTCCCCTCACAGAGGAAGGTACTAACTATGAAAAAAGAGAAGACAGAAGACCAGCTTCGCGAACGACGAGAAGCGAAGGCCGATATCAACGTACAGCTGCGGGACAAGGTCCGCGAACTAACTCAGGAGGCCGAGCAGATCGACGGAGACATCCAGAAGATTGAAGCGGCGGCCGGATGCGAGGTAGATGAAAACCGCGTGGTCGAGCTACTTGCAGAACGCTCTCGCCTATTGCAGCGCAAAGAGGCCATGCCGTTCATCTTGCGCGGCACACAAGCGCGAGCATTGCGCAGGCAGGCAGCAGCGTTGTACGACGAAGCTTCTGAAGCGAAGGCCGATCTTGATTCGGCTGAATCGGAGGTCAACTCAGTGACTAAACGCATTCCCGAACTGCAGCAGCAATTGGACCAGGCCATCGAAGCTCTCGATAAAGCCACACGCCGGCGGGATGATCTAGCGCTTCAGCACAACAGTTTGCATAGAGCTGCCAGCTACACCGAAGGCGACGCTAAATGCCTCGAGCAGGGCATACCGATGAAGTTCGAACCGCAACGCTTTATCGGTTAAAGCGGAAGGGAAAGCGGAAGGCTCCCTAACGATCTTCACAAGTGCTTGCGCTTTCGAATAGTGACCCTTCGCTGCGACAGCGAAGAGCCTCACATTTCACGACAATAAAAAGGAACAGGACCAGCAAAAATGGCGATCCGCGCTTTTTCCCTTTTCGGCGAAGTTGAACTTCGAACGGCGAAGCTGCATTCGGGCGTCAGGGACGCGTCGAAGTCGTTCAAGCAGCTCGAGACAGACAGTAGAAAGTCGATCGCGGAAGTCAACAAACAGATCTCGTCTATGGGATCGGGAATGTCGAAAGCCGGTGACTTCATCTCACGCACCGGTGCGAACATCCTTGGCAACCTCGCCACAGACGCGATCTCAGGCGCGGTCGATAAGATGAAGAGCCTCACCGAGCAGGGCATGGGTTATTACGACAGCGTGCAAATGTCGCGCATGGCCTTTAAGGGCCTGGCTGGAGACCAGGGGAAGGCTGACGCGCACCTTAGAGACCTCCTGAAGTTCAGCCGCAGCACGCCTTTCGACGACCAGCCTGTCATCCAATACGCGCTGGGCCTCGAGTCCGTCGGCGTTAAAGCACAAGAGGTCACCAAGTACCTTACGGGAATGGGCAACGCGCTTGCCGGTAGCGGGAGCTTCACGATTGATCACCAGAAGGGCCTGCTCAAGTCTCTTAAGGACATGCTCGGTAAGCCAACGCTGATGGCCGAGGAAGTAAAGGGTCAGCTCCCTGAGCACGTGGCGTCGGGCATGGCGGACTTTGCCGCCGCGCTGGGCCTCTCGCAGGAACAGTTCACCGACCGCATGGGCAAAGGCGAGATCAAGTCGCGCCCTGCCGTCGAGCTTCTCATCGATTACTGGAACAAACAGAAAGCCGGGCTGATGCAGTTTGCCGGCGAGAATACTTTTGCCGGCCTCAAGTCCTCGAAGGATTCTGCCGAGGCGGCAAGCATGGCAAATATCTTTGCCGGCGGCGACGTCATGAATCCCTCGGCAGCCGGTGCTGGCGCCGGGTATTTGACTCTTTTGCGGGAGCAGATCGCGCGACGCGACAAGTTTGGGCAAGGCGGGCCGGCGCAGGAAGCGCTAGGAGCACTCGCTACTAAGTACCTCAAGTCTCGCGAAGCCGACGATGCGATGTTTTTCAGCCTCGCTGAGAACACCGACTTCATGAGTCGCTTCGCACAAGACCTCGCGAAGCAACCCGACCAAGCCGGTGGTTTGCCTCTTCCAACAGCGGCCGGAGCCTCGCTCTTTAATACCATCTTCGGCAAAGACGCAAGGCCCGTTTTCGATATGCCGAGGTTTCAAAAAGACGGCTCGGCCCAAGGTCTCGTTCCCGACGCCTTCCGTAGCATCACAGGAACTTCCATCAACGAAGTTGAGAAGGGCGCCGGACCAATGCAGGAAGCCGGCAAACTGCTGGGGGAAGCGCTTTTCAAGGGCATCGACGTCACTTGGCTTTTTGGTTCGCCTTCAAAGAAAGCCATCCAGCTCGGTCTGTGGATCAACGAAGGTTTGGAGATTGGCCTAACAAAAGGCCAGGGGCGCAATTACGCCAACATGAAAGCGTTATCACAGGCCGATCCCAACTTCATCAAGACGCTCGTTGCCCAAAGCGCAAAGCGCGGTGTTAATCCCGACGATATGCTGAACCTCATCGGCATCGAGTCAGCTTTCAATAAGTCTGTTATGAACAAGCACGGCTACGCGGGACTCGGTCAGGTTGGGCGCGATGAGCGGGCGGCTTTGGGTCTTGCGGGCGCGGGTAAGGGCGACGATGCGAAGTTCAAGCAAATGCTCTCCGGAAACTCAGCGTCATGGCAACTAGAAAATGTCTTGTTTCCGTTCCTCGACATGAAGTTGCGCGAAAATAAGGGCGTCAAGAGCGGCGGGATTACCCTGGCGGAGCTTTATGCAATGTGGGGGTCAGGACACGCCACCGGAAACCCGAATGCGATCCACATGGCGAAAGGCGGAAAGCGAAGTCTGGGTTACGATAACAATCCACTCTGGGACGCCAATAAGGATGGCGTCGTACGTGAAGGCGAGTTCGGCATAGCAGCGGCGCGATCACTCGGGGCCGGCCAGTTTTTCTCGATCAATGGGAAGCCTGGCGTGAGCGATGCGAGTCCGATGCCCGTCTCAATAGTGGGCACAATCGCGAACACGATTGGTGGAGTTGCCGGGATGCTGCTGACCGGCGGAACAGGCAGCGCAAGTGGAATTGTAAATCCTCAGGTTGGCGGCTGGGCTGGCCTCAATCTGCCAATCGGAGTCGGCGGATCGGGCAGCGTGAGCATGGGCGGCGCAAACAAGGCAATCGAGAACATTAAGACGTGGGCCGCCACGCCGACCGTTGCAGACTTACCGATCGGAACTCTTAAAACTGCTGACTTGTTGCGAGCGCTTCCCGCACAACAGCTTGGCCTGCTTGTGGGCGGAACCCTGAGCGGAAGCACCTCAGTTACGAGCAATGGCCTCACCACGGATGAAGTCGCACGCAAGCGACTGGAGGCCCTTGGCAGCCCGACAGCAGCGACAAGCCAACGCGAGAAAAAGGCTTTCGGATGGGAAGGCGTTGCGGGTGACTTCCAGGGCGGTCTGGTAAACATGCTCGGCAACATGGGATGGGAGAAACCGGGAAGCTTAGGGAAGCAGTTTTTAATCGGCATGCTGCGCGATATCCAGGGCCGTTTGGCTCAGGACACGTCGGCGATGATCACTGGATCGCTCTTTGGTGGCGGCACCGATGGCAAGATGTCCGGTGGCTTGCTGCAGAAGTTATTCGGAGGCTTGTTCGGCGGTGGCAGAGCGTCAGGCGGCAGCATGAGCGCTGGCAGGCTCTACATGGCTGGCGAACATGGACCTGAAGCAATCTGGATGGGCGGCAGTTCCGGTTACGCTTACAACAACCGTGAGACGCGCGGCATGATGGGCGGCGGCGGCGAGCAGCGCGTTATCGTATACATGGGCCCTGACGAATTCAATCGCGCTATAGACCATGACGGAAGGACCCCACGGGGCAGACGAACGAAGTTTGTAAACGCCAAGTGGGGAAGAAAGCTTCAGTCAGTCAGTTACTAAAGTTTTGGAGCATCCTTCGCCAATTAGACGAAAGGTCAGTTCCGATTTGTCTTGGGAAAGCGGTTAAGCAGCATGCGCGGACTCCGCAAACTTGTCCGCATCGCGCTTCACGTTTTGAAGTTTGCGAGCTCTCGTGAGGATCTTCCGAAGGTTTGTATTGTCATCTGCGCCAACTTCTTTAGCGGCAACTTTGAGCGCTGACTCCCAGGGTAAACCGCGCCCTTTGGCTGTTTCGTAATGGTCTAAGAAGTTCACGAGCCTACCGTCAGGCCATTCCGATCGTTGGTCACCTCCGGGGCGCCGAGCCCATAGCCGACGTTTCAAAAGTTTCTCTGTGACCCTATTAATAGTTTCCATCTCGGATCCCGAGACTGGCTCATCTTTGAGTGAGCCGTAGTTGACCGCTTCCATTGCCAACAAACCGGTTACCGCATCAACTATTCGGTTAATTCTAGTTGAGATGTAATTGTTAGCGTCGTTTGTCCAACTGGACAGATCGTCATCATCCCACCCTCCCAAAGCATACTGAGCCTTGCAGAGGCTATCGATCCTGTAGGCCACTGCTTCTTTTAAGGCTTTTGAAAGAACATCCGTTTCTGTAGGCGGGAAGCCGAAAGGTATTGCGATCGCAACGTTGCCATTTTCCAGCGTGACTTTGTACTCGTAATTGACTTTTGGCATTCTTGGCCTCCCTGGTAGCCATATCCCCGGAAAAGTATTTCGGCTTGCCGGTCGTCCAGGGAAGGTCCGACACAATCCGCGCACTGAATCCGCCGATCAAGCGCGCGTAGGCAAGCCGATTGCCGTCAATTTATCACGTCTGAGTCCTGCGACGTTGAAACATTCTCAGCATTGAAAGCATCAAGCGCCGCGGACGCGCGCTTCGCGGTTTCCACGTTTGCATTCACGTAGCGATAGGTCGTATTGGCCTGCGTGTGGCCCAGGACCCGCCCAACTTCGGAAAGTGGTATATGAGCGCCAACCAACCGGGTGGCGGCGGTGTGGCGCAGGTCGTGAAAGCGGACATCGGTTAGGCCAGCGTCTTTACGTGCGCCGGTAAAGCTTCGCTTCACATTATCGAGAATGCCGAACACCCGAAAGGCTGGATCCTTCGTGCTCTGCTCATAAAGCCGGGCAAGCTCCAATTTGAGTCTGGTCGTCATCGATAGTTCACGCTGTTTCATCGTCTTGGTATTGAAGGCTTGAATCAGAATCACGCCGTGCTCGAGATCCACGTCACGCCACCTGAGCGAAAGCAGCTCACCGCGCCTCATGCCGGTGTCGATCGCTGCGATGACGATCGGCCGCAGGTGCGCGCGCCGCGCGTCCGTGCATGCTTCCAACAGGCGTCGCTCCTCTTCGCGAGTCAGAATGCGCTCGCGTTTCTGCTCGTCCGCCATGCTGATGAGCGGCTCGCCGGCAGCGAAAGGGTTTTTCCGGATCCAGCCTTCGCGCTGCGCGATGTTGAGCATGCGCCGAAGCTTGGCGAGCTCCCTATTAACGGTCGCGATCTTGCGCGTCACCCGGAGTTCGGCCTTCGAATCATGTTTTAACTCCTGCTTGTGGCGCGCCACGTCGCTGGGTGTGGCCTTTTTCAATCTGGTTGCGCGATACGCGCGAAGGTCGCTATAGCGGATGCTCTGCAGCCTTTGCTTGCCGAAATACGCTTTGAGAGCATTCACGGCCGACTCCGCAGAGTTTACCGATCGCATGCCCTCGACTTTGCGGCCGTCAACATATTCAGCGGGTTTCAGGTAGTGCTTTTGGAAGTAGGCCGCGAGGTCCGCGAAATTCATTCGCGCGGCGTTAAGTGTCTGCGCTCCGCGATCCTCGAGCTCGCGAAGAATGTCGCGGATCAGCTCCCGCGCGTGAGTGCGAGACTCGGCAGCGCGCACGACGTCATGCCGTGCGCCCTGGTCGTCGGTGTAACCAACTCGCGCATAGAGTCGGCTCTCGATAGAACTTTTACATTTTGTGGCGCCCTGCTTTTTCAGGCCGGCGATCGTGTCACGGATGATCTGCTCAGCGTGTTTGACCTTTAGCGCCTGCTTCTGCGCATCAGTTAAATTGTTTTGTGAATCGGCTGCGCGGGCTTTGGCAGCCTTTGTGATCTTGTGATGCTGTCCGCCTGCGTCGACGTATTCGATCAACGCGCGCACCTGGCTCACAATAAAGCCCTTGCGTTCCCTGGCCATCGCTAGTGTCCCTCCCTGGTAGGACCAAGCTGCTTTTGCACTCCGCTTTGCTTACCGCTTTCGCGTTCAAACTCGGTAAGAGTAGGACGAATTCTACAACACTCTGCTTCCCAATTCCTTCGTAAAACGCTAAATTGTTTTACTAGGAAAGAGGTAGTGAGACTCAGTCAGCAATGCTATTTGCGTCTTCGAATCAAAAGGTCGCAGGTTCGAGCCCTGCCGCGTGCACCAATGTATCAATAAGTTAAGGGTAGCCAGTTACGGGCTACCCTTAACTGTTTGTGTGCGAATAGTGTACGAAGTGGCGAAACAGCTCGGGATTAGCGCGTGTGCCAATGCAGGTGAAGAGCCCCCTAGTCTGGAAGTGAGCTTTCGGGTCTGTTCAGATGGCAGCACCAGAATGCGCAGGTAGAAAAAACAAAAGGCGCATTCAGCGGCGCCCTTGACTTTAGGGGGCGAGTATTTTGGCGAGTTTTTCGCTGACGCCTTCTGTTGATCTGCTGTCGTGTCGACGTAGACCCGGAGGGTAAACGCAAGTCCTGGTGCCTTAACCGAGCAGCCACAACAGCGTAGCTCTCACCGCTTGCTATGAGTAACGACGCACAAGAGTTGGGGGGGGGCGTAGACACGAGTCGTTTGCGGTAAACCCGCCGTGTCAGATCGGTTTGAAGTGCGCGCCATCAAGAGTGCGCAGTAGCACTGGCCTACCGTCTTCCATAGCAAACACTAAGTTATGGTCGTTGTAGTTATCGCTGGTCTTGAATCGTTGTTCAAGCTGTTTTCGCCGGTGATCGAATAGCATCAATCGCAGTTTCGGATCTACGACAATGCGGTCGCTGCACTCAGTTTTCGGTGTCGAGAAGTACTGCTCACCCTGCTTTCGCCATACAAGAGTGCGGACACAGCTATTGCGCCTGTCTCAAATTGACGTCGTCCCAGTTGATATCTGCTCTCAGTAACGCATTCGCTAACGAGATCTACCGGCAACCGATCCCCAGGATCTCCGCCGCCTGATACTACGTGAACCGCTTCGCCATCGCCCAACATGGCATCTTGTACTTCATTGCCCGCTTCAGTGCGACCTGGGGCATCTTCTTTCATGACAGCATCCTGTCAACCTTTAAACGCCGCTGAAAAGCGGACACTTCCTGTGTTAATTACACCGGATATATCATTTGCTACGTCACTTGTGCTTTGGTCTTGACATTCCATCGCAATAGGAGTAGATGGTTGCTCTCATTCCACGTGTTCGTTCTAGCTCCCCTAGACCTACACTTTATCTGACGAGAGCCACTCTCCCCGTCAGCAGAATGTAAACGATCAGTTACATAGGAGTGTGTCGTGCGGCCTCCTCCAAATGTGACACGCTTGCTGCCGAGCAGCAGTAGCGTTGTTTTTC
>JBGTLM010000099.1:0-28439 GCA_041744135.1 Pyrinomonadaceae bacterium
GGGTGGTCGAAAGTGGTCGGAAGTGGGTCCAAACCTCGTTACGCCCGATCATTAGCAACTTTTCCTACGGCCACCCAACAAATCTTGACCGTTCAACGTTATGCTTCGGGGAAACTACACCGCCCGGATTGACCCGAAGGGTCGGCTAAAGGTGCCGACGCCATTTCGACGCCGGATAGAGGAAAAACATGGTAGCGAGTTCTACATCACGAGTCTTACGGGCGAAAACGTTCGCATATACCCATTGAGGGAATGGGAATCCATCGAGCAACGCCTTTCGCTTTTACCAACGATGGATCCGGCACGACGCAAGTTCCTTGACACAACGAACTACTTCGGCCAACAGGCTGTCATCGACGGACAGGGTCGACTACTCATCCATCCCCTGCTACGCAAGAGTGCCGAAGTCATCGGTGACGTAGCAGTTATGGGATACCTCACTTACCTCGAGGTTTGGGAGCTAGATAAGTTTAAGTTGCGCATGCTTTCAGACCCTTATACGGAAGAAGACGAAGCGGCGATTGCGAGATTGGGAATTTAGACGTAAATGGTAGATGGTAATCGTAAATGGAAAAACCCCACGATTCACGATTCCCGATTTACGATTTACGCGCAGATAGTTCTTTGAACAAGATCACGGGGCGGTGGTGATGGTTGCGCCTTTGGGGGGCATAGGCGCGCCCCACCGTCCCGTGCTGCTAGAACAGACAATGCAATTCCTTGCCTCTGAGCGGGGAGGTCTTTTCATCGATTGCACTGTCGGACTAGGCGGTCATACAGAAGCGATTCTGGAGAGCTCCAATGAGACTCGCGTTATCGGGATCGACCTGGACAATGAGGCGCTCGATTATGCGAGTAGACGCCTGGCGCGGTTTGGAAACCGATTTCGTCCCTTCCAGGCAGACTTCCGAGAGATTCGAGCGATCGTGGAAGACGCCGGAGGGAAGCAAATACGGGGAGTGCTGGTTGATCTCGGCGTTTCGTCACTGCAAATTGATTCCGCCACGAGAGGGTTTAGTTTTCGCTTCGACGCTCCGTTGGATATGCGCATGAATCCAGCGAGCGAGACCGAAACTGCCTCCGAGTTGCTTCTTCAGCCGGAGGCAGAGATAGCCAGGATTCTTTTCGAGTATGGCGAAGAGCGGCGCTCGCGCCGCATTGCCAAGTGGATCGTTGAGAGTCGCGAGCGAGGGGAACCGATTCAAACAACTAAAGCCCTCGCTGATCTGGTGCAACGCGCAGTCGGCTATAGCAAGACCAGGGCTATTCATCCGGCAACCCGAACGTTCCAGGCTTTGCGAATAGCAGTCAATCGCGAGCTCGCAGGGCTGGATCAATTCATTGCCGCAGCGATAGATCTTTTACAACCCGACGGACGATTCTCAGCGATTAGTTTCCATTCGCTTGAGGATCGAATTATCAAGCACGAACTTCGCCGGCTCTCCGGGTACTGCCAGTGCCCGCCACGAGTTCCTGTCTGCTCCTGTGGTGCCCGGCGGGCGGTTGAACTCCTTACAAGGCGTCCGGTTGTTCCTGATAATACCGAGGTCCAACAGAATCCGCGCGCGCGTAGCGCGAAGTTGCGGGCTTGCAGGAAACTCTCTCTAACATGACGAGTGGTCGCATCCGCACCTCGGCTGATGAGTCTAGCCCAGTTATTACAGGACCGGGCGCCCCGGATCGCTCCCGGTTCTGTCCTGAGTCAAGAGTCTTCATCCAATATGTTCTGGAGTGAAGAATCAAAATCGTGTAGCAGAATGACCTCGCTGGTTGAGTGCGGTCGCTACCACCACCCCAAGCAGGCTGTCCGCTTGGGGGCCGGTCCCCTCCCGGTTCTGTACTGGGGTTAACAAGCTGGAGCTACTGATGCAAAGACATCCTTCAAATCAGCGAAACATTCGTGTCCGTCGCGAACGCGACTTTCGCGCGCTCTCCCGACTGGTATTCCTGCTTTGTTGCGGCCTTGTGTTGGCAGTTGGTTTCGTATTTGCGGCGCGGCAGCATTTTGCCGCCGTTCAATTTGGGTACGAGAGCGAGAGTCTGCGCCACGAACGGCTACACCTACTTGCGGAGCAACAGCGATTACTGCTCGAGAAGGAACAAGCAGCAGCTCCGGCTCGGTTGGAATCTGCGGCGCGTCAATTAGGGCTCAAGCCATTGAAGGCCGCACAGGTTGGAACTCAGACGGCGAACGAACAGAGACGGCTTCCCCTGGTCACGGCCGTCATTAGTCCCGCCGCTTCGTTCAGACGTCAATAGTTGCTTGAAACTGCGCCACCCCTGGAGCGAAGTTTGACCAACTTGGTGCTGTCCCTGGCGGTATCGTCAGAAGGGATCCATTTCGGCAATGTTGGCACGCCTTTCCGGTGAATCGAAAACTCGACCTGACGCTTCAATACGCCGCGCGCTTTTTGTCGCGGCGTTTATTGTCTGTTGGATGCTGGCGATTAGTGTCCGTCTGGTGTACCTGCAGATTTCCGACCACGAAAGACTGGTCGGGCGCGCGCAACGGCAGCAGCAATTTGCCCTGGAAACTGGACCCGAACGTGGACATCTTCTCGACCGCCACGATCGTGAGCTTGCACGCAGCATCCAAACCGCCTCCCTTTTCGTTGATCCAGCTGAACTCGAAACTCCCGGCGATATCGCTTGTGTTGCGGTTCGAGTGGCCTCCGTCCTCAACCTAGACGAAAAGAGATTAATCGGTCAGCTTGCCCAGGCGAAGGATGGTGGTCGCAGATTTCTGTGGTTGGTGCGGCGAATGTCTGCCGATCAAGCAGGAAAGATCCGCGGTTTTGGCTTGCCTGGTGTTCACTTCCGGACGGAGCCGAAGCGTTTCTATCCAAACGGTTCCCTCGCAGCACATGTGCTGGGCTTTGTCGGGCTCGATGGAGCCGGGTTGGGTGGAGTGGAGCAAGTCTATAACGAGAAGATTAGCGGCGAAGCTGGAAAACTCTTCATCGAGAAGGACTCAAGTGGGAACGGCTATGAGAGTTTTGAACTTCCCTCAAAGCCCGGTCAAACGATTGTTCTCACGATTGATCAATCGGTTCAGTATCGGGCCGAACAGGCACTCGGGGCCGCAGTTAAGAAAGGCCGCGCAAAGTCCGGGACCGCGATTGTTCTCGATCCCCATTCCGGCGAAATCCTGGCCCTCGCCAATGCACCCACTTTCGACCCTAACGATGTCGGAGCTGTCTGGCCAGAAGCACGATCCAACTGGGCACTGCAAAATATTTACGAGCCGGGGTCCACCTTCAAAATCGTTTCTTTTTCCGCGGCTATTGAAAAGGGTCTGGTCAAGCCCGAGGATCGCATCGATTGTCAAATGGGCGCGATTACTATTGCCGGGAGAACGATCCGCGATCATAGAAGCTTTGGCACTCTGACGATTGCCAACGCACTTGCAAAGTCGAGCAATGTGGCGGCCATTAAACTTGGACTGCGAGTGGGCGATGCCACCATGCATAATTTCATCACTCGTTTTGGCTTCGGTTCGCGCACTGGTATTGAGTTACCAGGCGAGACACCGGGCTTGCTGCGGCCGGTTACACGTTGGCAGGCATCCTCGATTGGATCCATTGCTATTGGTCAGGAGATTGGCGTAACTCCGCTTCAGATGGCGGCGGCGTTCGGCGTCCTGGCAAATGACGGTGTGCGTGTGGCTCCTCATCTGGTTCGCGAAATTCGAACATCCTCAGGAACCAGCGTATATCGTTCGACTCCGGAACAGCGGCGTGTGGTCACTCCGGAAACCGCGCGCGCTTTGCGCGGGATGCTCGAGGAAGTAACCCTGAATGGAACCGCCAGGATGGCTCAACTGGACGGTTACAGCGCGGCTGGCAAGACTGGCACAGCGCAGAAAATTGATCCGAAGACGAAGACATATTCGAGAACTAAGCATGTTGCGTCGTTTGTTGGTTTCGCTCCGGTGGACAACCCGGCGGTAGTGATCATCGTTGTGATCGACGAACCAGCCGGCGCCTATCACGGTGGCGACGTGGCAGCGCCGGTCTTCCGTGAAATAGCCGAACAGATTTTGCCGGACCTTGGTATCGCTCCCGATACGAAGCTCAACCTAGAGTCAGATCAAGTGGCCCAGTCGATGCAGGCAGGGCAGAGTCCCGAGGCAGCCAAAGCGCAGGAAGCGCGGACCCGACTGGAAGAGGCGCGCAAGGCCACTCTGCCGAGCGTAGCCCGTCGCGACGGAAGAGACGGCGAGATTGTTTATGCGGCGGCCAGTAACAACGCAGTCCTGATGCCGGATTTGCGCGGCCGAAGTGTTCGGGACGTTGCGCGCGCATGTGCGCATCTGGGACTGCAAGTGGAGGCTCGAGGTGATGGCCGTGTGATCCGCCAGAGTCCGGCGCCAGGCTCAGAGGTCGGATCAGGTCAGATGGTCTCGGTTGACTTCGCTCGGGCCAACTGAATTCTCGCATTGATTAAGTCTGCGTTGATCAGGAAGGCGTACCCTACAAATTTAAACCTTCAAGGGAGCCAAAGATGATCCCCACCGCAGCTCGAGCAGAGGCAGTTCTGAAATGGAGTACGCTCTAGAGTGGGGTAGGAAGCGATTGAGTATGATTCGTGCTGATCAAAAAGGTCCGATTGAAACGGTTGAGCCGGTGGGAATTTCAGTCGCTTGCAATGTTGAGGCAAGTATCGCAATGTCTCGCGGTCCGAGTTTAATCGAGGCGAGGGCGGAAAGGCTGGACGAGGCTGGAATAACGTGAATGTCCGAGTAGCGTCGATATTGATGGGCGCTGACGCCGCGAGTCTAAGCGCCGAGTTGTTTGACAAAGAAATCACAAACTTTTCTATCGATTCGCGGTCGGTTGACGCGGGCGAACTCTTCTTTGCGTTATCGCAGGAAGATTACGCCCGCGCCGGCTTCAATGGGACGTTTGCTGATGCACATGCATTCATTGCAGATGCTCTGGGCCGCGGCGCCATCGCTGCCGTCGCCCGTGTAGACCGGGTTCGTGACGATGAGCGACTCCAGGCACTGGCAGATCGGCTGATATTAGTTGACGATGCAATTGCGGCGTTGCAGACGCTGGCTCGCGGGGTCTATGAAGCCTGGGGCAAGACCGTCGTGGGGATCACCGGCAGTGCAGGGAAAACAACGGCGAAAGAAATGACAGCGCATGTTCTCGGCGCCACAGGACGGCGCATTCTGAAGAGCGAGCGAAATTATAACAACGGCCTTGGCCTTCCGCTCTCGGTGTTACAAATGGTGCGTCAAGGCAGGTCGCCGGAGCAATTCGATGTAGCTGTGCTGGAGATGGGGATGTCTTCACCGACGCACGAAATTCGACGCCTGTGTGACATTACGCCACCCGACATCGGGGTAGAGTTGATGGTAGCTCCGGTTCACCTTGAATACCTGGGAAGCATCGAGAACATCGCTGCCGCCAAGGCCGAGCTGATTGAGGGTCTCAAGCCAGGTGGAACCGCTGTTTTAAATGCTGACGATGAGTGGGTGATCAAAATGCGCGACAAGCACCGGGGCCCCGTCATTACCTTTGGCATCGATCGCGAGTCAGATGTCACCGCCACGGAGATCGAGACCGCGCATCTGGGTCAGGTAAAGTTTCGGCTGAAGACACCTCTGGGTGAGTCGCCCGCCGCATTGCCAATGAGCGGCCGTCACAACTTGATGAACGCTCTCGCTGCCGCTGCGGTAGCGACCTGCCTGCAGATTCCGCCCCAACCGATCGCGGGCGCATTGCGACAGGTGAAGCCGCCCGGCATGCGCGGGGAAACGCTCGACTTCGCCGCTGGATTTACCGTTGTGGATGATTCCTACAACTCGAATCCACGCTCATTGATTAGTATGGTTCGGACTATCACCGAAGCAGGGGGAGCCAGGAAGCGACGGATTGTGATAGCCGGTGAGATGTTGGAGCTGGGATCTGACGAGGCACGGCTGCATCGGCAAGCCGGAGATGAGATTGCCCGCACCGGCGTAGATGTCCTCTGGGGGATTCGCGGTCTTGCCGCAGAAATAATCGGCGGGGCGAGAGCCGCGGGCTTAACGACAACCCGGTTTTTCGATAGTTCACTTGAGGCCGCAGCCGCTCTTTTGGACGAAGTGAAGGAAGGGGATCTGATCTTAGTCAAAGGTTCACGAGGAGTGGCAACTGACAAAATAGTAACTGCGCTTCGCGACCGGTTTGACTTGGCGGGCGCCGGTGAAAGCGTCTGAAGCACTAAGCCCGCGGCTGGTTACGCCCTTAAAGAAAATCGCTCCTGATCCCCGGATAGAACTCCGAAGATGATCTACTACTTTCTATACGAACTTCTCTATAACCATTTCAAGGAGAAGGATTGGTTTCTGATCAAGGCGCTTAACGTTTTTCAGTATGTTACGTTCCGCACTGCCTACGCCACGATCACAGCCCTGCTGCTTTCCCTCTTGTTTGGCGGTAGGTTTATTCAGGCGCTACGGAAATGGAACGTTGGACAACAGATTCGCGAGGAAGGCCCGCAAGGGCATAAGGCGAAGCGAGGAACGCCCACCATGGGAGGCGTGCTGATCGTTGGCTCAGTGCTTCTCTCAACTCTGCTCTGGGCCCGTCTAACAAACATTTACATCTGGACCATCATAATCGCGACTCTGTTGTTTGCCACGATCGGCTTTCTTGATGATTACGCGAAGATGGCCAAACAGCGAAGCTTAGGCCTTACCGGCAGACAGAAGTTGCTGGCCCAACTCCTGATTGCCATCGGTGTCTGGATTGTTCTTTTCGTTTCCGCCAAGTACTTAGCCAGCGACTATTCGTGGAATGTCAGCATCCCCTTCCTGAAAACTACATCGGAGCCCTTGGGGATCAGTTTTATTGGCCCTTATCTTTACTTAATATTGATAGTGATCGTGTTGCTGGGCTGGTCAAACGCAGTGAACTTGACCGATGGTCTGGACGGGCTCGCAATTAGCGTGACCTTCATTGCTATGGCCGCCATGACTGGCTTCACTTACTTAAGCAGCGATGCGCGCTGGGCAAGATACCTGGAACTAACACACCGGCCTGAGGCGGCTGAATTGACTGTCTTTTGCGGCGCGATGGCCGGTGCCAGCCTCGGTTTCCTTTGGTATAACGCACCGCCGGCCGAAGTCTTCATGGGAGACGTGGGGAGTCTGGCAATTGGGGGAGCGATTGGAACCATCAGCGTCCTGACGAAACAGGAATTTATACTGGTCATGGTGGGCGGCGTTTTTGTCATCGAAGCCTTGTCGGTGATGCTCCAGGTGGGTGTTTTCAAAATGACCAGGAGAACCACCGGCACGGGCAGGCGACTCTTTAAGATGACCCCACTGCACCATCATTTCGAGATGCAGGATTGGAAGGAATCTAAAATCGTCTTTCGATTTCTGATCCTGGCAATACTTTTTGCGCTCTTGAGTCTCTCGACGTTAAAGCTGAGATAACACATTGCCGATTGCCAATTGCCAATTGCCAATTTGCGATTTTCAACAGTCGTTTGCCTCCCTGCGCCGGCGGAGTCAAGTATGGGAATCAATATGCCCCTCGCGAATCACAAAATTGGCAATCGGCAATCGCCAATTGGCAATCTATGCAGTGATTGAGGTTGTTTGGAACTAGCGGGGAAGAGAGTCTTAGTGATAGGCGCAGCGCGCAGTGGAATTGCCTGCGCGAAGTTTTTGGCCGCGCGCGGCGCGACCGTTGCCCTCAACGATCGGAAGCCAATTGAAGAGTGGAGCCCGGAAGCAGTTGCCCTCAAAGATGAGGGAGTAGGTTGTCTTCCCGGCGAGGCGCCGAGTTGGCTGCTCGACAATATCGACTTCGTGGTGGTTAGCCCCGGTGTTCCGGGCAAGAGTATTCCCGTCAGGTACGCCGAGCGAGCGGGCGCCGTAATCATCGGCGAAGTGGAGCTGGCTTCACGGTTTTTAAAGGGTCGCATAGTGGCCATCACCGGCACCAACGGCAAGACCACGACGACGGCGTTAATTGGTGAGTTGCTGAAAGACGCTGGACTATCGGTGCAGGTGGGAGGAAACATCGGCACGCCCCTGATAACGCTGGTAGAGGGCTCAAGGGACGATGGCTGGACTGTAGTCGAATTATCGAGCTTTCAATTGGAGACGATAAAGGAATTCCATCCCTCGGTTGCCGTAGTGCTGAACGTTACGCCAAATCATATGGATCGCTACGAAGCATTTATCGATTATGCCGCGGCCAAGCACCGCATTTTTATGAACCAGGAGCCAGGCGATGTGGCTGTACTCAATGGCGATGACGAGATGGTTTCGTCCTGGGCGAGCGGTTTGCGGGCTCATGTCGTGCCCTTTAGCGTCCGACACGAGCCCGAGGAAGGGCTCTTCCTGCGCGCCCGCGACCTGGTTTCTCGCACCCGCGATGGTGAACGAACACTCCTGAAGCGTGACGACATGAAACTCCGCGGGCTTCACAATGTTGAGAACGTGCTGGCGGCGTTATCGGCTGGTCTCGCGTGCGGCGCCAGTCCTGAATCGATGCGGGAAACGGTGAGTCGCTTTGAGCCGGTGGAGCATCGTCTGGAGCTGGTTGCCGAGATTGAGGAGGTTAAGTTTTACAACGACTCAAAGGCCACCAGCGTCGATGCGACGGCGAAAGCTCTTGAAGCTTTCAAGGATGAGGCCGGCAAGGTTGTTTTAATCCTCGGTGGCCGGGGTAAAAAAGCGCCTTACGTTCCGCTCGGGGAGCTCATTCGCGAGAATGTGCGACAACTTGTCTTGATTGGTGAAGACGCGGAAACGATCGCCAGGGAACTCGGCGAGTACGCACCTGGCCAACGGGCCGTTGACATGCAGGAAGCCGTCAAACTCTCGTTTCAGTCAGCCCAGCCTGGAGACATCGTCTTGCTCGCACCGGCCTGTGCAAGCTTCGATATGTTTGAGAGCTTCGAGCACCGAGGGAGAGTCTTTAAGGAATGTGTGAGCGATCTGTCAGTTAAAACCGAAGGTCAAATCGGCAATCGGCAATCGAAAATTGATAAATGGCCCGAAAGTTATATCCAGACAAATGGTTGTTTGCCGCCACGGTTGGCCTCGCGCTTTTCGGCGTGGTGATGGTTTACAGCGCCTCGGCGGTAATGGCCCAGCGGGAAAACGGCAATGAGTTCCATTACGTCCTCAAGCAAGCAATCTCGACGGGAATCGGTTTCGTCGTGATGCTGGCGGCTATGCAGGTCGATTACAAGCACTTAAGAAATCGACGTATCGTTTACGGGTTGCTGGCCCTGACCACGGTTATGTTGTTGGCGGTCTTTGCGTTCCCTGCCACCAACGGTGCCCATCGCTGGATCAAGCTTCCCAGCCTCTCGATTCAACCTTCAGAACTCTCCAAGCCGGCACTGGTGATCTTCCTTGCTTATTTTCTGGAGAGGCGAGCTGGTGAGGAAGGCCAGTTCTGGAATACCTTTATGCCGTGCACGGTTGTCACATGCGTGTTGGCAGGTCTGATCGTGATCGAGCCCGACCTAGGTACGGCAATGATGCTCGGCATAATTTTTGTCGTCGTAGTCTACACTGCTGGCGCTCGGATAAAGCACCTGGGAATGGCGGCGGCACCAGCGCTGTTAGTTGTCGCTGGGCTGCTGATCCTTGTTCCGTATCGAGCTCGGCGTCTGATCACTTTTCTCGATCCGTGGGCGGATCCGCAGGGCAGCGGATTCCAAGTGGTGCAGTCGCTAATTGCCGTAGGCTCCGGCGGGCCAAATGGATTGGGGTTCGCCCAGGGCAAACAGAAGATGCTGTTCTTGCCGTTTGCTCACTCCGATTTCATCTACGCCGTTGTGGGTGAAGAATTGGGATTGGTAGGAGCATTGGCTGTGATTGCGGTCTTTGCACTCTTTCTCTGGCGTGGCATACGGACATCCCTGTTAGCGCCGGACCGATTCGGGATGCTTCTGGCACTAGGTCTGGTAACGGCAATTGTTACACAAGCGATGTTCAATATCAGCGTGGTCCTGTCAATGGTCCCGACAAAGGGGATCCCGCTGCCATTCATTTCGTACGGCGGATCATCTTTAGTGCTCACGCTCGCGGCGGTGGGCATACTGCTCAACATTTCCCAACAGGCCTCCGGTTCCTTTGACAGCGGAGTGCTGAGATCTTTAATGACCCGCGCGGATCGTGAACTGAAACAATCGCCTGTCGCCACCGGAAGGCGAATCGCTTCATCGCGCTTCGGATAAACCACGATGCGCGCACTGATCGCCGCGGCAGGAACCGGCGGCCATATTTATCCGGGTATTGCGGTGGCGAAGGAGATTCTTCGCCGCGACCCGCAGTCAGAAATCAGATTTGTAGGCACGGCCCGCGGTCTCGAAACGAAATTGGTGCCGAAAGCGGGTTTTAAACTTTCGATCATTGACAGTGCCGGCTTGAAGAGTGTGGGCGCCGCTGCCCGGCTGCGCGGGGTAGCCATGCTCCCAGGCAGTTTTCTCGCGGCCAGAAGGGTCATTAGGGACTTTCGGCCCGACATTGTGATAGGCGCTGGAGGGTATGTTTCGGGGCCGGTGGTGTTGACAGCAGCAATCCTGAACCTGCCCACGCTGGTGATGGAGTCAAACGCTTTACCCGGCTGGACCAATCGTATGCTGGCCCGCTTTGTTGACACGGCCGCGGTCACGTTTGAGCAGTCGCTAAGTTTTTTTCGCGGCAAGGGAGTGGTGACCGGCAACCCGGTAAGGCGAGAGTTCTTTGAGATACCGGCAAGAGAGCGAGAAGCAAGCCGCTTCTCGGTGCTGGTTTTTGGTGGATCGCAGGGGGCGCATGCAATCAATGAAGCGATGGTTGCAGCTCTGCCACACCTGCAAAGTTTGCCAAGCACCTTGCGCATAACTCATCAAACCGGCGAAGCAGATTTTGAACTCGTCCGAGCGGCGTATGCGGATGCCGGTTGGGCCGAGCAAGCGGATGTGAGGCGCTACATCGACGACATGGTGGTGTCGTTCGGCGACGCAGATCTTGTGATTTGTCGAGCTGGTGCGACAACCACAGCAGAACTTATCGCCGCCGGCAAAGCGGCTATCATGATTCCCTTTCCACTGGCAGCCGATGACCACCAGCGGAAAAATGCGGAGGCACTTGAAACGGAGGGAGCCGCCAGGACGATCCTGCAGCAGGACTTAAGCGGCGCCAGACTGGCCCAGGAGATAGAAAGACTTGTCCAATCTCCCGACGAGATCAGGAAGATGCAAGAAGCCAGTCGCAAACTGGCCCGCGGCGACGCAGCGGCAGCCACGGTTGATTTGATCGAGGAGTTGATTGAAAGCAGAAGATAGTCAGTTGTCAGTGGTCAGTAGTTCGTTGCAGTTTGAACTTAGTGTTTTGAGCTTTGTACTTGGATGTTTAATTCAAGTTGCTCGTGACTCCGAAGCGCGAATGACAATGAGAAGATCAAAGAACTAAACACAAGTACAAAGCACCAATCACAAAACACCAAAGTACAATACAAAGAACAAAGGACAACTGACTACGGACCACTGACTAATCTATGTTTAGACAAATTCAGCACGTACATTTCGTAGGCATCGGCGGCATAGGCATGTCCGGGATTGCAGAGGTGCTGGTTAATCTCGGGTTCCGTGTGTCCGGATCCGATCAGAAGAGATCGAGCGTGACTGACCGCTTACGACAAATGGGCGTGACTTTTGCCGAGGGCCACAGCGGGGACAATATCGATGACGCGCAAGTCGTGGTGCGCTCAACGGCAGTGCGTGAAGACAATCCTGAAATAATGGAGGCGCAGCGTCGCTCCATACCGGTGATTCCGCGAGCGGAGATGCTCGCCGAATTAATGCGCCTGAAACCGCATTCGGTAGCCGTGGCCGGCTCGCATGGGAAAACCTCGACCACGTCGATGGTCGCGACTGTGCTCGGACATGCTGGACTTGATCCAACAATCGTCGTAGGCGGAGTCGTCGGTGCCTTTGGATCGAATGCACATCTGGGTAAAAGCGACCTGATGGTTGTCGAAGCCGATGAAAGCGACCGCTCGTTTCTCATGCTTACGCCGACAATTGCTGTGGTCACAAATATTGACCGGGAACACATGGACTACTACCACGACATGGACGACGTGCGCAGCTGCTTTACCAAGTTCGTAAACAAAGTGCCTTTCTACGGAGCTTCGGTGCTTTGCCTCGACGATCCTAACGTGCAAGCAATCATTCCTCACGTTGAACGGCGCAGGATGACCTACGGGTTAAGCGCCCAGGCCGATATCTCAGCCCACGGTATCCGTTACGATCAGAGTTTTGGGTCAAATTTTACTGTCTGGCGAAGCGGCAATACTGTCGGCGAAATTAACCTGCGCGTGCCCGGTCTGCACAACGTTTACAACTCGTTGGCGGCCATTGCGGTGGGCTTTGAACTAGATGTTCCCTTCGAGCAGATTGCTGAGGCGCTGGGCAGCTTCGGAGGTGCCGGAAGACGTTTTCAATATAAGGGTGAGGTGGGTGGAGTGCTGGTCATTGATGACTATGGACATCACCCTACCGAAATCAAAGCAACCCTGGCGGCAGCGAAGATTGGATCCGGCGGACGGCGCATCGTAGTGCTTTTTCAACCGCATCGCTACAGCCGTACCCACGACCTGATGGAAGAATTTGCGCGCTCATTTAATAACGCTGACTCGTTGTTCATCACGGACATTTATGCGGCCAGCGAGGAACCAATCGAGGGTGTCACGGCGGGGACGCTCACGGAGGCGATCAAACGTTTCGGCCACAAGGACGCTCGGCACATCGGAGCTCTCGAAAATGCACCGATAACTTTGCGAGATCACGTTCAGCCCGGCGATCTCGTGCTTACACTCGGAGCGGGTACCGTGAGCCGTGTAAGCGAACAGCTATTGGAACTCTTACGCGAACGAGGCGACGCCAAGGCGGTTTGAATTTGGGGTCAGAAGCAACAGACGAATCACAGATCAGGCAGCGGGATGTGGCGATTGACCAGATTGCCGCGCGACTCGGAGTGCGCGCTGAGCGAGGGCGGCGTTTCGCTGAATTGACCAGCCTCAGAGTAGGTGGATCCATCGATTGGGTCATCTCTCCACTAAATGAAGGACAGGCAGCAGCAGTGGTTCACGCGTTGGAGGAAGCAGGCATCGGCTGGCGACCGCTCGGGTCAGGCAGCAACGTACTTGCCGACGATGGCGAGCATCATTATGTAGTTTTGAGTCTGAAGGATTTGAAGGGCGAAGTGCGGTTTGATGGTGATCTGGTCCAGGTCAGCGCCGGCTATTCCTTACCGCGCCTGTGCGTCGACGTTGGCCGGCAAGGCCTTTCGGGCATAGAGGATTTGGGAGGAATTCCGGGAACCGTTGGCGGGGCTCTTTGGATGAATGCTGGCGCTTACGAACACGAGATCGGAAAAGTAACTGAGATTGTTAGGGTGGCTCGAGGTGGGCAGGTGGTTGAAATCCCGGGCAGCACGGTGCAATGGAACTATCGTCACACTTCATTCGCAGAAGGAGAATTGCTGTTGGGTGCCACCTTGCGGCTGCGGCCCGCCGATCCAGAAAAGATACTGGCACGCATGGAAGCAGCCAAGAGCCGGAGGATGTCGACGCAGCCGCATGGCGGCCGATCGGCTGGTTGCTTCTTCAAGAATCCGCCGGAGAGCATTGTGGGCACCGGCAAGATCATCGACGAGATGGGAATGAAGGGCGTGCGACGCGGAACGGCAATAGTCTCTCCGATTCACGCAAATTTCATCGTAACCGAGGGCGAGAATGCGCGGGCCGAAGATGCCCTGGCGCTCGCTGAAGAAATCCGGGAACGCGTTAAGCGCGAACAGGGAATTGAGCTGGAGTATGAAGTGGAACTGTGGCGGGCAAATGAACCGTAGAAACAGGACCCCGACGCTCCGGAGTAAGGAGAAGTAATTGTGAGAGAACAAGTAATCGCACAGAAGGTTGGGAATCGCGGAGGCATGGCGGCCCA
The DNA here is from genome assembly GCA_041744135.1 of Pyrinomonadaceae bacterium. Taxonomy (GTDB): domain Bacteria; phylum Acidobacteriota; class Blastocatellia; order Pyrinomonadales; family Pyrinomonadaceae; genus PSRF01. The sequence goes on from JBGTLM010000099.1 coordinate 13,957, forward strand.
GCGGCGTGCGGGCGGAGTTGCGCAGCGACCGCGGCGACGTAACCGCGCCGGATTGGGCCAATCCCTTGGCCATCGTATGCGCGCACTTCTTAGGTACGTTCCGTTGATTCTAAAGGTGACCCTGGCGATGGTCATTGGGGGACTCATCTTTGCCGGCTATCGCGCTGCCTCTGCAGCCAGTTTCTTTAAGATTCGCAAAGTAGAGATCCAGGGTGATTTCCGGGCGTTGGCTCCAGATGTGCGGACATTAGTAACGAGGGAGGTCGCCAAAACAGGAGTCTGGCGGGCCGACCTCGAGGAAATAAGCAACCGTCTTGAGCGCCTTCCGTGGATTCGCGTGGCGATGGTTTCTCGTGTGTTGCCTGACGGCATACGTGTTCGTCTTGAGGAGCGCCAACCACGCGCTGTAGTGCGCACGGCCGCGGGCCGATTTCTCTGGGTTGACGATGATGCGGTGCTGCTGGGGGAGATGCTGCCATCGGATCAAATACCTCCATTTTTTCTGCGCGGTTGGAACGAAGAGACCGGGGATACGGTACGCAAAGAGAACGTGGACCGCGTGAAGAGGTTTCTGGAGCTGCAACGTGAATGGAGCGCCCCCGGAATGTCTGAACGTGTGAGTGAAGTGAACGTCATCGACATTCGCGATGTGAGAGCACAACTTGCCGGCGACGACTCACAGATTGAGGTGCGGCTTGGTTCCCAGGATTTTGGCAAACGGTTGCAGGACGCCCTAGGCGTTCTGGATGCGCACCGCCTAACACCTCGAGGCCAGTTCATAAGTTACGTAGATTTAACTCAAGGCAGGCGAGCGATAGTTGGGTTCATGTCACGTGCCCGCACCAGCAGCGATAGAGCTGACTCTTCAGGCAACCCTTCGGTTGGCGAGACCAGGACCGCCGATGCGGTCGCCAGACCCAAACGTAACAACCAGAGGGCCGCGGCTAGTGCTGCCCGTCAAAACAACGCGGAAAGGAAACGCGAAGCAAAGCCTCGGCGCGATGCACCAAATGGCGGAGAGCGACCAAGGCGAGCCCGCCGTAACCAATGATTGCTGAACGGGTTTCATTAAGGAACGAAAGGTAGATGGCTAAGCGCACCCAACACACGATCGGCCTGGACATCGGAACGAGCAGGGTGACGTGTATCGCCGGTGAACCCGGTGAAGGCGGGCTGCTGGACATCGTGGGCATCGGAGAGGCCGAAGCGCGCGGACTTCGCAAGGGTGTGATTGTGAATCCTGATGCGGCGGTGGACGCGATCAAGAAGGCTGTGGAAGAGGCTGAAAGAATGAGTGGTATTGAAGCCGAAGAGGTAACCATTAATCTCGCCGGCTCCCACATTCTCGGGTTCAATGGTCAGGCGATTGTGGCCGTTTCCGGGCGCGACCGAGAAATTACCCATGAAGACGTGCGTCGCGCGATCGACTCCGCCTGTGCCATTCAACTTCCGGCTGGCCGCGAGATAGTTGACCGCTTGCCCCAGGAATTCATCGTTGACGATCAGGATGGAATTAACGACCCCGTGGGAATGATTGGGGCCAGACTGGCCGTCAAGGTTCACATTGTGACCAGTCCCGTGACTGCGCGACAAAATGCAATCAATGCCGTAAACCGGGCAGGTTTGGTAGTCGCTGACATGGTGCTGGAGCAGCTCGCGGCCGCCGAAGCTTCCCTTTCTGAGGACGACAAGGAGTTCGGAGCTGCACTGGTGGACGTTGGTGCGGAAACGACCGGGCTGGTGATCTATCAGCGTGGGGCGGTCCAACACACGGCAGTGTTCCCACTGGGCGGTTCCCATTTCACGAACGATATCGCTTTCGGTCTGCGAACCCCAATTCCCGAGGCGGAAAAGATCAAACGCACCATGGGATGTGCCTGCAGTACGTCGCTGAGTGAGATGGAACGGAGCGATCTGGTCGAGGTTCCCTCGGTCGGGGGACGCGCTCCGCGTCAGCTTTCACGTCAGATTCTTTGCGATATTCTTCAACCGCGCGCGGAAGAAGTATTGATGCACGTTGCAGATGAGATTAAGGATTCCGGTTGGGAACGTCAGCTTTCAAGTGGCGTGGTTTTGACCGGTGGCGGAGCATTGTTAAGCGGCATGACAGAGATTGCCGAACAGGTTTTTGATGCTCCCGTTCGCTTGGGTTTCCCTGAGAGAGATCGCTTCGGCGGTTTGGTTGAAGATGTGCAGAGTCCCGCCTGGGCTGCTGCCGCTGGATTGTCGTTGGTAGCGTTCCGCGCACAAGCTACAGAAATGCGCGCGGGCATGAGCCGCAGAGGTTCAACAGGCAAGCTGACACATTTCGTATCCAGATTTCGAAATCGTTTCAGTAGTATTTTTTGACAAGTTGTTGTATGCTCACGCCCCAGCTGCACAAGATGTTGTCCGCAACATATCGATGCCAACTGCGCGAGCTACCCAATATAGAAGAAAAGGGCCTTGGAAGCCCTCCCGCTTTGGGAGAGAGGAAACGACTATGGCACCGGACGCTCGTAAACCCGGAACAGGCATTAATATTTTCATCGACGATGATCCCCCCATCACTGGTGCGCGGATAAAAGTCATCGGCATCGGTGGCGGCGGAGGTAATGCCGTTAACCGAATGATCGAATCCGGCATCGAAGGAATCGAGTTTCTCGTTGCCAATACCGATCTGCAGGCGCTCAAGCGCTCGCGCGCGCCCATAAAGATCCAACTCGGCAGCCGGCTCACAAAGGGGCTGGGTGCGGGGGCCGACCCCGGAGTTGGACGCGAAGCTGCCCTGGAAGACACCGATAAGATCATTGAGGTGCTGGAAGGCGCCGATATGGTTTTTGTGACCACCGGTTTGGGCGGCGGTACGGGAACTGGAGGCGCTCCCATTATTGCCTCTCTCGCGACCGAGTTGAATTGCCTCACCGTCGCCGTCGTCACCAAACCGTTTCATTTTGAAGGTCGACGTAGAATGCAGCAGGCTGAACATGGCCTGCGCGAGCTGCGCGAATGTGTCGATACCGTAATAACTATCCCCAATGAACGGTTGCTGCACACGGTCGACAAGGGTGCTTCGCTGTCGGATTCATTTAGAATCGCAGATGATGTTTTGCGTCAGGCAGTGCAAGGCATCAGTGATCTGATTACGGTTCCAGGCTTAATCAATCTCGATTTTGCAGACGTCAAGTCGATCATGGCTGGCATGGGCATGGCATTGATGGGTGCCGGCCGCGCCGCGGGCGAAAACCGCGCCATAGAAGCGACCCAGCAAGCCATCTCGTCGCCCCTCCTTGAGGAAGCATCCATTCAAGGCGCGAAGGGCGTGCTCATCAATATCACTGGCGGGCCGGATCTCACGCTCTACGAGGTTAACGCGGCGTCGTCCATCATTCGAGAGGCGGCGGACGAAGACGCCAACATCATCTTTGGAGCTGTGATCGATGAGACAATGCGCGATGAGATGAAGATCACGGTTATTGCCACCGGCTTTGACAGAGAATCAATTGCGGTTGCGTCCGCCGGATCGTCCGCGGTTCTGTCGACTAACGCGCCCCGTTACACTCCGAGATCAACGGATGATTTGCCCCGCCCGATGATGAGTCACGCGCGTGCAGACGATCTCGACGTCCCCACCTTCATACGAAAAAAGGCCGACTAGTTAAACGCGCTGACAGTGTTTCGACGAAAGGAAGGCCGGCAGGTGCTTTCCTTTCGCTTTTTGTAAGGCCCTCGATTTCATTCCGGAAAACTGCTGGGAGCGAATTGTTCGGCCACGAGAAACGCGCGCTTACGGGCGTGGTCGCGCGCCGCAGCGAGGCCTTCGAGCGTGCTGACGGCGGCGCGCTCCTGCTTGACGCGATTGGCGAGCTCGCGCCTGAGGACAAGGGACGCTGCTGCTCGTGTTGCAGGAGCGGGCTCTTCGAGAGCGTCGCGGCGAGAAAAAGATTGCGGTCGATGTGTGTGTCATCGCTGCGAATAACCGCGACTTCACACCCGAAATGGCCGACGTCGTTTTCGCGAAGACCCTGTACTTCCGGCTCAGGGAGTTGTAGTTCCTCCCCACGCGAGCGTGGCGAGGATATTTTGCTGCTTGCTGAGCATTTTAAGTACCATCTCGGTGCTCGGAAGTTGAGTCGACTGACGGCGATGAGTATAAGTTGGGGACTGTATTCTAATTCTCGCCGATTGCCGCGGCCCCACCGAACTAGAGCTTTTCCTCGGCACGGCGCGGACTCGACGACACAGCAAGGCGAAACTGGATCTGCTCCTTGAGGTGCTACCTGCCTAACGTCCCGCGCTCGGAACGGAGGCGGAGCTTATTACAAAAAGGGAAGCAGGAGTGGGCCAACAAATGAAGACGAAGAGCCTTAAGTAGCGAGAGCGCGGCTCTTTGCGAGGCTGGGCCAAGCGAGTCATCCACCTCAAAATGCCCAGTCAACCTTCCGCTCTGAGCCGTCTAAGGTTGGATGGTGCTTAGACAGTCCCCCGATTAGATGCTCTTTGCGACGACTTCTCACGGCTGGGGCGGGAGGCACTCCGAGACCAACGGGTGATGACCCACCCAGTGATGAGTTATGCACTGCAGACGATTTCAACTTTCTCACCTTCAAAAAAAAGCTGACTAGTCACAAACGCTAGACCATGTTCGGTAGAAAAGGAAGGCCGCAGGGTGGCCTTCCTTTCACCTTGTCAGCGGTTCCTCGGAAGGGTTTTAGTTTTCTACTTTGCTTTTTCTTTTATGGTTGTGTAGCATGGCGACATTCCTTGCAGGACTTTCCATTACGGGTAATTTTCCCCTCTCCTTGAGTGGCCGCACCTGCGAGAGTATTGATTGTCGATCCGAGTCAGCTCATTCCTTCCATTAATGTGCCTGGCGCGATCGGTTTAAACCCCGTCTTAGATTGTTGGAGGAGAATCAGGTGAATCGTAAACTTATTAGAACCACACTCGCGGAGGTAAAAGGAAAAGCGCGCGAGACGCCGCAGCCTAGAGAGCGGACGAATGGCAGTCCCCACCGCGCTCCGAGTGGCGATGGTGGAAGGGAAGCCTCCCAGCGTCTCGCCCAGCAGGCTGCGGTTCAAGTCCGTAAGCGGATCCCGCCCCCGCTCGAGACCAATGCGGAGATCTTCTACTACAAGAAGCAAATCGACGCGCACACTCTCATGGTCATCGTCTTACTCGACGGTGAAGAGATTGAAGGCACCATCGAGTGGTATGATCGAGGTGCGTTGAAGGTTAACCGCCAGTCGGCGCCCAACCTTCTTGTTCTGAAGCGAAACGTCAAATACATGTACAAGGCCGACGAACGTGGAGAGCCAGAGGCGGAATAGGTAAGTTGAACCTATGGGTTTGACTCCTACTCACTTTCGTCCCTTCCTGTACGCGCGTCGTCTCGGAAATGAGTCAGTTCGCCAATAGCTCATCCCACCTCGGCTATAGACCGAGGCGATCATTGCCACGCATCGGAATCACGATGGGTGATCCTGCCGGGATCGGTCCAGAGGTTGTTTTGAAGGCCGTTGCCGAGGAAGAGATCACCCGCGTTTGTGCTCCGGTGATTATCGGCGATGCGCAGTTGCTGGCCCATACTGCCCGGACCCTCGACTTGCAGTGTGGCTACGACATCATCCGTCAGGGAGAGCCACTGCCTGAGAACCTCGCGGAGCCCGTCATTTTTCATCTCGATAACATCGGCGGATTCGTCGAATCAGGCATCGAATCGGGAGCTGCTGGAAAAGCTGCCGCGGGTTACATAGAAGCCGCCGTCGAGCTTTGTGCGGCGGGTAGTGTTGATGCGATCGCGACGGCCCCCATCAACAAGCGGGCGCTGTTCCTCGGAGGATATAGCTTTCCTGGTCACACTGAGTTTCTCGCCCATCTAACGGGAAGCGAAGATTCGGCGATGGCCTTCGTGGCCGCGAATCTCCGCATCGTCTTGTTGTCCACTCATGTTCCGTTGGCGGAAGCCGTCAGACTGGTGGAGTGTGACCGCATTATCCGAACCATTAATCTTGCGAATCGTGAACTCCGACGGTGGGGCATTGAACGCCCGCGATTGGCGGTAGCAGCGCTGAACCCGCACGGCGCGGAAGGAGGCCTGTTCGGCACAGAGGAGGCGTCGGAGATGGTTCCGGCTATCGAGGCATGTCGAGTGAATGATGTTAACGTCCGCGGACCCTTTCCTGCGGACACGGTTTTTTTGCGCGCTTCGCGAGGCGAATTCGATGCGGTCATCGCCTGTTATCACGATCAAGCCATGATTCCCGTGAAGTGTCTTTCTTTTGGAGAGGCTGTGAACGTTACTATGGGCTTGCCATTTATTCGCACCTCCGTTGATCATGGGACGGCATTCGACATAGCGGGCAAGGGTTTGGCTGAACATTCAAGTATGGTTGCTGCAATTAAGCTGGCAGCGGAACTGTCAACTAGCGCGGGCGAGAGTAGCCGTGTCGTGGAAGTCTAAACAAGATGGTCGGTGAAGAAGACAAAAACTCTGGGGCAGACAGCAAAGGGCGCCGGGTTATAGTGGCCGACGACGATCCCGCAATCCTCCGTCTCGTAAAGACAATTCTCGAGAAGGAAAACTATACGGTAGTAACTGCTCGTGATGGCCGAGAGGCCTATAAGATACTGCAAAGCGATCAGAACTTTATGGCGGGAGTATTCGACGTTGTGATGCCGCACATCTCCGGGCCCGAACTGGTGCGATTTATGAAGACAGAAAAGAGTCTGATGCGAATCCCAGTGATGATGATGACAGCCGAGCAGGACCCAAAGTTATCGTCAGAAAGTTTCTCCGCCGGTGCCGTCGTCTTTTTACCCAAGCCGTTTACGACGTCGCAACTACAGATCATGCTGCAAATGCTCATTGGCAAAAGCGGCGACTGACTTTCGCAATCGCAAGAGTTCAAATGCGCTTTGTTATTTTCCTACGCCTGGGTCTACTGTTAATCCTGGGCCTAATCACCGTGGAGGTGAGAGCAGACCTGAGCGCTAAGCAAGCCCGAAAACTCATCACCCGTATGGCCGGCGTTGAGCTTCCGAGTAGTGCCGTACGGGTAAAGAGAATTTTTTCCACCAGCGATTCGGCCGAAGCAACCGCGGAGATAGATGCGATCTTCCGGCTTGCCCCAAACACGCAGGGACGCTGGCGCGTAGCAGAGTTGCGCGTTGGCCAGGACAAGTGGGAAGAGCTTGCACCCGCGGCCACCAGCCAGACCGGGATCTTATCCAGCCCGTGTGATGGGCCAGACGTCCAGACCCGAGGTCCTGCGATCGAACCCAGCACGAAACGCGCCCGTTGTCTGATAGCCGCTGTTTTAGGTGTGCAACTTCCGTCCGATGCGGTTCGAATCAAGACCATATCTCCGCTGGAATTGCCCTTGGCCTCGCGTCCCTCAGCAGTGGTTGAGTCCTCAATTAACGCAGATTTCCGTTTTGCGCGGGACCAGGACGGCTGGATGATCACGGCTCTGCGAACCGGTACGCGCGACTGGATCAGTCCTCAGACCATGGTCGCGGCCGCCAACGAGACCAAAAGGAGGCTGGCTCACCGGGAAATGGACGCTATCGCGCAGGCGCTGCTCAGGTTCCGGACCGAGCGCGATTCCTATGTTGCGTCAGACTCCCACGTCGTTCTCATCGACCATCTCAGCCCTCGTTTTCTTTCTCGGGTGGTCCGCCTTGACCCCTGGCACGAGCCCTACCAATACCGGGGAGAGCGCAATACCTTCACTTTGCGTTCCCTGGGCGCCGACCGGAAAGAAAACACGGTCGATGATATTGTAGTCTCCAGCCCTTTCTGACGACTCGGGCTAAAGGCTTTAAAACTAAAACACTTGACTGGGCTTCCCATGGGGTGTTAGGTTTAAATTGGGTCCTCTTCCAGGGCCGCTACGCCATTTGGCAACCTGCCTTGCGCCAACTGCGAAACCGCTCGGCGACGCCACCAGTAGGCGCTGACTTTAGCTAAGGGATTTGGCTTTGTTAGCTGGGCGCAAACTACTACTTGCCGACGATTCAATCACAATCCAGAAAGTTGTAGCACTCACGTTTGCCGACGAAGGCGTCGAGGTCGTGGCTGTTAGTGATGGCCATGAAGCGATTGAACGACTCCAGGTAATCACTCCCGACATTGTGCTTGCTGACGTCTTTATGCCGGAAGTCAACGGCTATGAAGTTTGTAGGTACATCAAGCAAAATGCGAAGCTCAAACATATTCCTGTTATGCTTCTGGTAGGCTCTTTTGAGCCGTTCGACGAAGCGGAGGCGCGCAGAGTTGGCGCGGACGATATCTTGACCAAGCCCTTTCAATCAATTCGACGCATGATAGACAAGGTTGGCGGACTGTTAAGTGGTAAGCCCGTAGCCGAAGCGAATACCGCGGAAATGCCTCACGTTCAAGAAGAAGCTACCGCGCCTGAGAAGCTGAGCACTGAGGAGCTGGAGATCACCACTGCCGATACCCTGCCGTTGCCGGTGGCAGAACAGCATCCTAACTACCCCTTATACCAGAAAGCGGCGGAGGTGCAGCAACCGGACAATCGCTCGCACGAGCCGGCTACGGAAACGCAGCATCCACAGAATGTGAAACAAGAGACCTTCCGAGAGAGTCAAATTATGGATAGTCCCAGTAATGAATTGCGACAGGAGAGCACACTGGATGCTGGCGACGTATTATTGGATCTCGGTGACATCGGTGGTGCCTCGACCGCCGCTTCCGACGATTTTGCTTTGGATTTGGATTTTGATGAGCCCCAGTCGGCCCAGGGGCTCGAGGCCGTTGCTATATCCGGAACGCACTCCTTAGTTGAGCCTCAGTTGTCTAAGCGGAGCAATGCGGGCATGGACGTCGTCCAGACCGAGCCGCCGCTTTCAACTGCATGGATGGACACGTCGGAGCTTGCATATCGTCAGCGCGGACTACCCTCGCCTGGCGCGGAATCCGCTCCGGCGACGGACCAGAAGTTTGTGGACACCCAGGAGTGGAAGCGGGAGAGTCCGCGTTCCACCTCGGATGATTTACAGTCCAAAGCAAAGGCAGGCAGGTTTGAACGAGTAGTGGACGAACCGGGCGATGTTGCACCCGCAGTTAGATCGAGCGGCTCGGTCAACCTTGATCAGCTGTCGCCGGAAGTGATCGACGCAATAGCACGCCGTGCAGTGGAGCATCTTTCGGCGCAGGTCGTCCAGGAAATTGCTTGGGAAGTCGTTCCGCAGCTCGCGGAACTTCTGATCAAGCGTAAGCTGGAAGAGAGCCAGTCGCTGCCGAAGTAGCTGACCGAAGAACGAATGGACGATCGAGCAGGCGTTGGCGGCGACGGCCTGCTCGATTTGTTTCTGGCTGGCGTCAAGACGGCTATTAAGTTTATGGGCCTCCGCGAGATGTGCCGAAAACTGACCCACCACTCGTCCATCCTGCTGAGATGAAAAGGGTTGGGCATTCCCTTACAATGCACCTTTGATATAGATAATCGGTTACTGACAACGGCCAACGACTACGGATCACCGATGGATATTCCTAAACAATATGACCCCAGGGAAGCTGAGCAACATCACTACGCGCGATGGGAGCAGGAAGGCTACTTTGCGCCCGAGATCAATCGAGACCCTCGAGCGGCAGTCTTCTCTATTGTGATTCCTCCACCCAATGTCACCGGTTCGCTGCACATGGGTCACGCACTTCAGCACACGATGATGGACGTGCTCACTCGCTACAAGCGAATGTGTGGTTTCCGGACGCTGTGGCTCCCGGGAATGGATCACGCCGGCATCTCCACCCAATTGATGGTCTCCCGCGAATTGAAGAAGGAAGGTATGTCGCGTCACGATCTCGGACGCGAGAAATTTGTTGAGCGGGTTTGGAAATGGAAGAGCGAGTCTGGGGGGCAAATAACGAAGCAGATGCGGCGCGAAGGCGCGTCGGTCGATTGGTCGCGCGAGAAGTTTACGATGGACGAGGATTTGTCGCGCGCTGTTCGGGAAGTGTTTGTGAATCTTTACGAAGAAGGGTTGATCTATCGAGGGAATCGCATTGTTAACTGGTGTCCCAACGACCAGACCGTGCTCTCCGATCTCGAAGTGCAAAAGGATCCACAACCAGGAAAGCTCTATTATCTTCGTTATCCGGCAAAAAACGGCAGCGGCGGCGTCACCGTTGCCACCACTCGGCCGGAAACAATGCTTGGGGATACCGCTGTCGCCGTAAACCCGAATGACGAGCGCTATCGCAACCTCATTGGCGCGACACTGTTGCTTCCGCTCACCAGCCGCGAAATTCCGGTGGTCGCGGACGAATTTGTCGATCCTGAATTTGGAACAGGCGCGGTCAAGGTTACGCCTGCTCATGATCCCAATGACTACGAGATGGGCCTGCGTCACGGTCTCGATCAGGTAGTTGTGATCGACGCGCACGCAAAGATGACAGAAGCCGCTGGCTCAGACTTCGCGGGACTGGATCGATACAAGGCTCGGCAGAAGGTAGTTGAGGAATTTGAGGGGCTGGGACTCCTCGAGAAGGTGGATGATTACGAGTTTTCGATCTCCAAGTGCGAACGATGTAAAACTGTGATTGAGCCTTTAATTTCACTGCAATGGTTTTGTCGGATGGATAAGCTGCGCGACCTGGCGCTCGACTTGATGGCCAGGGAGAAGAAGCCTCAATTTGTTCCCGAGGTGCCTTACGAGAAAGTGTACACCAACTGGCTGGAGAGCCTCCGCGACTGGACCATCTCGCGCCAACTTTGGTGGGGTCATCAAATTCCTGCGTGGTACACGAACGACGGCAGGGTCGTGGTCGCTCGTTCATATGAAGAAGCCCGTGCTGAAGCCGGTACCGATGAATTGACCCAGGACCAGGATGTGCTGGACACGTGGTTTTCATCCGCACTTTGGCCTTTCTCGACACTAGGCTGGCCGCTAGAAACTGAGGACCTGAAAAAGTTTTATCCGACCTCAGTCCTGGTTACAGCACGCGACATCATATTTCTATGGGTCTCACGGATGGTGATGATGGGAATGAAGTTCATGGGCCAGCGTCCGTTCGACGACGTATTCGTCACGGGGACCATTCTCGATAAAGACGGCCAGCGCATGTCAAAGACGAAGATGAATGGAGTTGACCCGCTCGATGTCTTCGATAAGTACGGGGTAGACGCCACCCGGATCATGCTGGCTTCCGTGGGCAGCACCGACATTCGCTGGAATGAGAAGCGGGTCGAGTCCTATCGCAACTTTGCCAATAAGATCTGGAATGCTGCACGCTTCTGCTTAATGAATTCAGACGGGGCAACTGTTGATCCCTGGAGTCTGCGGGCCGGAGGACGAAAGCTGGCTCTGCATGATCGTTGGATACTGTCCCGCTTGAACAAGACCACGCGCGATATGCATGAGGCTCTTTCCGGTTGCCAGTTCCACGAAGCGGTGCAAAAGCTGTATCATTTTTTCTGGGACGACTTCTGCGACTGGTACATTGAGCTAACAAAGACGGAGGTATCGGCTGAGGAGGCAACAACGCGAAGGACTGAAGCTCGGACGCGCCTCTTGAGTGTCCTTGAACAGGCATTGCGGCTACTGCATCCCTTCATGCCTTACATTACCGAGGAGTTGTGGCAGCGGTTGCCGGGTGCCAATGAAAGGTTGCTTCACCATGCTTACGCAGGCGCTTCGCCTACAATCATGCTCACCGCTTACCCGCAGAGCGCGTCCGAGCTGATCGACGAGGAGGCCGAGGGGGAGATGCAAGCAGTAATCGACCTGATTTCCAGGGTACGCAATATCCGTTCAGAAATGAATATTAAGCCGGGCGAGCGGGTCCCGATCCTGATTGGCTCTCCCGATGAGAAGTTAAGGAAAGTGTTTTCCGCGAGCGTGGATCAGATATCCAGAGTGGCGCGGGCGTCCGACATATCGATCAGCGATCGATTGAATGCACCGCGAGCTTCGGCGCGGGCGGTACTGGTGGGCGGAGCAGAAGTGGCTATCCCACTCGAAGGTCTCATTGATTTTGAACAGGAGCGACTGAGGCTGCGGAAGGAGTTGGACAAACTCCAGGCGGAGGCAAACAAGCTTGTGGCACAGCTGGGTAATTCAAACTTCGTCGAACGAGCGCCGGAAGAGAAAGTAAACGAACTACGGGCTCGCCTTACGGATATTGCGCAGCGTTCGACCCAACTCAAACAGACGATCGAGAATCTGCAATGAACTGGATGGACGAAGGCGCGCTCTATTCTCAGATTTCCTTGTTTCTGCGTGAAGACCTTGGCCGAGGCGACATCACGAGCCAGGCGATAGTCGCGCGTAACACGCGCGCCCGCGGTCGCTTCGTTGCCGGTGAAAAAATGATTGTTGCGGGACTGGAAGCGGCCGAAGAAGTCTTCATTTCCCTGGACTCCCAACCTCAGCTCGAAGCATTCGTCGCCGATGGCGAGGAAGTCGAACCGGGCAAAGTGATTGCGCGCATGATCGGGTTCGCCGATGTGCTGCTGGCAGGGGAGCAGGTAGCGTTGAACCTGCTGCAGCGACTCTCCGCCGTGGCCACTCTGACTAATCAATTTGTCCGCGCAGTTGAGGGCACCGGCTCCGCAATCGTTGATTCCCGTGACACTACGCCGGGGATGCGAATGCTGGAGAGGTATGCCGTGCTTCTCGGTGCCGGGCGTTGTAGTCGTCTTGGCCTGGATGACGGTGTGCTGATCACATCTAACCATCTTGCGATTGCGGGCGGGCTGGCTGATGCTGTTAAAAACGCCAAAGAGAAACTTGGTCATCTCTACAAGATCAAAGTTCAAGTTTCGAGTGAGAGCGATCTGCGAGAGGCAATTAGCAATGGTGCAGACATTCTCTTGCTTGAAGGCCTGCTTGCCGAGGAAGTGGCGCGCCTTGGGGCTGCGGCAAGGAACCTCTCATCAGTAGTGAGTATTGAGTGTTCCGGCAACATTACTCTGGAAAACGTGCGCGCTTACGCTGAGGCTGGTGCCAACACGATCAGCATCGGCGCGCTTACGAACTCAGCGCGGGCGATGAAGGTGACTTTTCAGATCCAGCCATTTTGACGTTGCGGATTGTTGGGAATAGTAGTTTAAGCAGTGTCAGCAGGCGGCGGGGAGCGCCAGTTTAAGGAACTGCTAAGGCTGCCCTGACGTGTAAATTCCGCATCTATCGAACTTGTACCATCGCCTCACAGGGCGTATCTTAGGATGTGATCGGCACATTGAGGAGTTTCGGATGCAAAATCAATTTATTCGTAAGGCCGCGTTTCTTGTTGCTGTTTTGATCGCTATTAGCTTTTGTTTGATTGATGGCGATGCCCAAACACGCAGAAGACGCCGCCCTCGGCGCGTCGTCCGACCGGTTATCACCAATCCGGTAATAACTCGTGCCGAAGAGCAAAAGGCGACCGCGAGTGGCGACAAGATCATCAGTACTTCGGACGAAACCCTGGACGCGGAGGCGGACGATACCACTCAAACCGCAGAGACCAGGCTGAAGAAAGGCAAGACCGCGGCAGCCGACGACCAGGATATACAGCAAACTATCAACAGCCTCTCCAACCAAGTTAACCGGCTAAGCGACAAACTGGGTCAGATGCAGGAAACGGATCAGGCTTTGATGGACCTGGAGCGGCTTTCCCGCGCCGAACAGCGTGTGGAGGCCCTGAGGTCGCAGCAGGTCGAGGTGGAGAGTAAGCTCGCCGACTTGCAGTCGAAATTGGAGGATACCGAGTATCAAATTAAACCGGAGAATATTGAACGAGGGATGGCGACGTATGGCTCCACCCGTCCCGAGGAAGCGCGCGAGGCGCGACGGCGGAAACTTGAGAGCGATACAAATCGAGTTCTGGCACAAATGAAGATTCTAGAAACCAGCCGGGTGCGGTTGGAATCCGCAGTGGTCACAGGGGATGCAGAAGTAGACCTGCTGCGCCGTCGTCTAGAGTTGCGACGAGCGCAGGACAGCACCTCGTTGGAGCCAACCGTATCGCGCCCTACGAGTAATCGGCGGAAGCCAGAGTAACTGTTAGAGACTGCTTTCAAGCAGGCGTCTTATCGGACCGCTTAGATCCGGTAACTTGCAGAAGGGTGGTTTTAACACCCCAGCGGGGCTTGCCCCCGGTGGTGACCCCGCACCTGCCCTCCCTCGAGCGCAGTGGCGCGGCGGATTGGGTGAGGAGGCAGTGCTCATGGGAACGATTGCACAAAGCGACCTTTACCGACTCGTTAGTGACGCAACCCACCGCGGCGAGCGCGTGGTGGTTGCCACCGTGGCTCACACTCGTGGCTCAACTCCGCAGCAACGCGGTGCTAAGATGCTCTTTCTCGAAAGTGGCGCCGTTGCCGGCACGGTTGGTGGCGGCTGTATCGAGGCAGAAGTCTGGTCGGAAGCGAGAGAGGCCATGCGCTCCGGCAAATCTGCACTGCACCATTTTTCGCTTAACGCCGACGAGGCAAGCGAAGAAGGCATGGTCTGCGGGGGAACGATGGATATCTTTGTTGATGTGATTGGTG
>JBGTLM010000100.1:0-12132 GCA_041744135.1 Pyrinomonadaceae bacterium
AGCAAACGAAGTATTGCTTCGGTGATGATTCCGAGCATTCCTTCCGAACCGCACATCAAACTAGTTAGGTCAAATCCGACCACGTTCTTGCTGGTGCGGCCACCTGTACGAATGATCTCCCCGCCGGCCATCACTACTTCCAGACCTAATACGTAATTCCTGGTCACTCCGTACTTGACCGAGCGAATGCCACCGGCATTCTCAGCGATGTTGCCGCCAATAAAAGAGTCCTTGTAAGAGGAAGGATCGGGAGGGTAAAAGAGTCCTTCATTTTCAACTGCCTGCTGCAGAGCGAAGGTTGTAACGCCGGGTTCGGCCACCACATAGAGATCGTCCGGGCTTATCTCTTTAATTTGATTCATGCGATCGGTCCCCAGAACGATTCCACCCTGGATTGGGACCGCCCCGCCCGTATAGCCAACGCCTCCACCGCGTGCCGTAACCGGGAAACGCGCCTTGTTTGCCAATTGAAGAATCGCCGAAACCTCTGCTGTCGTACGAGGAAAAACAACTGCCTCAGGTGGAAACTTCTCAGTCACTGCATCCTGTCCGTAAGGTTCGACGCGCTCGGGGTCGACTAACAGATGTTCCTTGCCGACGATCTCGCTCAGACCAGCAAGAACGCCGCTGTCGGAGGCTGAGGTACGCGGGCGAGTCCGGGGCATTTCCAGAGGATTGTTCATACCGCAAGAATTCTATCACCTACTCTCAAGCCCTTCAGGATTTTTCGGAGTGCGGTGCCACGAGCACCCCCACCGGCTGCCGCGCCGGGGACCTCCCCTTGTCGCCGCTTTAGTAATCATTGTCTAGCCCCTCGTGGCGGTTTATTGCCATCCCTGCTGGCTTGGCAGCTCAAAGCGACGACAAGGCTCCGCGATCCAGGTCGTTAGGCACGGCAGGTTTCGTTATTGGGAAGTTGCCGGCGAGTGCGCAAGAGACGCAATCGTGGGCAAACTGGTAAGGAGGCGCTGTAAAGGGGGATTGAAACTGAGTGTCGTTAGATCGAATTTATCGGCTACGAGAGAATGAGTGGAGTTAGTTGCACCAACTTGCTAGCGACAGCTGTCGTGCTCGCAACTGCATCCTATCTCCATGACACCAGACTTCTCCGCATTCTCGCAGTACTCGCCGCAATACTTACTGCCTTCTTCGCGCTGACAGTCGCATGCCGGGTGCGTGCACTTATTTTTATTCTGGTTCTCAGTCATGTGAAATTACTCCTTGATCCGTTAGGTTCTTCCGATCACTGTCAATCCTGGCACTGCCGAATTTCGCGTCAAGCATCAGCGTTAATTACAACTAAGGAGTCTGACGCACAATAATCGTTCGCTGTCGCTCGCCTAAATTTAGAACCATTGGGCGGTCCAATTGAATCGGATGCTCTTCGCCGTCGACGCTGATTATGAGGTTAGAGGGCCTCGCTGTCGTCTCTACTCCTATCAGTCCTGGTGACAAGTTTGGGAGCAGGTTAGTCGCGACGATGCGCCAGCTTGTGGGGGCACATCTTATTCGAATGCCAGGAGCGTCGGTTTCCACAGACTCGTTAGCCAGCAGTTCATCAGCCTTAAATATCCCCTCACCGCAGCGAACGCTAGAGCCATCGTAGAAAGTTACCAGTCCGGAAACATAACTGTAGCGAAGTTGCCCGACATTTCTGATCACTAGCCGAATGTTCGTCACTGGAGTGTCGGATGCACCATGCAAAGCCGTGGTGCGCAATGTTCCCTCCAGCGCGGGAGTGCCCCGGCCATCCAACGCGACGGCCGCTTGGGTGAGCGCTACCGCCTGCTCCCCAATGGTTTGCACGGGCTCTTCCACCCCAGCGGGGCTGCCCTTCTGGGGACTTCGGTGTTGTGCCGAGACAGAAAGTACACTCAGCGAAAGCACCAAACCGCAGAGGGCGATCCTTCTAATTCTCACGTCTACTCTCCTTGTAAGTTGTTTACCAGTTGACCCGAATTCTAGTGCGGATAGCAGAGACAATCAATGATCTAGAGTCAATCCGGGATCACCGGCAACCAGGCGGCGCCGCGGGGAAGAATGTAGCCCGGGGCTGCAGGATCGAGTTGAGCTATGGCCTGAGCGAGAGAATGAACAGGAGTCATGCGCATTTGCCTGACATCATGATCGCGGAGTGTTGACAGCAATAGCACGCGATAGCGTTCGGCTTTTGTTAACAATGCCCAGCCCGTCTGACCGTTAACCTCGTACTCTAGTCGCAACCTTGCTGCCAGCGTGGAGGAGGAGTGTTCTTCAAACCATCTTAAGAAGTCGTGTCGGCCAAACCCCTCGCGGCATTCAGCAAGGAGGAGAATGGTGCCGCCTTCATTACAAGCCTGAGCCGCCATGTCGAGCGCCTTGTGCGCCTGGATGAGATTGATATCGTAAGGGAAGCCCCCGCAACTTGCGACCACGACGTCGCGTTTGTTTTCAATGCTGACGGAACGCGTGGCCAGGAATTCCTGGCAAGCGGCCCTGTGAGCACTGCGCCAATGTCCAGCCAACACTCGAACCGCACGACCGCGTTCGTCGACTACGCTGTTAATACCAAAGGAGGGCTTGATCATCTCAGCGATGCTCTCACACTCCTCATGCACTGAATTGCCCTCCAACAGGCCTGTGCCCACCCCGGCTCGGCGTCCGCCACTCTCAAAATCGAGCGCAAGCATATGAGTGGCCTCAATCGTTTGGGCTGAGGCGAGGCCCGGGCAGATTGATTTGCGTCCTCCGGTGAATCCAGCAAAGTAGTGAAATCCTATGACGCCAGTAAGAATCACATGAGAGAAATCCCGCAGCGCAGAATTAAGCTCTACGCGCGTCCCGTGCCTGGTTTTTCCAACCACGACCATGGTGCTCAGATCCTGGGCGTCATGATCAAGAGTTTTGATGCGCTGGAAAATGAACGGGGTCAACAGCTCCCGCTTTTCATCCGGGCTGACAGCACGATGGATACCAGTAGAGAAGATGATGGCAACGTCATGGGGCGCGATTCCGATCTGAATAATGCGCCGTACCAGAAGATTGACAATCTGAGCGCTGCCTGTGGCGCGGGTAGCATCAGACACAACGATCAATACCGACTCGCCCGCGGACAGAATTTCTGCGAGCGGGGGGGATTCGAACGGCGTATCCAATGCTTCGCCGATCCCGAGATCTGTTAGCGGTTGTTCGCGCGGGCCGTCGGAGGCAAGTACTTGATAGCGGTCTTCATCAAACCCAAAAGCAACCGAGCCGAGTCCGTAAGCCAATTCGAGCTGCCGCATGAGATTCTCGTTAAGCTATAACCTGCGTTCAATAACTCCGCTGGACTACGCTCACACGCCGAATTGGACTAGGGCCCGCTCGATTACGTGCAGAGTGGCAAAGTCCGTCCCGCCGGCGGTGCGCGCCTGAGCAAGCCAGTTATGAAGCTTGCGTGCCTCATCAAAGGACGAAATCCGGCAAGCACCGGTTAGAGCCAGAGTGACGAGACAGTCAGGCGCACCGTGAGTGACGAGCGCCGCTTGCAAAGCAGCCTGTTCGCGCAAATCAAGAGTTAGTAGGAGACTTATTTCCATACGCGGAGGTAATCAGCTCCAAGTGGCAGTTAGTTTATGATCATCATTCTTGGACTAGAATATTAACGAAAAAAGAGGGTTGAAACTGAGGGCCCTCAGGGAGACCTCAATTTAAATACCGCTTTAAAGTTCAGATCCGCGTTTGTCCGCGAAAATCGGCGGCTCGATTTTCAGGCAGGAAGCATCTATCCGACTAGGCGTAATTGAAGACTGATGAGTTTGCGGACGCACTAGTTGCAGACAAGTGATCTTCTGACCCAGACAACGAACCGCCGACTACCGGCTGACAATTAGTCGCGTTGCGATCGAAAGCACGCAGTTCCGGCGTGGCAAAAATGAAATGTCTCATCTTCAAAGTCGGGGGTCTCCATCTGAATTGTCAGATGATCGACTCCGAAACGATCGTGCAGTTTTGTGCGCAACTCTTTGAGTAGTTCGGGTTGAGAGATACTGTACCCGTGTATAACGTGCGCGCTTAAGGCTTCGCGTCCCGAGGTTATGGTCCAGACATGCAAATCGTGAACGTCATCAACCCCCTCGGTTCCCATAATAGCCTCTTCAACCGCCGCGAGATTAATATGCGCAGGTGTTCCCTCGAGAAGTACGTTCGTAGCCTCGCGGATCAATCGCCACGAACTCCATACTATGAGAACAGCGATCAGTGCGCTGAACAGTGGATCAGCCGTGTACCAGCCGTAAAGCGACATGATGGCTCCGGCAACTATCGCTCCCACTGAGCCCAGCGCGTCGCTAATTACATGCAGCCACGCGCCACGAATATTGAGATCCACCTGGTTGGGGGTGTGTAGTATCCAGGCGCATATTAAGTTTATTATCAGGCCGCCCGCAGCCACGAACATTACAATTTTGCCTTGGACAGCGGGCGGCGCAGACCACCGCTGATAGGCCTCGTAAAAAATCAGTAGCGCAATGACTACCAGCGCCACACCGTTAACGAGGGCAGCAAGTATTTCCAGACGGTGATAGCCAAACGTCTTCTTCGACGTGGCGGGACGAGTGCCAAACCAGGCGGCAATCAAGGCCAGCGCCAGTGCCGCCACGTCGGTCAACATGTGACCAGCATCGGCTAGCAGCGCCAGGGATCCTGTCCACCAACCACCAACCACCTCGGCAACCATGTAAATCGCCGTCAGCACCAACACCACGCTTAGTCGACGGCGACTGTCAGAAGCGCGCCCGTGCTGATGCGCGTGGGTTGCACTAGTATAATCCGCGGTTGCTGTAAATTCCGCGTGGGCCATTAGCGTCCTATATCTTGTGCAATGCCTGCGTGACGTCGGCGATTATGTCGTTCGCCGACTCTATCCCGACGGCAAAACGCACTGTCGATGAGGAAATTCCAGCAGCGCGAAGTCGCTCTTCCGAAAAACCCGAATGTGATGAATAGAGTGGATAACTGACCAAGGTTTCGACACCGCCCAGCGACGGGGCCGTGCGAATGAGCCGAAAAGAATTAAATAGCTTTTCCGCCTCGCGCTCTCCTCCTACCAAGTCGACCGCCACAATGCCTCCGAAGCCGCCGCGCATCTGTTGCTTTGCCAAACCATGCCCCGGATCGTCCTCGAGACCGGGGTAGTAGACTCGAGCCACTTTTGCGTGTCTCCTCAGGGTTTGGGCCAGCTTCATTGCGTTTTCACACGATGCCCGCACACGAAGATCAAGAGTTCTGATTCCACGGGAAAGCAAATAGGCCGCGGCAGGATCCAGTGTCGCACCGACCAAAACGGCCATCTGTCTAACTTGGTCGATGAAGGCCCTATTGCCGGCCACCGCGCCTGCGGTCAAATCCGAGTGTCCGCCGAGATACTTTGTGGCACTGTGCATTACTGCATCAATACCGTGGGCAATAGGCTTCTGCAGGATTGGAGTCGCGAATGTATTATCAACGATTGAAAGGAAGCCCGCGCTCCTGGCCGCTTCGGCCGCTTGATCCAGATCAACAATTCGATTGATAGGATTTGCCGGTGTTTCGAACCAGAAGACTCGCGTTCGTTCTCCCGCAATTCCAGCTAGGTGGCTAACTTCCGCCTCGCTAATAAAGCGCCCTTGAACCCCAAATTTGCTCAGCAGCCTGGTTAGGATCTTTACCGTACCGCCGTAAATCGAATCGTACGCAACCACTTCATCGCCCGCCTCGCACACGGCGGCCAAAACGCAAAAAGTAGCTGCCGATCCGGATGCCGTAACAACACAAGCCTCGGCGCCTTCAAGCTCGGCGATCTTCCTTTCGGCTTCCGCGACGGTTGGATTTGCGTAACGTGAATAGAAATAGGCCTCCGGCAATTCACCGCGGGCATATTGCCGCATTTCGTCGAAGCTTTGAAAACTGAATGTGGCTGAATGAAAAACGGGCGAGACCACGGCGCCGAATGGCTGTTCTTCCGGTCGCTCTCCACCATGAACCGCAATCGTTGCCTGGGACGATCGAACTGCTTCGGTAGGAATTTCTGCCGCCATTCGATTGGCTCCTGTCCAGAGATGACAGAGCTCTGCTCCGAGTGCGCAAGCTTAGCAAATTACAGAATCCGCTGACAGCCCAACTCGGGCGTTGGATGAAAGCCTTACGTCCAACCTACCGGACAGGAGCGGGGGGAAAGGCCCTTAAACGGGGCCTATGCCTGCGGTTTGTCTTTGCTGCGAACTGGTTCAGGCTACAGGGCGGCAACCTTCAACGCCCGATTGAACTCTTTGTAGAGATCATTGTAATCACTTAGCGCGTGCTCAAGAATTCCGAATAGATCATCAACCTCTTTGAAGTTTACGATCGCATTCACATTGTGCAGAAACGCAGCATGAGCATCCATAGTGCGCTGCAACGGTGAAAGGAGGATGAAGAACAGACGCCGGCGCTGCGCTGGCCGAAGGACATTGACTTCGCGAATTACGAAGGCTGCTCCCTGTTCGGCAAAATCGAAGTCGGGATCTAGTAATACAACCTCTATTTGGTTCTCGCGCATGCGATCTACGGCCTGCGCGGTGTCCCGGGCGACAAATACTTGGTAGCCATTTTTTGTGAGCTGTCGTGCGATAGCTTCGCGATGTAATTCGGCTGTGCAAACCAGCGCTTTGCGCAAATTCCATGCCGGCCTCGAATTAGGGGCTACCGTGCCGTTACTCCGGTGCTGCTTGAGCAGGTTGGCAAGCAGTTGTCCCATTTCCTCCATCGGCACCGCCGGGCTGGGAGCGTCGATTGGTGCGGCCTTCTCCACAAAGAGAGGGGCTGGCACGCGAGGTTTAAACCGGCGCTGCTCTGTTGAGGGAGATCGACCAACGGTCAGGGCACTATTCTCTGAAGCCGGACTGACAGGAACGGCGTTGAGAGTAGTGTTGCACTTGTAACAGCGAATACTGGAAGGCCGTTCCGAGTCGGTTCCTCCGACCTGAATTTGCGACGAGCACTTTGGGCAGATAACAATCATGGTAATGTCATTTTTTGGAGATTAGGTTGATCTATTCAATTAGGCCCAGCATTCTAGAGTCTGATAAAGCACCTACCGGAACGGGACTGCCATCCCGGCGCACGAAATCTTGAGCAGCCGTTAGGCCCTTAAGCGAGAGGAGCATGTTGTTCTGGTTAGTAGCGAAACTCAGTCCATCTCCCATCGAAATCACACGCGCCTCAATCAACTCAAGGATCACGGAATCAAAATCCTGCATTCCATCCAGCTTGCCGTCGCGCATGGCGTCGAGGAGAGATTTTCCTTCCGATTCTCCGGATTCGATGTACTCCCGAGTGCGAGGGCTTGATCTTAGAATCTCGGCGAGGGCAATGCGTCCCCGACCGTCTGCTCGCGGCACTAGCCTCTGGGAAATGATGTAGCGGAATGTTTGCGCCAGCCGGGTGCGAATAACAGGCTCCTCATTTTTCGGGTAGAGTCCAATGATCCGGTCTACGGTTTTCGAAGCGTCGATGGTGTGCAAGGTAGAAAGCACGAGGTGACCGGTCTCTGCGGCTTCGAGCGCGAGTTCCGTTGTCTCAAAGTCGCGCATCTCGCCAATTAAGATAACTTTGGGTGCCTGACGTAAGGTCGCTCGCAGCGCTGATGGGAAATCTCTTGTGTCGTAGCCGACTTCGCGCTGGTTGATCGTCGAGTTTTTATGCGCATGCAAATACTCGATGGGGTCCTCAATGGTCACAATGTGATAGTGCTTTTTCTCATTGATCATGTCGATGATTGCCGCTTGAGTCGAACTCTTTCCGGACCCTGTAGGACCGGTAACAAGAACTAATCCATTTCTAAGATCGGCAATCTCTGCGAGGTGATCTGGCAGGCCAAGAGATTTCAACGTCGGGATATCTGTCGGGATAACCCGCATCACAATTGAGTACACACCTCGCTGCTGAAAGATATTTACCCGAAAGCGTGCTCGGGAAGGCAGCGAGTAGCTGAGATCGGCGGTACCCGTTTGTGCGAGACGCTCGGCAGCTTCAGGATTCCCCTTCAGTAGCGTCATTGCGATTATCTCGTTTTGGTAGGGTGTGAGCTTTTGCATCCCCAGCGGCTGTACAGGAGTCAGTTTTCCATTTATCTCAACCTGCGGGAGTTGGCCGACTGAGAAATTGAGGTCACTGATCCTGTCGGATAACAGCATCATTCGCTCGAGAATGGGAGGCAGGTCGAAGAAGCTCATACGGGCATTGACTCCATTTTAATCGTGGTAAGGGGGAGGGCTCTATCTTAAGGTAGTTAGCCGGAGGCGGAATGCTTGGCGCCTGTAAAGCTCAACAGATTTTCGCGCATAAACTTACTAAACACAAGTAAAATATGTTTATCAAGCTTCGAGTTCGTCTGAACTGCGCAAGAGAAGTTTGGTACGCTCAACAACCTCATTGGAGTTTGCGAGGAGGGCGCCAATCACAGCGATGGCATCAGCCCCGGATTCCCATACCTCCAGAGCGTTACCGTGGGTGATACCTCCGATGGCAACTAGTGGGAAATCGCCAATGGCATCGCGCACATCCCGCAAACCTTCTAAACCGAGCAGCGGTACGGATTGGCTCTTTGAAGAAGTGGCGAAGATCGGACCGATTGCCAGGTAATTCACCGGCAACCGGGCCGCCCGTCGGGCCTGTTCAACATTATGAGTGGAGACCCCTATGATCGCTCGGTCACCGAGGAGCCGACGGGCGGCTGCTGGGGGGAGATCCTCCTGGCCGAGATGAACACCATCGGCTTCAAGAGCCAGCGCTATATCTACCCGATCGTTTATTACGATCCGTACGCCGCGCTGACGAGCGACATGCAAGGCCTCCTCCGCCTGTTTGAAAAACTCGCGCGGCGTCAGATTCTTTTCGCGGAGTTGAATTAAGTTCGCACCGCCGTTGCTGAGCCTGACTACCTGCTCAGCGTGTGCCAACCCGGAGAGCCTTACGTCAGTGAGGGGATAGATCCTGGTTTCAGTTAGGAGCATGGCCGATTACGGATACTCTAGAAGGGGATTCTGGTTAGGATTCTTTTCGCTTTGGCCTTTCGTTCGGACGAAGAAAGCGCTTTCGCAGGCGTATCGTCTTGGGAGTGACTTCCACCAACTCATCGGCGGCTATGAATTCGAGCGCCTGTTCGAGTGAGAGTTCTTTTATTGGGACGAGACGCATAGCCTCGTCTGCACTGGCAGCCCGCATGTTGGTCAGCTTTTTCTCTTTGATTGCGTTCACGTCAAGGTCAACGGACCGGGCGTTCTCGCCCAGAACCATCCCTTCATAAACTCTCGTGCCGGGACGAACAAACAGCGAGCCCCGCTCCTGCAAATTGTAAAGGGCATAGGTGGTTGTTTCGCCTGTTCGATCAGCCACGAGCGAACCAGTAGAACGGCCTCGTAGGGCACCCTGCCACTCATCCCAACGGAGAAAGAGCGTATTGATCAGGCCTGTTCCCTTCGTTTCAGTTAGGAATTCACTGCGAAAGCCGATCAGGCCCCTTGAGGGTGTGTCGAATTCGAGACGCACGCGGCCCGTTCCGTGATTCACCATTTTGGTCATTTGACCCTTGCGGCGACCAAGTGCCTCAGTTACGACCCCAATAAACTCTTCCGGACAGTCGATTACCACCATCTCAATCGGCTCAAAAATCCGGCCATTCGTTTCTTTGGTAATTACCTCTGGCTTCGATACCTGCATTTCATATCCTTCGCGGCGCATCATCTCAATCAGAATGGCAAGCTGCAGTTCGCCTCGACCGGAAACCTTAAACTGCTCAGGCGATTCTGTTGGCTCGACGCGTATCGCAACGTTCCCTAATGTTTCTTTATCAAGCCGCTCCAGAAGTTGGCGCGAAGTCACGAAGCGCCCTTCCTTACCGGCAAACGGGGAATTGTTCACGCTGAAGATCATGGAGATTGTAGGTTCGTCAACTGCGATTACTGGGAGCGGCTGCGGATTGTCAGCCGACGTGATCGTGTCGCCGATCTCGATATCTTCGAAACCAGCCAGCGCCACGATCTCTCCCAGACCGGCGCGGTCGACGGGCTCGCGCTTAAGACCCTCGAAAACGTAGAGTTGTGAAATCCGCAGCTTCTTGATTGAGCCGTCGCGTTTGACTACTACCACCTGATCGCCAATCGCCAGTTCACCGGAGAAGATGCGGCCGATGGCCAAGCGCCCTACATAGTCGTTGTAATCAAGGTTGGCCACCAACAGTTGGAGTGAGTCAGTTCGTATCGCCTGAGGCGCTGGAATGGTCTCTACAATTTGGTCAAACAGTGGCCGCAGATCCTCTGAGAGATCAGCCAAATTTTTCTTTGCCATTCCGTCTCGGGAAATTGAATAAAGGATAGGAAACTCAATCTGCTCGTTAGTCGCGTCGAGATCAAGGAATAGCTCATAGATTTCGTTAACCACCTCCTCCGGTCGCGCGTCATGTCTATCGATCTTGTTCACGACCGCGATTGCGGGAAGGTGAGCCTCCAGAGCTTTGCGAAGCACAAATCGCGTTTGAGGCAAGCATCCCTCCGCCGCGTCTACCAGCAACATCACGCCATCAACCATCTTCAAGACCCGCTCCACCTCGCCGCCAAAATCCGCGTGGCCGGGAGTGTCTACGATATTAATCTTCACGTCGCGATAGCGTACCGCAGTGTTCTTCGCCATGATGGTTATGCCGCGCTCTCGTTCTAAATCCATCGAATCCATCACCCGGTCGCGCACCTGTTCGTTATCGCGAAATGTGCCGGATTGCCGCAGCATGGCATCTACCAAAGTGGTCTTGCCGTGATCCACGTGAGCGATGATAGCGATATTGCGAATATCGCTTCGTTGTTCAGTCATACTTTTGCACAAGTCCGATCAAGCCCTCTGAGGGAAACTTTGAAGCTTAGCATCAATCTCAGCATAACTCTCGTTCACATCAACAACCTGGCTGGCCGGATCGAGATCTTTGCTTCGTCAATTAGTTGCTGAGCTCACGTTTTTCGTAAGGCGTCCGTTTGTCTCAAGGCCTCGTAGAGAACTATTCCCACCGACACTGCGAGATTAAGACTACGGACCTTCGGGTTTAGCATGGGGATAGTCAAACATCTTTCCCAGTTTTCGCGGAGCACGTTTTCGGGAAGTCCTCCAGTCTCACGTCCAAATACGAGGCAGTCGTCGTCAGCGAAAGCCCAATCACAATAAGCCTTATCCGCTTTGGTACTCAGGTATAGAAAGCGGGCTTCAGGCAAGAAGCCGTAAAGGGACGCAAGATCGGAGTGTCGGTGCATTGTGACCTCCGGCCAATAGTCCAGTCCGGCCCGGCGGACGGCACGATCGTCCATGCGGAACCCGGTAGCGCCGACGATGTGCAGAGGAATTTGCACGGCCGCACACAATCTCGCAATGCTGCCGGTGTTGGGCGGAATCTCGGGCTCTACAAGGGTCACTCTGATCATTAGACAGGAGTTCTTAGTGAGGAACTTAATGCTTCGAGACCGTGGGATCGACACGAGTCACCTTCCGGCTCAAAACAAAGGAACGACGAACTTCGTGGAAGTATTCGTCGTTCCCTTTGAGAAAGCTTCGAGAGCCTTCAGAAGTTGGTGTGCGCCAACTGAACGTTGCTGATCTAACCTGCTGGTTCGACCTATCTCTTCTTTGCGGCCTTCTTGGTGCCGCCTTTCTTCGCGCCCTTCTTTGCGCCACCTTTTTTCGCTGCGGACTTCTTTCCACCTTTTTTAGTTGCCATAGTTTCTAGGTGCTCCTTTTTTCCAAGTTTGGGTTTCGTTCCTGACCACAAGATGCTGTGCTTACTTTGGTCTTGTGGGCTAGCGTAAACGGCGCACAACATCTTGCTATATAAACGTTTATGCAGCGGATGTCAACAACTTATTACTGCTAGGGTGAAAAATAATTCAGCCCACTCTGCGTGTGAAGTTGCGCATAGCGCTGAGGTGTTGCCCTCTCCATCATGAAATGCGACGAGCAGAATGATCCATGATCGATCGAATATTGATCTGCAGTTTGGTGAAGCTGTGAGTGATCTGCGAGTAGAGTAGAAAGGCTGAACTCGAGTGACAAAAAATGCCAGTCGCGATGAAAGTTCTATCTGAAGAGCGGTGTGAAGATCCATTGATCATGGCGATC
>JBGTLM010000101.1:0-14168 GCA_041744135.1 Pyrinomonadaceae bacterium
CCTGAGTCACCAATCGCTCCGCTGGCGCTCGAGCGAGACTAAACCACCCTTCCTAACTAGAAACTCTTCTGTAAGTTGTTGATTTTATTACAGGCGAAAAAGTTTCTAAGTTGATATTTGCTCGCCGCTTCGGCGGGCTGCCAAGCTGACCTGCAAATTACCGTATGCCCGCCTGACTTCTGGCTGCTGACTTCAGAACCTAAACACCGTGTCGAATTGCAGCCGTGTCGTCGCGCGATCCAACGAGCCCGGTGGAGTCGGTAAAAACGGACCCAGCAAGCCGTTCGCGCGTTGTGTCACGATACCGGTTATTGAAAATGTTACGCGTGGATCCACGGCATAGGCGAAAGCCAGCCGGTGTGCGCGCAGGTCGGACTGCTGAGTTATGTCGGACATATTGAAAGGCGTTAGCACCGCATCTTTTTCCAGTCGCATAAACGTATAGCCAAACGACAGGTCACCGCGTGCTCTCGTTTGCCCGACTAAAATCTCACCCCAAAAGCCCTGGTTCTCGTGATTGGGGAGAACCAAATCTCCCCCCTCGGGCCCTGCCCTGATAACGTCACGAGTCTGCGTGTTGGTAACCAAATTCAAAAGGATTGTGACCGGGAACCGCTTGTTGTGTTTGAGCTCAAGACGAGCTATTAGATCTACAAGGTTGAAGCCTGAGGCGAGTCGCCCGTCACGATTGACAGCATTGTTACTGGCTGTGGATAACCCCAAGTTCCCATTGCCCGCCACCAGGAGATCACGTGGCACGGACACTTGTGTAGTCACAATTTGTGCGGGCGTTGTACCGTTGGCGGGAATTGTGAAGGTTAACGGAAGCAGGAACTGGCTGCCGAAAACCTGTATTGGGGAAATTAATTGCGTGCCGGAGAAATAGAGATCCGCTATCGAAAAAGTGAGAGCTACTTTGGCGTTCGGTTCCAGGAGCGTGCGGACTTGGGCTCCGAAAAGCGCTAGATCACGCCCATCGCGGCGGGACTGTTCGATATTGATTGTGCCATCGAGGTTGCGCACGAAAGCAGAGTTCCGCTCCAACACGGGCAGTTGCCACATGACAAATGTAAGGTCCTTGACCGTCGACTTCTTGAATGAGCGCGAATAGGATTCGTTGAAACCTTCGACTTGCAGATCGTTGTCAATTGTCATCTCAGTAGACATCCACGGCGGCTCAAACTTACCTCCCTGGAGCCGCAAGCCAGGAACACGACGCGGCCTATAGGTAATGAAGGCTTGATCAAGCGCGAAAGGTTTCCGGTTGAAAAAATCCGTAAGGGTCTGGTTGGTCGAGATATTATCAGCGAAGCTGCCAGTTGCGATGCGTAGCCCCCAGTCAAACTCCTCGCCGATCGTCCCCCGCACCGCGAGTCGCGCGCGAAGACGCATACGGTGACGCGGACTCATATCATTGCCTAGCGCTCCCGGAATACTGCCGCTGGCCAGGATGTTTGATAGTCCAAAAAACGATTCAGACCGCAGACGTATGTCGCCGCTAAATTTCACTGGTCCGATTTCTGCCAAGCGAGCCTCGACCTTTTTCACCCGGTCATCAGTCGGAGATGATTGCGGATCAACTGCCATTCGTGGGCTTCCAGGTTCCGCACTCGCTTTCGCGTTAACTGCCAGATCTTCTCTCGCGGGAGCGGGCGCGCCGCCGGCCAACTTCCCTGCCAGCAGCCTGATCGTCTCTTGCTGTTCTACCAACAGCTTTCGGAGTTCATCCAATTGCGAGCCTTGTTGCCGCAGCGTTTCTTCGAGCACGCCGATGCGCTCCGTGTCGGAGCGGTCTTTGGTCGAAACGGCGGAAGCAACTGTTTCCATCGCAGCTTCACCCTCGACGGCCGGTAGAGGTTTGATTGTCGCAACTGTTTGGCCCAACCCATCGCCTGCCGGGAGCAGGCAAAAGACAGAAACTACAAACAAAACCAATCCGAACTTCCGTTTGCTTCGCATGTTGACCTCCAGCAGGTGCGTTGAGAGTAGTCAGACTAGTGCCGTCGCGTGAACTCGGCCTTGATAGGGTGTTAACTATATCTGAAACCGCTTCACTGGAGAGATGTTTCTAGCGAGCTCGGTCTTGAAGAGCACGGTGAGCAAGGGCGGTGCGATCAAGGTTGTGGCCACGGCCATAAAGAGCACCACTGCATAAAGTCGCGCCTCGATCACTCCGAGGCTGAGTCCGATCTGAGCGACCACAATCCCGACCTCACCGCGCGGCATCATGCCCAAGCCAACCTGCGCGGCTCGCTTCAATCCGAGAGACCAGGCGCCGGCGCCGCAGCCAATTAACTTCGTCACGAGCGCAACCAGCGTGACAGCGAGCGCTAGGCGGACTAGCGACCAGTCGCGGAAGACCGACAGCTGAAGCTGCATGCCAATATTGACGAGGAAGAAGGGTACGAGGAATTCCATCACGCCGTTCGTCTGGGTGTGCAAGCGATCATCATCTTCGGTGGCCTCGGCAAGAGCCATGCCCGCCAGAAATGCACCGATGATCGCAGCGACTCCGATAAAAGATACTGCCACCGCCAAACCTAGACAGAGATCCAGTCCGGCTATAAAGAGTGACTCGCTAATATGAAAGTTCTGGATGCGCGGCGCCACTCGGGTTACTACCCGAGCCCCGACGAGTGCAACGAACGCCGTGAATCCAAGTGCCAACAGAGCTGTGGTACCAATCTCCCAATAATTGATAGTCCCCGCCGAAGTGCTGGAAACGACTGATAGCACCAGCAGTCCAAGAATATCGTCGATGACTGCGGCGCCGAGTATAATGCGCGCCACGGGCGTGTTAAGGAGATTCAAGCTGGCGAGCACTCTGGCGGTGATGCCTACCGAAGTGGCTACTAACGCAGTACCCACAAACAGCGCACCAATGTTTGTACTACCCCACGCCATCATTAACAGCCAACCGCCCAAAAAAGGCAGGATGACGCCTAGAACGGCAACCAGAGCAGCGGTCTTACCTACTCGAAAGATGCTCGAGGGTTTCGTCTCCAAACCAACGGTGAACAGGAGGAAGATGACCCCAATTTCTGCGAGCATGCTCACAAACTCAGAAGGCGCTACCAAGCCGAGCACGCTTGGACCAATAACCACTCCGGCAAGAATTTCACCCACCACAGCGGGCTGCCGTAATCGCACGAAGAGTTCGGCCGCCAGCTTGGCAGTCAGGAGCATTAAGAATAGCGCGAAGAGTATTTCGGTCGTGGGGGCCATGAATTGTGCGGACTCTAAGTCCTTGTAACAAAGTTAGGTTTTTGCTTCCGTTCCGTAGGAAGCTAATGTTAATAGACCATTGGTTCTAAGAATAGCGCCAGCTCTTAAGGAGCGAAATGTTTTACCGAGGTGTGGACGCAAACGTACATTTCGCTCCTCTGGAACTTGGAGATTCTTTGGTCCTACCGGTCTATAAACATTGGGTCCCTACAGGACTGAGCAAGAAACTTACCACTGGTCACAAGAATTTAGAGTCATAACCGCGATGATCATCTATTAGAAAGACTCCTAATCACTTCGCGGCTATAGGCCGCCATGATTAGGAGTCATCAATCCAACCAAGCAGGATGGTTATAAGTCGAACCCCATCACCGGAATTTGTTTAGAAACTTACACCACGGGTCTCGGTGCGGAAAGGGCTTAAGAAAAAAGCTCTTCGATCAACTCACCGAACTTTTCGTCGATGACTCGGCGCTTCACTTTCAAGGTAGGAGTTAATTCTCCCTTATCGATAGTGAACTCATCTGGCAACAGCGCAATGCGACGAATGCGCTCATAGTCGGCAAGCTCGCGGGTCAGCGCGGCTGCATCGCGCTGAACGATTTTGATTGCTGGCGGAAATTGGCTGAGTTCATTACGGCTTTGAGGAACATCTTCTCCCTGCGCGGAGAGTTCCTGCTTCACGGCTTCCCATTCGGGTACGATCAGCGCCGCAGGTTGCTTGCGACCCGTGCCCACCACTACCACTTGACTAACAAACTCACTCTGCTTGAGCAAACTCTCGATTAGCTGCGGCGCGATATACTTGCCATTCGAGAGCTTGAACAGATCCTTCTTGCGATCGGTGATATAAAGACGTCCGACCTCATCTAAATGCCCAACGTCTCCGGTCGCAAACCATCCATCCTTCATGACGGCTGCTGTGGCTTCGGATTGACCATAGTAACCCTGCATCACATTGGGGCCACGAACCAGAATTTCGCCATCCTCGGCAATGGTCAATTCAATGCCGGCAAAGGGCAAGCCGACGGAGCCGACGTGATTACTGTCAGGCCGGTTTGCCGAAACGATGCAGGTTTCCGTGGCGCCGTAACCCTGAAGAACCGGAATCCCCGCAGCGAGAAATGAATAGGAAAGCGCGGGAGAGAGGGGCGCACCGCCGGAGACGAAATATCGCAATCGCCCTCCCACGCCCTCCCTCCATTTGGAGAACACTACACGACTGGCAATCTTCTGCTGCAGGGCCAGGGTATTCGGCACCCGCTGGTCCTTGTCTTTCAACTCAGCGTACCGCTGTCCTACCGCCAGGGCGCGCAGAAACACTTTGCGTTTCCAGCCCTTTTCCGACATCCCTTTCTTCACAATGCGGTGGTAAACCTTTTCGAAAAGGCGCGGCACGGCTGTCATGACTGTGGGCCGAACCTCGCGCAGATTCTCGCCTACCTGATCGAAGGATGATGCGTAATAGACTGACATTCCGTTGTAACAGAAGACATAGAACCCTGTACGCTCGAAGATGTGCGACAAGGGAAGAACTGATAGAGCTACATCGGTCGACGAGATAGGTAGTCCATCGGTAATGGCCAGTACGTTCGAAATGAAGTTGTTATGGGTCAACATCACGCCCTTCGGCTCGCCCGTAGTGCCGGAGGTGTAAATTATCGTCGCCAGATCCTGCGGCCGAACCGCACTCAGGCAGTCGGCAAACGCCCCGGGGGTGCGGCGCGCCAGCTCGCGGCCTTCTTCTTCCAGAGCATCAAGACTCATTGCCCGCTCAATACCCTCAGATCCGTCAGCGTCGAAGAAGATCAAGTTATCGAGGAAGCCCAAACGTTCGAGCGCCTGGCGAGCGTGTTGGTAAAGCCGGCGGTTCGAGATGAAGATGGCGCGGGCGCCGGAGTCGGTCAGAATGTAGCGGATTTGATCGATAGCCTGGGTGGTGTAAATCGGGACGTTGATCGCACCGAGACTCAGAATGGCCAAGTCCGTGATTGACCATTCCGCACGGTTCTCAGAGAGGAGCGCCACCCGATCTCCTCGTTTTATTCCCATGGCTGCAAGCCCAAGCGCAACATCCTGAACCCGTCCCACTACGGTCTCTCCGCTCAAATTGATCCACTCGCGGCCAATCTTATGGTTCAGGGCATCCGGTTTGCCGTACTTCAAAGTCGCTGCAAGGCAGAGACCGGGAACCGATGAATAGCCGGGCGAAGAACTATCACCATCCACATCAATTTTTGCAGAAGCCGCCGAAGCCACGTGTTGGCATCTCCTAAATCAACTCGATATCAACCAGTACGCAACCGCCTGGAGTGGGGATTTGGGTCACGGTCTAATCATTATCGGCTGGGCACTGGTGTGCTGACTACGCCGCCGTCGTCTTCGCGGAGCTCTTGGTTGCTCTACGCGACCATTCATCGTCGCAAGTGCGGCCAGCACCAGAAACAGAAGGGCATTCGAAGTCGTATGCAGCGTGAAGTCAAAAAAACTATGGACCAGCACGGCAAAACATCCGGCCAGCGCGCCGACGGCTACTCCGCTTCTAAACTCATCGCGAGATTCCCGGCGGGCAAACCCCACCCGGAACAACGTCACGATGAAGAAGAGTCCCAGCGCAGCTCCAACGATTCCGCCGTCTGATAAAACCTGCAGGTAATCGTTGTGCGCTTGTTCCAATCGATAGAGGCCGTTGCGCGAATCGTATCGAGTGTAGACAACTGCGAAAGCCCCCAAACCCGTGCCGAGAAATGGCTGAGCCTTGATTATGTCTGTGGTCACACTCCAAAAGTGAGCGCGTCCTGTAGTCGGATCGTCAGAATTCACTGTGCCCACCAACCGGCTCAACACTGCCTCGCCACCGAGCAACACAACTCCGGCAAAAAGTCCGACAATTAAGGCCAGCGCGAGTGCGCTCCGCAGGGCCGCAGTTCTGATGCGCTGGGCCTTGTCCGGTGCTTCTCGTCTCTTGCGCTTGCGAAACATGGTAAGCGCCACCAGAAAAAGTATTTCTGCCACTACACTGATGATGCCACCTCGGGAGTTAGTCATAATCAGCGCTACGCCCATCAGGAGGGCCGCGAAGAGATAGACAAACCTTTTCTCTTTCTCCAACGACCCGGCGAATAGCAAACCCAGCGGTAGCCCCAGGGTCAGCTCCATGTAACCCGCGAAGTGGTGACGGTTGATAAAAGGACCAAAGGCGGTGCTCTGGGCGAGTTCACGAACCCAATAGACTTTGGTTGGGCTTACAAAAGACTGCGTCAATCCAAAGATTGCCAGGAAGAAACCAAAAATGATTATCGTTCTAACCAGTAATCTTAATCGATGAGGTGAATCTGTGAATACCAGGGTGGCCGCGAAATAGATTACCAATGTGGCTACCTGGGCCAGCACCATTCGGGTTGAGTAAGGATCAAAAGAAAGAGCTCTGGATGCAGGTACCGTTAGCGCAGCCGTGGCAGCAGGATCGCGCAGGGGCAGGAGTTGAATCAGACCCAGTGCCAACATTCCGAGCAGTGGTATCTGCAAAGAATTTCGACTGATGCGCAGCTTTCCCAAACTCCAGGCGTCGATGACCCAGAGGACCACAGTCGCCAAGGCACCAAAGCTGAAAAGGATCAGGGCCCAGTAATGTACGGTTCCGAAAGCCAGGGCTGAGAGAACAATGGCGACGCAAAGGTTCAAGAAAATAAATCTGCTCGCCAACGTATGCTGGACGCGATAAACCGGTGGCTCAACGGGTTTCGGAATAGGAGCTTCCGTCCTGGGACCGGAGGTCTCCACACTCGCATCCCCGGGGGAGCTAACTTCTGCGCTTGAGATTGAAGTCGTCATACCACACTGTGCCAAAAATCGGGCAAACCGGATCCTCAGGGCAGGAAGTCCGAATAATCTTCACAGTCACCGCCTCAGTCTTCGCTCCAGTCTTGAAGCCGAAAGCGATTCGCCGCCAATCCGTACTTCCGGTTGGGGCTTGATCCGAGGCTATCACCCCTTGTCCTTCAGTAGCATCGATAATCTCAATTCGAGGAGTAGAAGCACTCTGCAGATCTTGAGATCTTACGTAGCATTCAAAATCGTATTGAGTGTCCGGCCTGACTGGCACGAGTTGAGCGACGCTCATCGAGTCCAGACGAGAGGGCACCTGGAAAACTATTCGCAGACTACGGCTGCTGTTATTACCCCGGTCCGGATCGATACCCACCTGTGCCTGATGCAAAGATTTTACCTGCCACCCAAACACTGCTCCCGTTTGAGGGATAAGGTCGTCCTCGAAGCCACCATCCACAAACTTACCTTCCCCGGCCCGGTAGGCGGCGGCGGGGACCAGATCATTTGCCACCTCAGCCGCCTGATGAAAACGCTTGGCCGTAACCAGAGCGCCGACCATGGCTTCACCCTTGGCCCGATTTGCTCGTTTCTCGGATTCGTTAAGACGTTGCCATAAGAGAATCCCATCTTCGAACCTCTGTCTTCCCAGGAGATACGCAGCCAACTCGGCTCGCGCACTCGCGGAGTTGCCCACCGCCGCAACGAATGCGTCGAGGTTCTTGTTGTAGACTGCCCACGCAAGATTAAGTAGCTGAGATCTCAGGTCAGGATCGGCGTCGGCCGCGCGACGAAGTTCGGCAAAGGCTTGATCATAACGACCGCTGCGTAAGAGCAGATTTCCGAGATACCACCGAGGGTAAGCGTAGGAAGGTGCGAGATCCGTCGTCCGCCGGAGCGCCTTTTCGCCGCGCTCGACGTCGCCCCATTGCTCGAGAGCGGTACCAAATGCCATCCAGAACCTGTAGTCATTCGGCGAAAGGCTGGCTGCCTTTTCAAACTCACCGACCACCTGATGGAGCTGATCCGGCGGCAACAGTCTCTGGGTGATTGCCCCTAGTCGCCAATGAGTAAGCGGATCACTTGGTGCCAGGGATATTGCTTGCCTTATTGTTTCAAGTCCGTTTTCATCGGCGTTTTGATACTCGGCCAAGGTATTCCCGATATACCAACGTACGACAAACCACGATCCCAGCAGGGCCAGTCCCAGAGCCAGGATCATAGCGATGCGGACCAGCGGTTTGGTGGCGTCGATATGAATTACTTCTTCAGCCATAAATACTTGGGTTTAGATGAGCCTGTTTCAGACTCCCGGCATTGGAAGCATTACTGATCCCATCCCCGAAAGGGATGAATTCAATAGCCGTGGGCGAGCGTTGCGCCTCGCCCACGGATAGGTGAAATCTAAATTGCCGGGTCGAACGATTCAACTCCAAGGGCCTAGCGACAACGCAAATCCAGCGCTTCCGGTCTTGCGCCATTTTTAACTTCACGAGGTTCGACGCTTTCAGTCCTTCTTAGTTTGGTCTTAGTTCCTCAATCGTAATGCGCATACGCCTTACGGTAATCTCTTGTTCGTTGCAGCGAAGCACGATCTCCTGCACCCGCTCTTCCGACATCCTTGAACTCGAGATCAGCAGTTCATCAACTTCATGCTGTTTACAAACCGCTGTCAGATCGCCATTGACGGCGAGTACTTTCAATCCATGAATCACTTTGCCGTTCTTGGCCGGGTCGTCATCTAGAAATCCGACCGGCGAATACTTTAAGTCGCGATTGTTTAAGATTTCCCGCAGCAATAACTCGCCGCCATCGCCTGCTCCGTAAATTAGGACGCGCGTACCGTCCTGACCATTCGGCGCAGGCAGCAGTTGCCGAAAGAGTCTGAAGGCCAGGCGACTCCCGGCCAGCAACATGAACATCAGGAGTCCATCGAGCAGAAAAACCGTGCGCGAAAAGCCTTCAAAACGAAACGCAAAAAGGACCACCAGGACACTCGTGATAGAGCTAAGCACCACTGCCTTCACGAAGACGATAAGATCATCGATGCTGGTGTAACGCCAGAGACCACGGTAGACACCCATCACCAGAAAGGTTGCCATCTTCACGCATACGAGAACCGGCAAGGTTCTGAGAAAGAGTTTCCAGGCAGCGCTTTCGGAAAGCGCGCCAAACTGTATGGCATAGGCACTCCAGTAGCAGAGGATAATCAGCACCACATCCAACAAGACCTCGAAGATTCGGCGCTTGTAGGAGAAGTCGATGAGAAAGGAAAAGGGCGATTTATCTCTGAGCGCCATCTCCTCGGTTTGGTCATAAACTTTTACCCCGGCAAGGTAGACACCCAGCAAGGTAAGCAGGATCGTAAAGCCGGCTATCGCGGCGAGACTTACGTCCAACTTCATGCGTTGGACCAACAGTGCGAGAATCCCGGAGAGGGCCGCAAGAACATAGAGCATCCAAACCGCGTGGCGTTCTGACATGCCCAGAGCCACGAGCCGGTGCGAAGTATGATCGCGACCTCCCTGCGACGCAGCTCGGCCGGAGATCTTTCGTAGCACCGTGACAAACGTGGTATCGAAGATCGGAATAAACAACACCAGGATGGGAACCGCGAGCACAGGTAGAAAGCTTCTTGAGCGCCCTCCGGAAACGTTTACTAAAGCCGTGCTAGCCAGATAAAAACCGACGAAGAGCGACCCGCAATCACCCATGAAGATTGACGCCGGATTAGAGTTGTAAATTAAAAAGCCGAGCAGCGCTCCTGCGAATGTCAGAACCATCAAAGCTTCGGTCTGTTGGCCGGCATGCAGAAAGCTCAACCCGAGAAAGCACGAAGCGATCACCGAAATACCCGCAGCGAGCCCATCCATGTTGTCGAGAAGGTTCAGCGCATTCGTGATGCCAATCAACCAGAAGATGGTTAAGGCCATGTTCAGGGGCAACGAGTTGGTCCACGGCAGGCTCAGACCATAGTAGATGATAAAAGCTGAGCCCATAATTTGGCCGATCAATTTCTGGTAAGGTTTGGTGTGGATCACATCGTCGACGAGGCCAACAAAGAACAGGAAAGTGCTGGCAATAATGATCCTCCAACCAATGGGTGTTTTGGGAAGAAACGCTATATAGCTGACGACTACCGCCGCCCAGATGGCCACCCCACCCAACATCGCGGTCGGCAGTTTGTGCCAGCGATCGGTCTTTGGCTTGGCCACCATACCGAGTCGCCGGGCCACAGCACGGACTACTGGCGTCAGCGCGACAGCCAGTGCAAATGCCAGCGCAACCGAAAGAAGGTTTAGCGAGCTAAACGGCATGTTAGAAAGCGAACGGGAAAACTGTTCGATTCGGCAGTGTAAGTCAAAAGCTATTCGATCGAAGGCGTCAAATCAAGTCGTGAAGTCTCAGTCGCTGGCTCGGGCCGACCGCTCTGATACTCGATTACGGTTTGCAGGATACCGTCAAGCCGCATCTGCGGATGGAAACCGACAAGGTCTTTGATTTTCGTGATGTCTGGAATGCGGCGCGGCATGTCTTCAAAGCCTTCTTCGTAAGCCTCGTCGTAAGGCACGAAAACAATTTCTGAGTCAGATTTCGTCAGCTCTTTGACGCGTCTGGCTAGCTCGATAATCGTTATCTCCTCGTTGGAACCAATATTAAAAACCTGACCAACGGCCTCCGGACGGTCCATCAACTTGATCAGCGCCCCCACTACATCACCTACGTATCCAAAGCAACGCCGCTGTTCGCCACCGCCATAGACCGTAATGGGCCGGCCGGCCAGGGCTTGTTTTACAAAGGTGGGGATCACCATTCCGTACTGTCCCGTCTGCCTGGGACCCACGGTATTGAATAGTCGCACGACAATCGTGGGTAGTTTTCTTTCGCGCCAGTAAGCTAAGGCGAGAAACTCGTCGATTGCTTTAGAGCAGGCATAGCTCCAGCGGCCCTTGGTTGTGGCCCCCATAACAAGATTCCCATCCTCGCGAAATGGCACCTCAGTCGAAAGACCGTAGACCTCCGAAGTAGAAGCAAGCAGCACCTTCTTCTTCTTCTTGTTGGCAATCGCCAACACCACTTCCGTGCCGCGCACGTTCGTTTCAATGGTCCTTACGGGGCTTTCCACTATGAGTTTAACGCCCACCGCGGCCGCCAGGTGAAATACCACATCACATTGGTCCACGAGCTCCGCGGTCACCGGCTGGTTGTGCACACTATCAATCGTGTAACGGAAGCGGGGGTTAGTCTTCAGGTGCTGAATGTTTTCGAAGGTGCCGGTTGATAAATCGTCGATGACGAAGACTTCGTCACCTTGGTGGAGATACGCGTCGGCCAAATGGGATCCAATGAATCCCGCACCTCCGGTGATCAGTACTCGCAATTTGTCCGCCTCCTTTTGAATCTAAATTCTGGACTCAAGGCTATTCCCCGACGAGTTTACGTTAACTTGAAGCGCGCTGCGCTCCAGCATCTGTGTGTAAAGAGCTTTCATGTCTTCCAGTAGACGCTCCCTGGAATGGTTCGTCGCGACAAACTCCAGCCCGCGGTGGCCGAGTTCAGTGCGGAGTTCGGGATTCTCGATCAGGTGAAACAGTCCCGAGGCAACAGCGGCCGGGTCATTTGACCGAATGCTAACACCTCGTAAGCAGACTGTGTACGGCCCGTTTTGGTCTTCTTCTGCAGTCTCGCCCAGTAGATCAACAACTCCACCAACCGCAGTCGCAATTACCGGACGCGCGTTAGCCATCGCCTCAATGAGGGTCAGCGGTGTTCCTTCGTTGCGGGATGTTAAGGCAACTATGTCGAGAGCCGCATAGAAGTTCTCCGGATCCCGTCGGCTGCCAGCGAAGATCACATCCTCACCCAGGCCTAAAGCCTTGGCTTGGGCTTCTAGTCTGCCTCGCAAACTGCCATCACCTATGACAACGAATCTGACTCCCCCACCCCAAGCGGGCTGCCCGCCGGGGGACCCCGGTCGCGGCCGGGATTTTTCATCCGCTAATCTCTCTTTTAAAATTGCCGCTGCTCTGAGGAAGAGTTCGTGGTTCTTGATTTCAGTTAGCCGGCCCACGATCCCCACCAGGAGTTCGTCACTCTTCGAGCCTAACTCATCGCGAAACAATTGGCGGCGGTTCCGCCAAGCGGCAAAACTGTGAGTGTCGAGCCCCAGCGGAATCACTACAAACTGATCGGGCCGGCCCACACCGAACCGCTCCTGGATCTCCCGCCTCTGCTGTTCACTAACAACTACGATTCGATCCGTGATCAGGAGCGCCAGGGCCTTCTCAATTGAAAGGAACAAACGCGTTTTGAGTGGGCCATAGTAGCTATGAAAGACGTGACCGTGATAGGTGTGCACGAAGAGACACTGTCGCGGCCGTCCCAGCAGGGTGGAGGATGTCAACCAGCGATATAGAAATCCGGCAACTCTCCCCACGGCGCCTGCCTTCGCCGTGTGCGTATGCACTACGTCAGGGCTTTCGCGGCAAAACAACCGGTAGATTTTCCAGATCGTGAGCGCGTCTTTGAGGGAGATCTCGCGACTCATTTCCGGGATGAGCACCGGCTTTACACCGTGCTCGGCGGCGAAGTAGCCCATGTCTTCTTCGCCAGGAGGAACCGTTCCAGCCACCAGTAGTGAGTCGCAATCCGCTCCCCGCAAGCCGGCGGTGAGCCAGACCACGTGCCGGGCCGGCCCACCTACATTGAGCCGGGCAATAACGCGAACGATCTTCATGACATTTCCGATTTCCAATTGCCAATTGCCGATTGGCGCTTAGCCGATCATGTAAATCGGCAATCGGAAATCGCGGTCAGCCTTCCATTCGGTATATTGTTTCGGGATCGTCCTCGTGACGGATCTCATCAATTGGCTGCTGCTTGTCTTCGCCCATGTAAAGCCGGTTGGGACAGTTGATTACGATGCCGGGAACGTTACCCACATTCTGGTAAGCGTGAACGACCCCGGCCGGCACCAGTACGGATTTAGGATTGTCTTCTCCAGCGACCACAGTCATAACTTGATTGAAAGTCTCGGAGTCTCGCCGATTGTCCCACATGCGCAGTTTGAACTGTGATGGTCCCAGGAAGCAGAAAAGATCGGCCTGATCGACGTGCTCGTGCGGTCCGCGAGTCACTCCAGGATGAGTGGACGAAATGTAGGACATGGTTGGATAAAACTCCGGACTTAGTTCGTCGTGCCGAAAAAGCTCCGCCAGCCAGCCCCGCGAATCCTGAAACTTTTTCAATTCACTAATAACCACGTCCCTGATTTCACCGACTTCGAAATCCTTAGGCCCTGCCACCGATCTCGGCTTCATGCTTCAGCTCCATTTTGTTCCCGCCAGTTTTAGCAACCAAATTCGAAGCGTGAAGAAGACTCTCGAAGGTGCCGGCGTCAGTCCACCATCCCTCAAGCTCTTCCCACGACATTTCGTCGCGCTCAATATAAGCATTATTTACGTCTGTGATTTCCAACTCGCCTCGACCGGACGGTTTCAGAGCGCGGATAATCTCATAAACGCCTGAGTCGTACATGTAGATCCCGATCACGGCGTATTCTGATTTTGGCTGCGCAGGTTTTTCTTCAATGCGCACCACCCGACGGCCGTCCAATTCCGGGACGCCAAAACGCTGAGGGTCCGGTACCTTCTTCAAGATAATTTTCGCCCCACCACCTTGATGACGATAGGAACGGACCGCGGAACTTATGTTGCCTTCAATAATGTTATCGCCGAGAACCACACAAACCGGATCGTTCGCGGCGAAGTGTTCTACCAGGGCGAGGGCCTCTGCGATGCCTCCTTCGCCCTCCTGGTAGGTGTAGTTGAGATGTTTAAGACCAAACGCCTTTCCATTTCCCAGTAACTTCAAAAAGTCGCCGGCTGAATTGCCACCCGTGACAATTATGATGTCGGTAATCCCAGCGTTCACCAGCGTCCGAATCGGGTAATGGATCATTGGCTGATCGTAAACCGGAAGCAGGTGTTTATTTGTAACCGCAGTTAGCGGCCGCAGACGTGTGCCTAGTCCTCCAGCCAATACAACGCCCTTCAATTAGATCCTCCTTATGAGACTAGCGTTCGGCCCATATCTTTAGCGAGTCGCCGAGCCGG
>JBGTLM010000102.1:0-20715 GCA_041744135.1 Pyrinomonadaceae bacterium
GAGCACGACTTGAGAGAAATCGATCACCGCTATGACTGGCAGGGCCGCCTAGGACTGGCCGTTCAAAAGCTCAACCCAACCGACGTGCGAACTCTGGAGCCGGGCATTTCTGAAAGCGTCAGCGGGGCTTTGAAGTTTCCCAACGATATTCAGGTCGAGAACCGGCGCCTGCTGAGCGCGTTAATTGCCGCCAACGAAAAGCAGAGTGTGCGGCTCATGACGGGCACCTCGGTGGAATCTATCCGATGCCATCGCGGAAGAATCGAAGGTGCGGTTACTTCGCGCGGGCTCGTCAGTACCGACACAGTCGTAGTGGCAGGGGGTGCGTGGAGTTCTTTTATTAAGGTCACGGACACAGCCTCGCCGACTCCCCGCATCGAGCCGGTGAAGGGGCAAATGGTTTGCTTTAACTCCAGGCCGAGCATTGCCCGTCACGTCATCTATACCCCGCGCGGGTATCTTGTGCCACGGCGCGATGGTCGCGTCCTTGCTGGAACCACTACGGAACAGGCTGGCTTCGACAAAGAGGTCACTGCTTCCGGAGTTCATTCCATCTTGTCTAACGCCCTGGAAATCTCGCCGCGGATTTCTGATTTGCCGCTCGTAGGTGTCTGGGCGGGATTGCGTCCGCGTGCCCACGACAGTTTGCCGGTACTTGGTCCGTGTGCGGAAATTCAAGGATTGGTGTTTGCAACTGGCCACTATCGCAACGGCATTCTGCTCGCACCGATCACCGGAGAGTTGATTGCCGGCGCGATAGTGGATAATGTCGTTTCGCCGGAGCTCAATGCTTTTGGTCCCGATCGTTTCGCCGCTGTGGGCGTGAACGGTGATCCCGTATGAAAGATGCAGGTAGGTGAGATTTCAAGTAGTTGAGAGTTCAACCTTTAGGTTGCGCGTTGCAAAGACGCAAGCTAAAGCTTGAACTCTAAACTACTTGTTCAACCCGTGAATTGAGGCCCTGCTCTCTAATGACCCGCCAATGAATAATCACTGCCTGAGATCTCTGGTTGCCGCCTTTGTTTGCACCCTGCTGGCGTCGTGGTCTGCTTTTGCCCAGGACGTCCCACTCCCGAGATTGCCGGAGATCCTGCCGGACCCGCAAACTGCTCAGGCCTTGTACGAAGAGGCGAATAGCTACCTCGATAAGAAGTTTGCTGAATTCAACAAACAGAAGCTCGCCTACGATCCAAAACTGGATGCCACGATCAAACAAGAACAGAAAGATCTTGCCGCGCGCAATGCCGCGGTGCTTGAAGCGCGGCTTAACGTCAGAACCGCGAGCGGTAGCGACCGGGCCCCAGGTGCGCACAACGCCGATGTGCCTGAAGCGCGAGACAACGTTGCGGAGACAGATCGTTACTACCTGGGCATGCTTCATCACCTTTCCGGCAATTCGGATGCGGCCCTCAAGGCAATGCGCGGCTTCATTACCGGCATTCCCTCCGGAGAGAAGTCACAGGTAGCGCGCGCCGTTGTGCTGCTGCACGCGATCAAGAAGAGGTTGCTTACCGAAGCCGAAGGTGTACTTGAGTCTTATGAAAAGACCCAGCCGCAGGACCTCGACGAGCTCTACGGGATGGAAACGCTGCTCACCGATGCTTTTCACCAGTCGAAAGATTATGAGCGCATGGCTAAGCATGCTAAGGGAATGGGAAAGGCGGTGACGTTCGCGATTGAGTCGAAGAAACTTACCGGCTACAAACGAGACGAAAGACTTTTCAAGTCGGCATCGTTTCTTGCTGACGCCTTAGAGAAGTTGAACAAGCGAGCGGCTGCGCTAGTAGTCCTGCAAGACCTGTTTAGGCTTTCAGTCGCAATGCCGTCCGGCAATCTAAATAAGATGGTGCGGGTACGGCTGGCCAGCCTGGATCCGTCGACGGATCTCCCCAAGGTCCTGGAGATAACAGGACGCAGCAGCGAACCTGCCCACCCGCCAGAGATTGTCGCCACCGAATGGATAGACCAGAAACCGACCAGGCTTTCGGAGTTGCGAGGGCAGGTAGTGTTGTTAGATTTTTGGGCGCCCTGGTGTGGACCCTGTCGGTATACCTTTCCCAAATTGCAGAGATGGCACGAGACTTATAAAGATAAAGGGTTGGTGATACTTGGTCTTACAAACTACTACGGTCATGCCGATGGTCGAAAACTCACTCGCGCGGAGGAGCTAGCGTATCTTCAGGAGTTTAAGAAGAAGAACCGGTTGCCTTATGGGTTTGTGGTGGCAGACTCGCCGATAAACGATTTAAATTACGGAGCCTTCTCCCTTCCAATGTCATTCTTGATCGACCGCCAGGGCCGGGTGCGTTTTATCGCACTGGGTGCGCATGACTTAGAGACAAATGAGCTTGGCAAAATGATCAAGCAACTGCTCGCCGAGCCTGTGCCCGCGCAGGTGATTACGCCGAAAGCTGATGACTCTAAAAGAGAGTGATATGCGAAGTGTTGTTTACCGAATTCACACCTGGC
Organism: Pyrinomonadaceae bacterium; assembly: GCA_041744135.1. Lineage (GTDB taxonomy): Bacteria > Acidobacteriota > Blastocatellia > Pyrinomonadales > Pyrinomonadaceae > PSRF01. The sequence goes on from JBGTLM010000102.1 coordinate 2,470, forward strand.
TGGGGATGATCGTAGCTATACCCGTGCTCGCCTGGGCCTCAAGTGGACTGCTTTATGCCTGGCCAAATACGATTGAAGGCGGCTCAGTCGCAAACATCGAAGCCGCAAAAGTGGTTATTACGCCCGGTGAAGCCATGGCCCGCGCCAATCGGTTTGCCCGGCAGACAACTACCAACCACCGCGCTTACCCTCCTGATGCGAGAAGGCAAACCGGTGTACCAGGCGATTGGCGGTATGGGTGCCGACTCGCTTTTAATTGATGCCGGCACCGGTGTGATTAGCACGACCCCACCTTCCGGACCCCTAACTCGCTACTTTCGCCAGGCCCATTTCTATTTTTTCGCAGGCAGCTGGCAAGTGCCATTGCTTATTCTTTTTGCGGCTCTGGCGTGCGCCTCGGCGGTTTCCGGCATCTATCTGAATCTAAAGCTCTGGCTCAGAAAAAGGGTGTAAGCCATTAGAGACCTGCTCGGAAAAAGGCATTTCACGCAAAGACGCAAAGGGACAAAGACGCAAGGGGGGCAAAGACGCAAAGAAAAGCCTCTTCCAACGCGTTTATCGCTTCTGCATATCATATCTTTGCGCCTTTGCCCCCTTTGCGTCTTTGCGTGAAGATGTTTCCCGACAGACTCTCCCATGGCGCGGAGGAGTAACGCCCTGGCTTCGCCTGGTCGTATAATCGATTAGACAAACTAGCGGGAACGCGCAGCCCGCGAACCCGGGAAGCACATAAGATTTAATGGAAGGTTCTAACATCACTATCGGCATCGCCTTTCTCGCGGGAATTCTTTCATTTCTCTCGCCCTGTGTTTTGCCTCTCGTTCCTGGCTACGTGTCGTTGATGTCGGGAGTCAGCATCGATCGGCTCAAAGAGGGTGGCACGCAGACAGGTGCTCGGCGGGCTGTCATTCTCAATTCATTGGCTTTTAATGTAGGGCTTTCGGTGATCTTCGTGGCCCTCGGAACTACGGCCGGATTAGTTGGTGCCGCAATCACCAGCAACCCCTGGGTTAGGATCATCGGCGGAATCATCATCATTGCCTTTGGCCTGCAGCTAATCGGCTTGCTGAAAATCTCCACGCTCTACAAAGACACTCGTTTCTTTTCTGACGAGAAGCCGCGGGGAATGCTGGGCTCGTTCGCCCTCGGGATTGCTTTTGCTGCCGGATGGACTCCCTGCATCGGTCCGATCCTGGGCGGCATTATTGGGTTGGCGGCCACCAGCGGAGGTTGGCGCAGCGGTCTGCTACTTTCGGCGTTCTACTCTGCCGGACTTGCAGTTCCATTTCTTTTAACCGGGCTGGGCATTAATCAGTTTCTAGCTTTCTACGGAAGATTCCGCAAACATCTGCACAAGGTGGAAGTTGTTTCCGGTGTGATCCTGATCGCCGTAGGACTGCTGGTGGCCAGCGGATATTCAACCTTACTTGCCAGCTCTACCCTCGCAGGAATTCTGCCGAATGCCGAAAGCTGGATTAAAGTAGACACGCGCGCACCGTCAACCGCCGCGGCGCCGGAAAACAGAAGCAGTTTTCCTCCAGCTCCCGAAGTTGCGCTGCAGACGCTGGATGGTAGGAGCTTTAATCTGGCAGAGCTACGCGGTCGCGTAGTGCTGCTGAATTTTTGGGCCACCTGGTGTATCCCCTGCCGTTCAGAAATACCGGAACTCAATACGATGCATCGCGATCTGGAGTCACGCGGATTATCAGTTGTGGGAGTGTCGACTTATGACGGCGCGGACGGCGTGAGAGATTTTTGGAAAGACATCAAACAGGATTACACCGTGCTGCTGGGAGATCGGGGAGTGGAATCCAGTTTCGCTGTCGCGGGACTGCCTACTACGTTAATCCTCGATCGCGAAGGGCGCATTCGCGCTAGGATTGTTGGCGAACGAAAGCGCGATGCTTTTGAAGCTGCCGTTAATCCGCTGCTGGAGGAAACCGCAACAGCTCAGCAAAGGTAGGTTGGATACGATCCACGAACCACACTAAATGACACATAACAGGATTTCGTGTCGGTTCGTGTGATTTCGTGGATCGCTGAAGAGTCTTCGTAGGCTGAAACGTTTTCCGGCTGCATAGAGGTCTCAGGAGTTAATAGCCATGATCAAATTATTTACCTTTGTCTTACTGCTAATCGCACTCGCGCCTGCGGCGGTCTGGGCCCAGGCCGGACACGAATATTCGCCGCTCGAGGAGAAGACGGTCGGTTACAAGAACTGGATCCTAAAAGACCTCAAGGACGACCAGCCGGTGGATCTGCGTACGTTGGTCCAGGGTAAGAAGCTCGTCATGGTCGTCTACTTCGCTCCCTGGTGCGGCAATTGGAAGCACGAAGCCCCGGTGGCCGCGAAGTTATATGAGAAGTACAAGGCCCATGGGTTCGAAGTAATTGCCGTCAGCGAGTATGCCTCACGCGACGAGGTGCGCGCTTTCTTTGGCCCAACTGGTCCAGCCTATACTGTGGTTACTGAATCGGAGACGCGCGAGGATCGCGAAAAGACGGCCCACCATGGCTACCGGCAACTCACCGGCGATACGCGGCGTTGGGGCTCGCCCTGGAACATTTTTCTCGACCCGGCAACGCTAATGAAGGAAGGCGACCTGCTTACAGAAAAGGCCTGGGTGGTTAATGGTGAGCTGATCGAAGCCGACGTTGATAAGTTCATCGCCGAACGTTTGGTTCCGAAGACTGCTGTCGCGATAGAGCCTTGTAAGAACTAGATAATCGACAGCGACCCGGTAAAAGAAGAGGCGCGGAGCGCGGGCTCGGCGCTTTTTCTTTGCTGGCGTTAGAGAACGATCCACGAACTTACACGAAATGAGACCGGCATGATTTCGTGTCGCTTCGAGTGATTTCGTGGATCGTTCTTTTTCGAATTGGCTTTCTTAGTCCGCAGCGGACGAGCTATCTGATCTCCTGGCTTTGCCTTCCGCCGTTTCGTTGTTAAAATTGCGAGTTTTTCAAAACTGAACTTCTAAATAGCTTAATAAGTAAACAACTAATGAAACTTCGCTTGCTTTACCACGGCCATTGTTTCGACGGAGTGGCCTCCGCCGCCACCTTCACCCGCTTTTACAAAGAGAGAATTCGTCCTGACGCCCAAGTCGAGTACAGAGGTCTCCTTCATCGCCCGGGCACGCTTTTCGACCTCGAGATGTTTGACGGCGACGAGAATGCCATTGTTGATTTTAAGTATGCTGCTTCCGAGCGTCTGACGTGGTGGTTTGATCATCATGAGTCGGCATTCCTCACGCCCGCAGATGAGTCGCATTTTCGCGCCGACAAATCGGGACAGAAATTTCTCGACGCCACCCGCAAGTCGTGCACTGAATTCATTGCCGATGTCGCGAGTTCTCGGTTTGGTTTCAACGCCGAACCGATCAAATCTTTGGTCGAGTGGGCCCACATCATCGATGGGGCACTCTATGAATCCGCGGCCCAGTGTGTGGAGTTGAAAGAGCCCGCCCTGCAATTGATGCAGGTGATTGAAGCCGATCCGGACGATAATTTCATCGAACAGTTGATACGCGAGCTGACTACCATGTCTTTAGAAGAGGTTGCGACCAGCGCAGAGGTGCAGCGTCGCTTCCTCCCCATCAAAGAACAGCATCTCGAGACGCTCGAAGTGATCCGGCGCAAGGCCTCGTTCGCCAATCGTGTAGTGCAGTTTGACCTGGTCGACGAAGGCTACGAGGGCTTCAACAAGTTCATTCCTTACTACCTCTATCCGCAAACCACTTACTCGGTTGCTTTAACCCGGGGTGCACTGCGTACAAAGATCTCCGTCGGCTCCAGCCCCTGGGCTCCCGTGCCGCGCACTCACAACATCGCGAAGATCTGCGAACGCTACGGTGGCGGTGGCCATGCGGTGGTGGGGGCAATTTCTCTTGGGCCGGATGAAGTTGAACGAGGACGTGCGGCGATGCGCGAGATTGTTGAGGAGCTCTCTAAACCTGGCGATTCGTCGCATTCCTTGTAGGGGCGTCCCTCCGTGGGCGCCCCACGTGGGCCCAACGCGCACCTCAATACAGCACCACCACAACTCAATATAAAAAGCCCGTGTAAGGGTAGGACTGCGGTCTTGTCACATATCCTCCCTTAACAGGATTCATGGCAATGTAATCCAGGTTCTCCTGAAGGTCCGTTTCATTTCTAATAATGTGGTCAAAGAACTTCGTCTGCCACAAACGCTTTCTTAGAAACTGCTGCGGCTTCAATGATGGCCAGTTCTTTAGTTCCACCATTTCAGGACGCAAGGTCGCTCTCCATTCCAGTAATGGTCCGAGCATTAAGCGCGCTTCTTTAGGATCCGTCTGGGCAACAGAGGTCGGCGGTAGACAAACTTGTCGAGACTCGACAAGTTCACGACTTCGTTGCCAAATAAAGTTGAGTTGTATAACTTTCGAACCTGCCGAGCAGAGTTGGGAGATTGAATTCGGGCTGGCGAACGCCTGCCAAGAGATGCAGATGGTCAGGCATGAGACTAAAAGCCCTCACGCGCATGAGTGCCAGTGTTTGATCGCTCAATAACGACGCTAAAACGTTCTTTGCCAGCTTGACGTCTGCAAACAGAGGACGTCGCAAATCAGTTACCATCGTCACAGCGCAGAGTTTAAAAACCGAGTTGTAGTCGTAGCCGAGCAAGCTTTGAGTGCTGTAACGACGCGGATAAGGGAAACCAGGAAAGAGAGGCATCGTGAGGACCTCGCCTTTGGAGTTTGAAACCGTTGGTAATGTTAGGAGGTACAGGGAACCGAGGTCAATGTTGAGATGAGCCGGTAGGGAACCGAGGGGGCGCCCACGGAGGGACGCACCTACAATTAAGGGCAGCGGCGCGAGCCCCTACCGCGCCATCAGTTTCTCAATCTCCTCCGCCTTTTTCGGCACTTTGTTGGTCAGCACCCGCGGGCCGTTCGCTGTGCACAACACATCGTCTTCAATGCGCACGCCGATACCGAGATATTGTTCGGGAATGTCCTTCGTATTCGGGTTAATGTAGAGGCCAGGCTCAACTGTCATCACCACGCCCGGCTCCAACGCGCGCGATTCTTTGTCGAAGTAGTAGCGGCCGACATCGTGCACATCGATCCCCAACATGTGTCCCAGCCCGTGCATGTAAAACTGTTCGTGTTTCTTTTCCTTGATCAGCTCTGCCGGGTCACCTTTGAGTAATCCGAGATGCACCATACCTTTTGTCAGCACCTCGATTGAATGACTCTTAAGCTCGTCATGCGTGGTGCCGGGCCGGACCATCTCGACGCAGGACATCTGCGCTTCCAGCACCAGGTCGTAAATCTCGCGCTGGGCTTTCGTGTAACGACCATTAATAGGGAAGGTGCGAGTGATGTCGGAGGCGTAGCCTTTGTACTCCGCACCGGCGTCGATCAGGATCAGATCACCATCCTTGAGTTCGCCGTCGTTGTTAATGTAGTGGAGAATGGTGGCGTTCACGCCTGCGCCGATGATTGAGGTGTAAGCGGGAGCGGCGGCACCGAGGCGACGAAAAATCTGTTCGATAAGCGCTTCGATCTCGTATTCCTTCATCCCGGGCCGTGCAGCTTTCATAGCTTCAACATGGGCCTCGGCGGCAATGTCGGCGGCGCGCTGCATCAGTTCGATTTCTTTTGGACTCTTGAGAACGCGCATCTCATGTACGATGGTGGCCGGGTCGATGATGGTCTGTGGCGGATGGATCGGTTTTCGATTTAGCGCGCGCATCCGCGCAATCTCCCGGATGATCTTATCGTCGAGATCAGGATTGACGCCGAGGCGATAGTAGAGCTTCTCTGCGCCGTCAAGAATTTCCTGCAGCTTTTCGTGGAACTCGACTATCGGCAACGACTCGTCGGCGCCGTATTCGCTCCTGGCCCCTTCCACTCCGGCGCGCCGCCCATCCCAGATTTCCCGCTCAGGATCGCGGGGGCGAACAAACAAGGTAAACTTCTGCTCGCGAGCGGGCGACACAATCGCAATCGCTTCCGGCTCTTCGAAGCCGGTCAGATACAAAAAATCCGAGTCCTGGCGAAAGCGATATTGCGTGTCATTGGAACGCGTGGCCTCGCGGGCACTGGGAATGATGGCTACGGAATTCTGGTCCATGCGACGCATGAATTCCGCAAGTTGCGGTCGGATCATTGAAGAGTCTCCTGATTAAAGATACGAGAAAGGAGCCGCCATTGTAACCGAGAGCAATGAACTCAGGAAACGTATGGGGGAGAGATAGAGTAGGTTGGGCGCAACCTGCGGGGTGCTAGTCAACTACAGAACCGAGGAGCGGTAGCGACCGGGTCAAGTGTGCGCAACGCTCAACATAAGATAGAACGTTCCACTCCCGACAACAATCATACTTGAGGTAGTGGCTCACCCTGCTCATACTCAACGTACACAATCGCCTCTATTAGGTCGTGCTCATTCCAAAGACGCCTCTTGCTACCGTTCTTAACCCAGGGCGTTTTGCCGCTTTGCCAGCAACCTGACTCCTTCATTTTGCGCGTTGCATTGGCCTTGAAAGCATTCATAACTATCTCCGGATCGCGGTTGGCGGTCACCACAGAATGAACGTGGTTTGTTCTCACATTGATAGCCCACAATCTCCACTTACGAGTCTTGCACGTCTCACGAATCGCCCTTTCGATAGCTCCTCGTCGCCTCGCGGTAAGGTTGACAGGCGGGCGTTTAAGAGCGCGCTCGTTGTTGTCGCCAGCGCCGGTTTGGTGGAATTAGTGGCGAACCGTAGCGAGTATGAAAGCGGTCCACAGAGCCACGTGAGTCGCCATGGAGCCAAGTACCGTAAGTGCGAAATGTAATAAGGCAACCTAGCGGAACACGATCAGTGTTGAACTCGCGGTGAGGGTGAGTCATGGTGTTTGCCTTGTCTTGAATTTGCTTTATTTTGAGCGAGCGCATTCTAAGGCTTGAGTGGAGGGTACACAAGGTCTTGGTGAAACCATACTTGAGTGCAACCACCCATTGACCCGGTCGCTACCGCTCCTCGGTTCTGCAGTTGAATCTGCCACCCAGGGCGCATTTAGCGCTTGTCGCTGGCTACTGCCCGCGGGCTCCACGACTCGCGCTCCCATGCTGTCCTAGCCTATGCCGGAGAGCCGGTTTGTTGGATAATCAACCCGAGCGCAATGAGCACACAAGTTCTCCAATCAGAACAAACGCGCGAGATCGTTTCCTACGATCCCGGCACCGGCTCAGAGTTGGGTCGCGTGCCGCTAACTTCTCCCGAAGAAGTGGTTCAGGCCGTAAGTCGGGCCCGAGCAGCGCAGCCGGCCTGGGCTGGTCTTTCGTTCAAAGAGCGGGGCCGCGTGATACTCAAAGCCCGCGCGATCATGCTGGGGCAGATAGAGGAGCTGTCTACGCTTATCTCGCACGAAACCGGCAAGCCGGTATCCGAAGCGACCTCGATGGAGGTAGTACCCACGCTTGAGGCAATGCACTACTTCTCACATCACACTGCCGGCCTCCTGCGACCACAAAAGATCGACATTGGTCAGTATGGTTTGATGGGCCGCTCGTCTCGGATTATTTATAAGCCGATGGGGGTTGTAGGAATCATCTCGCCATGGAATTTTCCCCTTGGCACACCTGCTGAAGAAGTCGTGATGGCTTTAATGAGCGGCAACGCCGTCGTGCTCAAACCCAGCGAGCTTACTCCGCTCACGGCTCTCAAGATTGGCGAGATCTTTACTCGGGCCGGTTTGCCTGAAGGTTTGTTGGAGATTGTGACCGGCGACGGCTCAACCGGCGCCGCCCTGATTGACGCTCGCGTCGACAAGATTATGTTCACCGGCAGCGTGGCCACCGGCAAGCGCGTTGCCGAGGCCGCGGCGAAGCATCTCACGCCCGTGGTGCTTGAGCTGGGCGGTAAAGATCCGATGGTGGTGTTGGCAGACGCCGACATTGAAAACGCCGCGCGGGGTGCTGTCTGGGGTGCTTTCGCGAATTCCGGTCAGGCCTGTGCTTCAGTCGAGCGCTGTTACGTGCACGAATCAATCGCGCCGCACTTTCTCGCGCGCGTGCTGGCGCAGACGCAAGCGCTGCGGCAGGAAGTGGGCACGAAAGAAGGCACCGACGTCGGCGCTATGACCAATGAGAGACAACTGCGAATTGTCGAAGAGCATGTGTTAGACGCGGTCGAGCGCGGTGCCAAGGTAGTCATTGGAGGAAAACGCTCTAGCCTGAGCGGCTATTTCTATCCGCCCACGGTGCTGACGAATGTAGATCACCGGATGACGATCATGCGCGATGAGACTTTTGGTCCAGTGCTCCCGGTAATGACTTTCAAGACTGAAGACGAAGCCATACAGCTGGCAAACGACAGCGTCTTCGGTTTGACTGCTAGCGTTTGGACCAGGGATATTACTCGCGGCCGTCGCCTGGCGGAACGCATAGAGGCCGGAACTGTGATGGTCAATGAAGTGCTCTATACACACGGTATTGCCCAAACCCCCTGGGGCGGAATCAAAGAAAGCGGATATGGCCGCACCCATGGACGCATGGGCCTACTCGAGCTCGTATCGCCGCGTCATATTCACGTCAACCGCATTTCGTTTCTCCCGGACCTCTGGTGGTTCCGCTATGATCCTGGTGCGCAAAGACTCTTTCAAGGTTTAGCAACTCACTTCACCACCGGCTCCCTCATAAGAACCTCGCGCTTGCTACCGCAGATGATCAGAAGGCTTCTTGCGCCCCGAGTGTGAGGCTCCAACTCTGCTTCCTACCGTCGATGCCGTCGCTTGCCGAGTTTCCAATCCGAACGCTTAATAATCTGTGGATAGTCACACCGCTTCACCCCGCAAAGATCAAGCAGTATGATGATGACTGCAATATCATATCGATAAGGAGACACGTATGAACCTGACAGAGTTTTTACTGGCAGAGCTGACCCGCGAGGTGGAGCGTTCGCGCAGCGCTCTGGAGCAGGTGCCCGAGGGCAAGTACGACTGGAAGCCGCACGAAAAGTCGATGATCTTTGGCTATCTGGCAAACATGGTGGCCACGATTCCTACGTGGATTGCCATGGAGATCACGCAGGACGAGCTGGACGTGGCTCCAGCGGACGGCTCGACATGGGAAAAGAAACGGATGGACACGAGCGAGGCGTTCCTTGAGGCCCTCGACAAGGCCGCAACTGACGCACGTTCGGCTCTCGAGCAGACCACTGAAGAGCACCTGCTGACCTCCTGGCGGCTACTGGCAGGGGGACAGGTCGTCATGGAGTCGCCTCGCCACGTGATGATCCAGGACACCATTAATCATTGGGCGCATCACCGCGGGCAGATGACAGTCTATCTGCGTTTGATGGGCGCGAAAGTCCCAGCCCTCTATGGACCATCAGCAGACGACAATCAGTTTCGCTAGTCCATCAATCCAACGCATTCCAATCCTCAGATTACGCAGCGCAGCCTAGGCCGCAACCGAGATAGTTTCACGCAAAGACGCGAAGGAGACAAAGACGCAAATTAGGACGACGGTAGCAACCCAAACTCGTTTGCTCCGATTCGTTCTCGTAATCTGCGTGATCGCGAGCGGCGAGCGGATGTAGTAACAAGAAAGACGACCACCAGCGGCGGCGCACGATCGTAACGGTAACGCCTGCCGCGCCAGCCTCGCGGAAGGCGGTAGGCAAGAAGCAGTAAGCAGCAGTCAGTAATCGGAGGCAATAGCAGGGAGCAGAAAAGGGCACGGCGAAGATTCATTAGCGCCGTGCCCTTTCTGCCACTGCTCACTCTTACCAACCGACTGTCTACTGCACCGACGCGTCATCCACGCGGAATGACGTAGGCAGCGTGATGTCATTCGTGCCGCGGAACTGAATCCGCACCGTCTGCCCGGCGAAGCTGTTGAGATTGTACGGTCCCCTCAACACGTAGACCCCTGCCGTGCCTTCTTCTTGGTTGCTGAACGTCGCGATGGTAGCCAGCAGAGTCCCCGCCGTGCTCCGCACTTCGATGAAGAGCCTGTCAAAGACTGCGGCGCCGGCCGCCTCGCTCGAGGTGATATTCAACCAGAAGCTGAGATTGGCGCATCCACTCGGGATAGTGACGGTTTGATAAAGCGTGCCGCTGGAGCCGTTTACGCCATTAATGATAGCGTAAGCGACGCCGCTGTGCGGGTAGGCCCCGGTGCTGCGGCTCACTTGCCCACTAGTGACCCAAGGGGGAAGGCCGGTCTCAAAGCCCGGGTTCGAAATCAGGTTGGTGCAGCCGCCACCCCCTGTGCCCGCCTGCGTTACGGTAAAGGAAAGACCGGCAATCGTCATCGTGCCGTTGCGCGACGACGTTCCCGTGTTGTTGGAGACGGAATAGCTAGCCGTTCCGTTGCCACTGCCGCTGCTGCCCGAAGTGATCGAGATGAACGAGCTATTGCTCACGGCGGTCCAATCGCAGCCGGCCCCCGCAGTCACTGTAACGCTGCCCGTGCCGCCGGCTGCCGCATAGCTGGCGCGGGTCGGATTGATGGAGAAGGTACAAGTGCCTCCGCAATCGGTCGGCAGATCCGTCGCGGCAGTGTGTGTTGTGCCATCGTTACCGACCGCTGACACACCCATTCCGTGGCGCGCGAAGACGGTCCAGATGGCGCAGCGGTTGGCCCCGGCGTTCAGGCTCTGGTCGGCCGAGAGGATGCCGTCGCGAGCATTGAGAAACGACGGGCGATTCGGCGTGAACTTCATGCCATTGAGCACCAACAGATTTGTAGTTGCCGCGCCCAGTGTTGCGCGCAAGTCCCAAAGCGTCGCCGCCCAAACTTCGCCATCCCGGTGAACCTGGAACCCGCCGGCGCCCAAGTCCGCGTATGAGTCGTGCACGGCGTTGGCTGGAACGCTGTAGGCGGCCCGGCGGATGCCGTTAGGATTGTTGGTGGGGTACTCGCCTACCGCGCCGTCGTTGTTGATGGTGATCGCCCAAAAGTCAGACCATCCTTCGCCCATCGCGCCTGACTGCGTGCCGCTAAGCGCGGTGCTGCCGTTGCCGATCAGCCGGTTGGAAATGCCGTGCCCGTATTCGTGGAAGACCACGTCGCCGTCCAAGGAACTGTCGCGGTCTGGATTGGGCGAAGTGAACAGGTACTGCTGCATACGCGGCCGCGAACCGTCAGGCGGCGTCGCGAAGTTAGCGTTGTTCGTCCCAGAACCATCCTGAGCTTCCGCCCGCACGGAATCGTTGCCCGTGCCGCCGCGGCCGAAATTGTTGACCTGGAAATTGCGCGCCGTCTCAGTAAAGCCAAGGTCGTATGAGAAGTCGTGCATGAAGTTGTTGAAGTAAAAAAGATTCGTCACCACTGCGGCCTGCTGCGTGCGCGGATCAACAGTAGTCGAGAACGGGAAGGTGAAATCCTGATTGGCTGCCGACGCGTGACCGTTTGAGAGGCCGGAGCCGTTGTTTGCATCCGGCGCGTTGTTGGCATCCGTGTCGAGGTACGACTCAGCATTATTACCTGTGGTCACGGTTGATGTGCCCATCCATCCGGCCGCCGTGTTGATGCTCGTGTCGCCAACGAAGGAGACCAGCTGGCGCGCGCCCTTGTCCGGAGCTTCGGTGTAGACCGTGCCCTGCGCCTCAAACACGTATAGGTTATGACGCAGAAGCAATTCTCCGGTGTGTGCGTCGACCAGGATTTCGTACCATTCGTCAGGGCCGACCTCGGCATAGACGTGCCATGCCAGGCGCGTCCCACCGCCCACCCGCACGACGTTTAATTCAGAAAGTACTTCTTCAAGATTCAAGTCCAACGGGTTGGCAAATCGAGACATCTCGCTTTCCGACGTTCGCATGTAAGTCTCGGCAAACGCCGGGGTGACGGTTTTTCCGGCGTACTCAAAAGCTTTGGCGATCGCCTTTGCCTCGGTCAGTGTGGATCTGAGTTTGACCTGCGGACTGTCGACCAGGAACCCCTCGCGGACGGAAAGCACTTCGCCGTTCTTGTTTACTACTACCTGAACTTGTCCCTCAAACACTTTAATCCCGCCGATAGTCTGGAAGTAATCCAGGAAGACGGTCCCGCGGTCGTTGTCTTCCTTCGCCAGTTTCAGGTTGGCGACGTCGGCCGTTGACAGTGCAAAGAGCGCGTTATGGCGGTTCAGAAAATTGCGAGCAATATTGTCCGCGGTATCCGATTGCGGCTCAGAAAGCGTCGCCCCATCGATGAAGAAGTTTTTCATCGCCCCAGCTTCATTAACCACGGCGCGGAGGTTTTGTCCGACTTCGGATGTAGAACTGGAGCGGAACTGATCAAAAAGGGAAACTCGGGCACGAGTCGCAGCGTTCTGCGTCGCACTCTGCTTGCCTGCCGCAGAAGTGAGATCGTAATCAAGAAACTCGCCTCGGTCTGCGAGGCGAATGTCAAAGTTTGGTAGAGCGCGGCCCACGGACGGTATCGGTTGGCCCGGTCGCTGAAGCGTGTGTGCGGCATCGGACTTTCGTAACGGAAACATCGAGGCGGCTGCGAGCGCAACGCCCAGGAATGTCAAGACCAAAATTTTACGAATCATTTGCGCCTCCATTAGTTTTGGTTGAGGTAAGGCAGCAGCTCGCCCAATTGCTGTACAAGGTGGAGACCTCGCTAGATAGAATCTGAAACCACCTTATGGTTTGTTCAGGTGAGAAATGCCCTAGTACTATCTGTTGCCGAGGACCGTTGCGGCGACCCCGCCATTGTTGGAACAGCAGGAGGGCAATGGTCCACATCAATCGAAACCACATCACATGACGTGGTTTGTAGAGATACCGTACTGGGCTAACTTGATCACTGGCGGCAGAACACTTGCCGCGTTGGAAGTGAGAGGGTGACAAAGTAGCAGATTCCTGGGCGTTGTGTAAACAGCCGACCAGCCCCGGTTGTGCGAACTGAGTTCTCCGAAACCCGCGCTTCGCGGGCGGCGGGCGCGAGAGGCTCAATTTCTATCACCTGTAGACAAATTGCCTTGATTGATTCATCTCTATTGGAGTAAAGAAATCATACGGAGCGAGGCTGTTCCCGGGAGCCCCGAGTAAGACTGGCATGTTCCTAACAGGTCGCGTCGGCAATGCTTCATGTGCAAAATACAGATTAGAAAAAGATTCATATATGAAAGACAGTATCGACAGAAAAAATCCCACTCCGGCATCGGTTGAAGGAGCGGCAGGTCTTCAAGTGGGCAAATGGTAAAACCCGAGTTGAAAAAGGAGAAAACCGAAGAGCTCGGGGCCTCCAAGGCCGCGGAGTCCCAAGTGTCATTGTTTTCGCTCAGTGAAAGCGACCACGCCCGTTCCGCGCCGAAAAAGCAACCGTCGCCTGCTCTGATCATTCTGGCGTTTGCGGCTGTCTATTTGATCTGGGGTTCAACCTTTCTGGCGATCAAATACGCAATAGGTACCCTCCCGCCTTTCCTGATGGCCGCGACCAGGTTCCTGTCGGCCGGCGCGATTCTATTCGCTTGGGCCGGCTTTCGTGGCGGGAACGCAGCTACCAGCGGGCGTTCTTCCTTCGAACAATGGCGTCGGGCATTCATCATTGGTGGGCTGCTGTTATTGTGCGGCAACGGTGGCGTGACATGGGCTGAGAGCTATTTGCCTTCAGGATTGACGGCGTTGCTTTTGGCTACAGAGCCTTCGTGGATCGTGATGTTGAACTGGAGTCTGGGAAGCGCGCGTCCTAACGCGAAAGTATTCCTCGGGCTGCTTACCGGGTTGGCGGGCGTCGCAGTACTCGTAAGTGGTGGATTCGGAGGACGCGATGCAAGCACGGGAATGAGCTTGATCGGTGCGGGCGTCGTCATCGCTGCGGCTTTGGCGTGGGCCGGAGGTTCTGTCTACTCCATCCGCCATCCGGTCAGGGCTTCGGCGCCCCTTGCTTCAGGAATGCAGATGCTGGCGGGCGGGACGCTGCTTGTTCTTATGGGTTTGCTGACCGGAGAGTATAGAAGGCTCAACTTCAACCAAGCTTCATGGCTTTCCATCGGGGCGCTCTTCTATCTGACCGTGTTTGGCTCTATCGTTGCTTTCACTGCCTACAGTTGGCTCTTGCGCACGGTCTCTCCGACGAGGGTAGCAACATTTGCCTACGTGAATCCGGTAGTGGCGGTTCTACTAGGGTGGGTCATTGCGAGCGAGCCTCTGACAGCGCGCACGCTGATCGCCGCCGCCGTGATCGTTGCCTCGGTTATATTGATAACAACCTACGGAAAGGAAAGAGCGGAAGGGTCGAGCGCGCACATCAGCCTCTCTGACGAGGAAGGAGTTTCGCGTGATCCCAACCGTTGCCCAAATCATCCTTGTGCATGACTAACGGGTGAAGCCGCTTCGAAGCGGTCAGGAGGCGAGATCGATTACGACCGTTCCCACAGAAGGCGGAAATGGACTATCAATTTCCGCTCCGGCTGCGTCGCCTGATGCGAGGCGGTGGCTTGGCCCCGCCGTACTCGTCTTTTTCAAAGACTTTTGGCTAAGCCCCATCGGGGCGCAGCTCCAATAATCAGACACCGACTTTGACGGAAGGGCGTAGCCGCCTCCTCACATCAGGCGAAGCCGTTAAGACGCACACCAAAAATCTGATTGGTTTGATAATATATTTCTTGGCGAACCGGTTCAGAAGCTCAATCGGTTGGGAACGATGAAGAGCAGGTCACGTATAGGCACATCTGGATTTGGAATCGCGAGAGTAAAATATGCCCAATTGTTTTCTTGCGTCGAGGTTCAACATACATTTTACCAACCGCCCAGAATATCTACGCTTGCGCGCTGGCGTGAAAACACAGCTCCTGATTTTGAGTTTGTTTTGAAAGCCTGGCAGTTAATTACACACGACGGCAAAAGTCCTACCTATCGTCGCTTGAAGAAGAAGCTATCCGAACCCGAAAAGCAGGATGCCGGATACTTCCGTGCTACCTCCATAGTTAAGGAGGCGTGGGAAGTCACGCTTGCCTGCGCCCACGCTTTGAAAGCCAGCACGATTTTGTTTCAGTGCCCAGCTAGCTTTAAACAGACCAAAGAAAACATTTCAAATCTGGAGGAGTTCTTTGGGAACCTCAACCGTCAGAAGAATCCCAACGAACAATTTAATTTCGGTTGGGAACCACGGGGCGATTGGGATAGTAAAATTGTGAAAAGGATATGCGACGATCTGAAATTGTGGCACGCGGTCGATCCCTTTTCGTCTCAGAGCGTAACTCAGGACAAGCTCTATTTTAGGTTACACGGTAGAAACGGATGGCGATACGAGTATGAGGAAGGCGAGTTGCGTGAGTTAGCGGCAATGTTGCCAAAGGGTCCGGCGAAAACGAACACACCCTACGTCTTCTTTAACAACGCTCGTATGACACAAGACGCCTTAAGATTCCAGGCGATTCTTCAGGAGACTTAACAAGCTCCTTCGACATTGCAAAGCTAACCGTGCTGACGGCCACTTGCTGACTGCACCGATGACCGAGAACTGCCCACCGCCATTGCTCACTTCCTTCCATTTCGATTGCGGGCCGGAGCCGTCCGTCCCCAGTCATCTATTCGCCGTCTCAGGCGGTGCCAGGCAATTGAGGCAAGATGGACTTTGGCTCATCCATTTAGTCCGTGGGCGGATGGAGGTAGCAAGAGACGGTTATGGAACGAACAAAGCGTTGCCAGAGCTATCGACTATGTATTGAACGGTCAGGGAGATGACTTGCCAGACTTTGATGATTGAGCATTGCTAACGAGCGACCCACCCGCTACCGCGACGTGGTACTGACCTCATTGGATCGGGGCATGAGTGAGTGCTAATTAGGATCAACCTCTCAGTAGCTGCTGATTCCGGACTACCAATCACTCACGCCGCGGTCTCATGAGGTCAGTAACACCTCGCGGTAGCGGGTGGGTTATGGCAACCCATCAATCAAGCCGCAGTCCCATGGGGTCAGTACCTCCTGGCGGCGGCAGGTGAGTAGCTCAGGGCTGTCTACTTCTTCAGAAACCTATTCTTATTCAGAAACGCCAACACTGCTTCGTTAAACTGCTTCGGCTGCTCCATCATTATGAAGTGGCCCACACCTTCCCACATCTGGAAATCCATCTTGGGCGCAACGTCTCGATAAGACGCTTCGATATTGGGCGGGTAAAACGGATTCTTTGCCATGATCGCCAATAGCGGCACGTTGATTTTGTCCGCTCCCCAAATTGAACTGTCCGCCATTCCTTCCATCGCGCTCACCAAAACGTGCTGCGGCGTATTCAGAGAGGAAGCTTTTATTCGCTCCCGGGCCTCGCTGGTGAGATTCGGCCCCGTCATTGCGGCGAACATCTGGCTCAGAACCTCTTTGTAGTTTGGACCGCGAACACCAGCGACCATGCGGTCCATCATCGCCTGGTCGCCAAACGGCCGCAGCGCGCCGTCGACAACGACAATCGCGAGGGTCTTCTGCGGATACTTGCGATAGAACTGCCTGGCTATCGGCGTTCCCATGCTGTGGCCTACTAACACCGCGCGCTTCACCTTCGCATCGCGCAAGACGACATCAACCGCGCGCGCGAAAAGTTCCATGCTGTACTTAATTTGTGGCTTATCACTCTGGCCGTGGCCTGGAAGATCGATTGCAATCACGCGATTCCGCTTCGCGAAGTCAGGCGCCTGGTCACGCCAGTTATTCAGGTTGACCGTCCAACCGTGAATCAAGACCAGGGCTTCGCTGCCCTTGCCGTAGTTCACGTAATGTATGCGCGCTCCGTCGAGCGTCGTAAACCGCGACTCTCCCGTTGCGCTGTTCGCTGCCCTCGCTGAACTCTTCTCCCTAGTCACTGAGCTGTTTGCGGTTCTTGCGGAGCTAACATCCAAGCGGCCTGAGGCTGCAAACGCAAGGGCGAAAACGAGAGCGGGCGGGAAGAAGAGCCAGCGATCATGTTGAACGGTTCGTCTCGGTATGAAACCCTGTCTGAGTCTTGACATAAGAATTTCCTCTTCTCTCTTAGTATTCCGATTTCCCGGTCATTAACTTCGCAAAGCGCTCGAGCGGAATGTTGCCTCCCGTCGCGATGCCTACTACTTTCTTGCCGCGTAGCCCGTCGCGGAGCTTGATTGCGGCAGCTAGGGAAGCGGCGCCGGCGCCTTCGGCAACCTGCTTTGCATGTCGGGTGAGCAGACGAATCGCTCCGTTGATCTCTTCGTCAGTAACGAGAACGAAATCGTCGAGCAGCTCCCAAAGAATCTTGTTCGTCATTTCAAAAGGAACGCGGGTGGCTAGACCTTCATGCTCGGTCTTCATCGTCGGATAAGGATCTAAGGTGCGATTGCCCCAGGCGTGCCACATGGCCGGCGCGGCTTCAGACTGAACGGCGATGACGCGAACGTTTGGGTTGAGTTGATGGGCGACGATGCAATTACCTGAGGCGCAACTGCCGCCGCCCGCGGGGGCGATGATTACGTCGACGTCGGGCAGGTCTGCGAAAATCTCCAGGCCAATTGTGCCGACTCCGGCAATCAACTTCGGCTCATTTGCCGAGTGGACGTAACGGAACCCTTCTGCGCGCGCGACGCGTTCGCATTCCAGGCGCGCCTCATCAAAATCGCTGCCATGCAAACGGACTTCGGCGCCCAGGTCTCGCATCGCCTGCATCTTCGCTTCGTTGACGTTCTCAGTTGGAGCATAAATTATTACGCGCGTGTCGAAGAGCCGGCCTGCGTAGGCGATCGACTGGCCGTGATTGCCGGTGGAGGCGGTGATCAATGTGGACTGCCCCGTGGTGTGATTGACCCGCTCGCTATCGTTGAAGGCGTCATCAACCCGCCCGCTGCTGCGGGTGGTTCCGACCTCATTGCCTACCAGGTTGACGCCGCCGCGCACTTTGAAGGCGCCGGTCGGTTGCAGGTTTTCTAACTTGGCGTAGTACTCGCAGCCCAGCTCCTCGGAAAGTTTGGCGATGCGAACGAGCGGCGTCTTAGGCAGGTAGGCCGCGATGAATTCGCGGGCCGCGACGATATCTTTGAAGGTTGGCGCCAGCATTGCCGGCAAACTACCAGTTTGTGACGCGGGAGACAACCCGCAACCCAGACTGTGTGAAACGGGCAATCCAGTCCAAAAAGGCCGCTCCTTGGAGACAAGTATGATGAATGTCAGGTTGAGCGTCTAGAATAAGCCAAGCAAAAAGACCTGGCTAATTCGAGGAGAAACGACCATGATAGATCAGCTTGCACAGCGCACCTTTATTCCGCGTGACTACGACATCTTCGGCGGTCTGGATGTGGACAAAAAGAGCATAGCCGTCACTTTCACCGATCACGGGACAATGCGAA
>JBGTLM010000103.1:0-6832 GCA_041744135.1 Pyrinomonadaceae bacterium
GCGTCGCTGCGCGATGCGCTTTCAGCGAGTCTCTCCGCCAATCGGCCCGCCTGCTTGAACGTTCAAATTCTTTCGGCGCGCAGCCCAGCGGTGCCGGTCTGATGGAGGAGCATCACACTATGATTAGTCAGTTGATTGAGGCGCCTCGAGCCGGAGAGATTCGCCAATATCGAATGCTCATCAACGGGAAATCGGTGGAGGCTCGCTCCGGCAAAACTCTCGAGAGCATCAATCCCTACACCGGTCGCGTCTGGGCGGTGGTTCCCGAAGCAGGGGACGAGGACGTGGACGTCGCTGTGCAAGCGGCCCGTACGGCCTTCGATGAAGGGCCATGGGGCCGGATGACCGGGACCGAGCGAGCGCGGCTAATGCGCCGGTTGGCCGATCTAATTGCGGAGAATGCAGAACACCTAGCCACGATTGAGAGCACCGACAATGGCAAGCTCCGGCGCGAGATGAATGGGCAGCTGAAGGCCATCCCGGAGTGGTTTTACTACTTTGCCGGCGCCGCCGACAAGATTCATGGCGAAACGATCCCTTCAGACAAGCCGAACTTCTTCATTTATACCCGTCGAGAGCCGATTGGTGTGGTGGGCGCAATCCTGCCCTGGAACTCGCCGCTCCTCCTGCTCGCCTTCAAGCTGGCTCCGGCGCTGGCGGCTGGCTGTACCTTCGTCATCAAGCCTGCCGAGCAAACGCCAGCCTCCACCCTGGAGTTCGCCCGACTTTTTACCGAGGCTGGCTTTCCTCCCGGTGTCTTCAACGTGATCACGGGGTTCGGCCCGACAACCGGACGAACTTTGGTCCGGCATCCGAGAGTAGATAAAGTGGCCTTCACCGGATCCACAGAGACCGGCAAAGAAGTGATGAAGGGAGCGGCCGATCATCTGGCCCGAGTAACCCTCGAACTCGGTGGCAAGTCGCCCAACATCGTGTTTGACGATGCCGATCTGAACGCTACGACCAATGGAGTGATCGCCGGCATCTTCGCGGCAACCGGTCAGACCTGTATTGCAGGATCCCGACTCTTTGTCCATGAGTCAATCCACGACGCGCTCGTAAGCCGGTTGGCAGAGCGGGCGCGCACCATTAAGCTGGGTGATCCACTGGATCCGGCCACGGAGATGGGTCCGGTCGCCTTCAAGGAGCAGTTGGCGAAGATCAAAAGCTACATTGACATTAGCCAACAGGAAGGCGCGCAGCTCGTCTGCGGGGGAAAGCAGCCCGCGGATCCCAGCCTTCGGGACGGCTACTTCATTGAGCCAACCATTCTGACGCAAGTGGATAACAGTATGCGGGTGGCCCGGGAGGAAATCTTTGGACCGGTCCTTTCGGTCATCAGCTTCAGCACGGAGGCAGAGGTCATAGCGCAAGCAAACGATACGCAGTACGGTCTCGCCGCCGGCGTTTGGACCCGGGACGGTCAACGAGCCCATCGAGTGGCGCACGCCATCCGGGCCGGAACAATCTGGATCAATGCGTACCGAGTCCTCTCTTTCAACGTCCCGTTTGGTGGCTATAAGATGAGTGGGATCGGCCGGGAAAACGGCTTGGAGGCACTGCATGAATATACGCAGGTAAAGGCAGTCTGGGTCGAACTCGAGGGCCAAACGCGCGATCCATTCACGCTTGGTTAAGAGACACACGACACGGCTGAAGGGAGCATGACGGATGGGCGGCATTTTGAGTGGGATTTTCGTACTTGATCTTAGTATGAGCGTCTCTGGGCCGATGGCGGCTGCGATGCTGGCTGATGCTGGCGCGCGGGTCATCAAAATTGAGCGGATCGGTGGAGAGTTGACTACTGAATGGGACAGCGTCGTTCACGGCCTGAGTTCCGCATACGTTTGGAATGCCCGCAACAAAGAAAGCGTAGCGCTTAATCTGAAGGACTCTCGCGGCCGGCAGATTGCCGGCACGCTGGCTGCCCGCGCCGACGTAATCATCGAAAGCTTCTCGCCAGGCACAATCGCGCGGATGGGTCTGGGTTATGACGATGTGTCCCGCTCGAATCCAAGAGTCGTGTATTGCCACATTTCTGGGTATGGCCAACGAGGCCCGTATCGCGACCAAAAAGCTTTCGACCTGTTGGTACAGGGAGAGGGTGGCGTCCTGTCGATGAACGGCACTCCCGGCGAGATTTGTAAGGTGCCGATTTCAATCGCAGATATTTCGGCGGCGATGTATGCCAACCAGGCAATCCTGCTGGCCTTGATCCAGCGCGACCGCACTGGTCCCGGCCAGGAGATCGACATCTCGATGTTGCACTGCCTGGTCTCGTGGCTGGGGTATTATCCATATTTTTACTGGTTTCGAGGCGAAACACCCGAGCGCATTGGCGCCAGGCATCACCTCCTTACGCCCTACGGGCCTTATCAATGCTCCGACGAAAAGTTCGTTAATGTTGCCGTGCTGAGCCAGTCTGCCTGGCGGCTTTTCTGCGAGCAGGCACTGAGTCATCCATCGTGGGTTGATGATCCACGCTTCCTTAACAACGAGCTGCGCGTTCGCCATCGGGATGAGCTGGAAGCCATGATCGCCGAGACCATCCGCACGCGTTCACAGCGTTACTGGCTCCAACGTCTCGCCGAACTGGATATCCCGTGCGGTCAAGTGCGCGATCTCGCCGAGACACTCAATCACCCGCAACTGCGTGAGCTTGGAGCTTTCGTTGAAGCGCCTTCGCTGCGGGGCCCCATTCCGGCGATCGCAAACCCGATCTGCTTATCCGGAGAGCGGATGCGCTACGACGGGGTGCCGGTCAGCGGCCAGCACACGAGGACGGTGCTGCGCGAGATCGGTAAGAGCGATGCGGAGATTTCCGAACTGATTTCTCAGGGTGTGGCGTCTGAACCGGGTCACGAAACAATAGACTCGGTGAACCCGAGGATTCAACTATGACGCTATCAACTCGGCCCGCTATTGGCCTTCAACTCAATGAGGAACAAGAGATGCTGCGCAGAGCCGTGCGGGACCTGTGCTCTCGGTTTCCTAATTCGTACTGGCGCGAACTGGATGCGCACGAAGGATACCCCGACGATTTCGTCAAGACTCTGACGGACGCTGGATATCTGGCGGCTTTGATTCCCGAAGAGTTTGGCGGCGCCGGATTGGGCATCACCGAGGCCGGCATCATCCTCGAAGAGATTAACCGCTCAGGTGGGAATGCCGCCGCCTGTCATGCTCAGATGTACATTATGGGGACGGTCCTTCGTCACGGAAGCGCTGAACAGAAGCGGCGTTATCTTCCCGAGATCGCGTCCGGCGCGTTGCGCCTGCAAGCCTTCGCGGTAACCGAGCCAACTGCCGGCAGTGATACGACAAAGATCCGAACCATGGCGGTGCGTCAAGGCGACCGTTATGTCATCAACGGGCAGAAGGTCTGGACTTCGCGCGTCCAGCACTCTGACTTGCTCCTCCTACTGGCGCGAACGTCGGTTCAGGCTGAGGAAGGCGATAAGACGTTTGGCCTCTCGACCATCCTGGTAGATCTGCGCCAGGCAGCTCCCGGGATGATCGAAGTTCGTCCGATTCACACCATGATGAATCACGAGACCAATGAAGTGTTCTTCCACGATCTCGAAGTTCCGGTCGAGAATCTGATTGGTGAAGAGGGGCGCGGCTTTCGCTACATTCTCGATGGCATGAATGCCGAACGCATCCTGATTGCCGCTGAGTGTATCGGCGATGGCCGGTTCTTTATCGAGCGCGCGGTGCAGTATTCATCCGAGCGCGTGGTCTTCGGCAGTCCCATTGGTAAATATCAGGGGGTGCAGTTTCCGATCGCGCGAGCCTATGCCGCCATCGCGGCAGCAGATCTAGTGCGTTTGCAAGCCGCAGCCCTCTTCGATGCCGGGCAGAAGTGTGGGGCCGAGGCTAATCTGGCCAAGCTTCTCTCGTCAGAGGCTTCCTGGCAAGCGGCGAACGCTTCCATGGATGCCCACGGCGGATACGGGTTCGCTAAGGATTACGATATCGAACGGAAGTTTCGCGAGACGAGGCTCTACCTGACGGCGCCGGTGGCCAACAACCTGATCCTGGCCTATCTCGGCCAGCACGTGCTGGGTATGCCGCGCTCGTACTGAGAGAGGAGAATGAGCAGCGATGGGCTACGGCAGATACTACGAAGAGTTTGAAGTGGGTGACGTCTACAAACATTGGCCGGGGCGCACGGTCACGGAGTTCGACGACACGTGGTTCAGTTTGATGACCATGAACCAACACCCGCTGCACATTGATGAACACTACGCCCAAAGCACGCAGCACGGACGGCGGCTGGTCAACGGCACGTTCATCTTCAGCCTCGCGGTCG
Organism: Pyrinomonadaceae bacterium; assembly: GCA_041744135.1. Taxonomy (GTDB): domain Bacteria; phylum Acidobacteriota; class Blastocatellia; order Pyrinomonadales; family Pyrinomonadaceae; genus PSRF01. The sequence goes on from JBGTLM010000103.1 coordinate 4,313, forward strand.
GCATGTCGGTCGCGGATGTAAGCGGGAGGTGCATCGCCAACCTTGAATACGAGAACGTTAAGCATGTGGCGCCGACTTTTCATGGCGACACAATCTATGCTGAGACCGAGGTGCTCGACAAGCGGGAATCGAAAGAGAAACCCGATCGCGGGATCGTCTACGTCGAGACGCGGGCACGCAATCAGCGTGAAGAAGTGGTACTCACACTTCGCCGCCGTGTACTGGTGCCGAAACGTGACCCGAATTGAAGTGTAAGGATCATGCTCGCGCCGCCAATCTCATTCCGTTGTTCAATTGCCCTTGAGATGAGTCTCGAAAAACTTGACGATTGACACCGCCGAGCGGACGCGATTCGGCGTTTTTCGCCAGCCGTGACCTTCATCCGCAAACAAAACATATTCGACCGGCACATTGCGCCGCTTCAGATTTTCGACAACTTGTTCGGCTTCGATGACCGGAACATTTGTGTCGTTCGCGCCGTGCAGAACAATAGTTGGGGCTTTGATTCGGTCAATGCGATGAATCGGCGAAAGCCGTCGGAGCATCACGACTTCGGTTTCGGGATTGCCGTATTCGATTTTCGAGATTGCCGCCATCCACGGCTGCGTGTGTTTGAAGAATGTTTCAAAGTTCGTGATGCCGAAAAGATTTGCTCCGGCAGCGAACAATTCAGGATATTCGGTCAGCCCAGCCATCACCATATAGCCGCCGTAGCTACCGCCCATAATGCCGATTCGTTTCGGGTCGGCGATTCCGCTTTTCACGACAAAATCAACTGATGCTTTGATGTCTTTGACTCCATTTTCGCGCAACGCGCCGTTGTCGAGATTGACGAATTTTTTGCCGAAGCCGGACGAGCCGCGCACGTTCGGCGCAAAGACAGCGATGCCGCGCATCAGCAACGCTTGATAAGTTGGGTTGAAACCGGGTCGCTCTTGACCTTCGGGTCCGCCGTGAAAGCTGAGCACAATCGGCATCGCGCCTTTCGCGCCGTGCGGTTTGTAAAGCCAGCCGCTCAACTTCAATCCATCGTGCGCCGTATAGTCGACAAGTTCCGGGCGCACCATTTTGATCAAATCAACTCCGGCGTGCTGGCTGTGGGTCAATTGTGTGAATTGCTTTGTACGCAAGTCCAGCGTCCAAACGTCGGCGGGGGATGCCGCGCCCGAAAGAACCATCGCTAAACGTGTGCTGTCGTCTGTGAAATCAAAACCACCAGCAATCTCTCCAGGCAGCTTCGGTCCGGCCGTCATCCGATTATTTCTCAAATCGTAAAACGCAAGTTCGCTGCGCCCGGCGATGTTCCAAACCAAAACCATGATCGCACCGTCGTCGCTCATCACTCCGCCCGAAAATTCGCCGTCGTCTCTCTCGGCTACGACTTCGATTGCCCCGGGCTGTCCGTTCTCGTCAATTTTGACGCGGGCGAGCGCGAGCAAATCGCGGTCTTTGTTTGAAGCAAAATAAATCGTGCGTCCGTCGGGTGTGAACTGCGCGTCACCAAACCTTCCGGGTCCTTCGTGCGGCGTGAGCAAAGTCTCTTTGCCGGTTGCGACATCAATCAAATAAAGGTTGTTGTCGCCGCGATTGAGCAAACGGCTGACGATTGCGCGGCGATTGTCGCGGCTGATTTCGTTGATGCCACCCGTGCCTTTGTTTTCGGCAACCATGCGCATCTGAGCCGTTTTTACATCGAGCAAATACGAATCGGTTGAGGCTGGGTTGCGCCGATTTGACGAGAAGAAAATATGTTTGCCGTCGTGTGTCCAATCGCCCAAAAAATTGTTTTCCTTGCCGCCTTCGGTCAAACGCCGTAGCTCGCTGCCGTCGGGACGCGCCACGTAAATCTGCTCGTTAAAACCGCCGCCCGGAGCGACGTTAAAGGCAAGCCAATTGCCGTCGGGCGACCACGTGACAAATCCAACCGGGTCGTCAAACGCCGTTACCAATTTTGGAAAGCCTCCACTTGTGGGCATCGTCCAAACTTGCGGAATGCCGTTCAAATTTGAAACGAAGGCAAGCGTTTTTCCGTCAGGCGAAAAACTCGGAGAACTAGCAAAACCGATTCTCCCCATCAGCGCAACCGACCGCTCTAAGTCGTCTTGCGCTGACAAAGCGTTAATCGGAGAGCCAAACGAACTTAAGAAAAGTAATGCCACCGTAATCAATAAACCGTGTTTCATTAGGGTTACCTCCTGACTTTTGGAATCGCCTATGGAAGATACAATGAAAAACGAAATACGAAAACATTGTGATAAAACTGCGGCAGGATTGAAATCTTAACAGTAAATCGCGCAAACTAATTGGACTCATTAATTCCAAAGAAAACGCCGAACGTCCAGAGTTGACCGGGCGTGGCAATGATCACAACCTGAAAAGCAAAAGAACAGTTTGAGCGCGACAGTACTCGAGGAGATAAACGGCTCGCAGTTTGGGAAGTTTTGAATAGCGTCCCGTCTCTAAAGGCCGCTGGCAAGGCGCACCTGAGTTTCACCCCGTAGGTGTGAGATATTTATAGCC
>JBGTLM010000104.1:0-40824 GCA_041744135.1 Pyrinomonadaceae bacterium
CTGCGATACTTGACCTTCGCCGTTCTGAGTTCCAGGTGCAGATCTGATGCCGCGTAGTCAGGATCCGCCTCTAAAGCTTCCTTCACTTCTTGCAAGCTGTTGGTTCCTGAAGGGAGAGCAATCTGTATTTCCATATACTTGCCTCACGATTCGCCCGGATATCAAAAACACGCTCAGCCTATTGCAATAAATTTATAAGAGCAACTAAATCTGAGCTGTTGGGAGAATGCGCGGCAAATGAGTCTTGGTTCTGAAATACTACCTCGGTGGCACGCTTTCTCCCGCTAACAGTGTTCCTCTTGACATAGCCTGTTAATGGTTATAAAAGGCTCCTGTTCACCGTGTTCGTTCTTACGGGACCTCGCATTTGTCAGAACCTGCACTTAACTGACGAGAATTTAACTCAATCAGAGCGTTCTACTCCCGCCGACGAACGTTAACGCCTGGTCATCAAAGTAGTGAGTCGTGCGCGTCCTCTCTCTATCCTTAATCATCTCTCGAAGGAGGTAACGATCATGCCACGCAAAACAGAGTCCACCAAGCCGCTCGAACACCGGGCATTGGTCAAGCGTTCCCGTATGCCGGCGAAGGGGAGGCTGAAGAGCGCGACCCTGTCGCTCTTGGATGTGTCCCTCGACGGTGTGAAGCGTCCACGTCTGATCAAGAAGGGCAAGCGCTTGCGCCTCGTGGCGAAGCTCGATGGCAATGGCCTTCACCGTCAGCGGCGCTATGAGCGCATCCCGGTCACGAACCTTAGCGCGAAGAAAATTGATCCGCAATTGGCCGCGGCAGAACTCACGGGATACCGTCCCTCTGGCCTACCGTCTAATTTCGCTCCGAAACAGGCCAAGCCGACCCACCAGCTTCGTCCGCAGAAGGGCGAGGACGTTGATCTCGGTGGCACCATCTTCGGCACCGACGACCGCTACCTCTTCGATGACCAGTCTTTCCCATGGCGAACTACAGGCAAAGTCAGAACCGTTGGTAAGTGGGGCTCAGGAACCACGATCGGCCCTCGCCACGTGCTGACCGCCAGCCACGTGATCAACTGGACCGGGGGCGGCGGGGGTGGTGTGGCGTGGCTTACTTTCACTCCGGGCTACTTCGATGGTAGTGGGCCTTGGGGCGAGATCGCCGCGACCAGGGTCATCTACTGGCTGCAGGCGCCTGGGCAGCTCTCTGACCAGCAGACAGCATTCGATTACGTTGTGTTGGTCATGGAAGAACGAATCGGCGACATCGTGGGCTACCCCGGCTACCGCATTTACAACGATGACTGGAATAGCGGCCAATACTGGCAATACATAGGCTATCCCGGAGAGCTTTCGAGTGGAGAACGTCCCGCTTTTCAAGGGAGCGGAGTCGTGTCGAGCGTCGGAGAGGAAAGTTTCAGCGGGCAGACCGGGTACGTGATGGGCCACTTTAACGAGTTCACCCCGGGCCAGTCGGGCGGAGTTACCTGGGGTTGGTGGGCCGACGAGCCGTGGCCGCGAGTCGTCGGGGTTGGCAGCACCATCGGCAGCACGGCCGTGCAGCAGCCCACAGGCTCCACCACTGGTGACAATGAGTATGGCGGCGGGCCGGCGCTGAGCGCCCTGATCTCATGGGCGCGAACTAACTACCCGTAAGCCACTCGGAATCGGACACGCCACCAAATTCGGGACTCATCCTATGTGCCTTTTGCCGCCGCGAGTTTCAGCGAATACGGTCCTCTTTGAAGCATTCCGGCCCTAGCTGTTGCCGCCGCAGTGTATTGTCAGGTTAACAGTGGAGGTATCAGATAGTTCCTGCGGCATACTCCTCTGATGCGCTCTTCCGTTTCTGCCTACCATCGTCATCGTTTCCGCGCCGAGATCATCATTGCAATGACGAAATGCACGAGCGGGCAATTCATCTTGCATGATCCCTACTTTTGGTTCTTCTTGAGTTAAGTTGACAATACCCTTAGGCTCAGTGAGGAAGCGCACACTCGCGAGCTGGCTTGTTTCACGAACGACTACGCAGTTGTTATTTTTATGCGGTGCTAGCGTGCGGTTTCGTGTTGCTTCGTGGATCGTGTTTGTTTTTTTTCAGTCTGCTAAGAATTCACAGCCTGAGCAATACAGGTCGCGTTTCCAACCCCGTCGCGCGCGCGATTGCTAAAGCATACAGGGAAACCTGATGCCGGTATTCCTCAAGCCTGCCTTTAACCTCAAAGTCAGTCTTGTAATCTATCACCGTCCACGGACTGTCTGGCCTTTGCTCCTGAAACGCAATGTCTATCACACCTTCAACCATCACTCCGTCCTCGAGTCTCAGGCCGACGGGAACTTCTCGCCGACACCGCCCCAGTTTCGCCGCCGCAGCCGCTCGCTGCATTAGAGGGTGACGGAGGGCACGATGCACGGTTTCCACCGCGGCGGCAACTTCATCCTGCGTAGCACCTAAGATTCGCCCCTGAGTCCGCGCGACTTCTGCTATTGCGTCATTGTCCGAATTGAGTGGTACGACGGAGAGAACGGCGTGAACAAGGATACCAAAGCGTTTTCCGTGCGGTCTGGAGAATGCAATCTCTATAGATTCAACTGCGACTTCACCTACGATTGCGGGTTTGGCCACGTCGACCTGCTCGCCGTGCTCGGTCGTTTCAACGCCCCGCGGCCTTGCGACATGCGCGGTCGCAGTTACTACTGTCCACTCCGGTTTGCCCGCTACCTGCCGAATACTCGCGCGCTGTCTCTGCCATTCTTCATGAACTCGAATTCCCTCTTCTGATCGAACCTTGTTGTCATCTTCTTTGAGAAACTCCGTCAATCTCGAGCGAGTATTCCCCTGACTAATGGGCTTGAGTACCGAAGGATCCCACCAGACCACGCGATGCTTGCCCGCTTTGGGCCGATGCAAGCCCGGACTCACCGAACCCCGTGGCCGCACTGCTTTTTGCGGACGTCCAACTACATTGTCGACCCCAAACCGAGGACAGCCGTTGGGCTGGGTTGATTGCGGTTTGAAGCTGACATCCTCTGGTGGATACAGTACCGGGTTCAGCGTCGCCAACCATCCTTCGTATGCACCGTCTCCTACTGCACACACCACCAGGAGGTCCCGCGCTCGAGTGGCAGCCACATAAAGAACTCTGGCCGCCTCTTCCTTTTCAATCCGCATCTCTTCCTCTGCATGCTCCTGGACTTCGATCGGAGTGCAACCTGCAACCCTGATCGCACTCAATCCGGATGCGTGATCGACCCATTTGGAAGGCTCGCGCGAATCTTTTGCCGTGATGTCGACCAATACTACAACAGGAAACTCCAGCCCCTTCGCTTTATGCACCGTCATAATGCGCACGCCGTCGACTCCTTCTTCCATGATCGGTGCATCGCCGATATCCCCGCTCTCAGCTTCCTCATCAAGCCAGTCGACAAACGCCCGGAAAGAGATCAACCCGTTGCGCTCCGCTCGGCGAGCCATGTCCGTCAGACGCATGATGTTCGCAAGTGCTTGCTCACCAGTGGGCCAGTTGGCAAACCCGGCGTGAGCGCGTGTCTGGGCCAGGAGTGTTCCCACCGTGTCGGCAATAGGACGGCGATTCCTCCAGCGATGAAGTTCCCTCAAGATCCCAAGCGCTTCAGCAACTTCGTCAGAACCGTGAGCGCTAGCGCCCGGGTCGCCCAGAGATTCTGACAAGTTTGCCGTCTGCTCCTGCCTCCTGTCTCCTGCCCCAGCGTCCCGCTCAGGTGGCTTCTTAAAAGGGTGCAAGGTCGAGCATTGACTGCGATAGACCAGCAATTGCGAATCGGTGAAGGCGAAGAGTGGGCCTTTCAGCGTAGCGAAGACCGCGAGTTCGTCATTGGGCCACTCAACCGCAGTCAGTGCGTTGCGGATCGCTTCCACCTCTTCGCGCGAATGGAAGGAACTGCCGCCAACCAATAGGTGTGGTATCCGATGAGCTTCAAGAGCTTGCACATATGGCCTGGCTACATCAGTGGAGTAGTGACGCAAACGCCGGAACAAAAGACAAATGTGTCGAGGCTGAAGTGGCACTCGCCCTAGCCGCTCCCGCTCGGTAACCGTCCAACCACTCTCGCTCACCATCCAATCTAAAAATGCCGCTACATCTTTGGGTAACGACTCATCAATCTTCCAATCAACAACTCTTCCAAAGTCGCCGTATGGTTGGGAGACTGGGAGGGCTACGATCGCGGGTTGAGTGTCAACGGCGGTTTTGAACGGCGCGAGGGGAACATAATGGGCCTGGGTTGAAGACTCATTGGACATAACTGGCGCGAAAGCAGCATTCACGGCCTCTTGAATCTCCGGCCCGGAACGAAAACTAACATTCAACTTAACTAGCGCGCCTCCGCAGGCCACTATTTGCCGCTTAACTTCCTGGTAAAGAGCGACGTCCGCTCGTCGGAAACGGTAGATCGACTGTTTGGGATCACCCACAATGAAGAGCTTTCCCGGGACTGGTCGTACCTGGCGCCAATCCTCATGATCGGGATCATCTGCGGCAAGCAACATTAGGATGTCGGCTTGCAGAGGGTCAGTATCCTGAAATTCGTCAACGAAGACATGAGTGAAGTGGTGCTGCAATGCGGTGCGGATGTCGCGATTGTCCCGGATTAGGTTGCGAGCACGGAGGAGGAGATCGAGAAAATCGAGAAAGCCGGCGCGCTCCTTTAATTGTTCAAATTCTTCAACGATCGGCCAGAGCTCTTCACGTAGTCGAGGCGCGAGATCGGCCCCTGCATTATTGACGAACCCCTGTACGCGCGTCTTGAGATCGTCACGACGGTTTCTGATCTCGTCTGCGGGAAAACCGTCTCTCGCGTAGTAGGCTTTCCAATCTTTCGCCCGTCCCCAGCCCCCTAGCAACCCAAACAATCGTGCTTCAATGCCATCGTAATCGCGAGGGTTACCCAGAGACTCGAGACGGGTGATTTCCGCAACGAAGCGTTTCAGGTAACCAAGTGACTTCGTTAACCACTGTTCCGGATGACCGACCTCAGACCATTCACCTAGTTCCTCCATCTCGAGCACAAGTGCATCAATGGCGGCCTCGCGAGCGAAACCGTCGACCGGTTTCCATGACGTTGTAAAATCGCGTTCCTTTACAAGTGCCCACGCGGCCGTCCGTAAAATTGGCTTTGGCCCACTCTCACGCGGCCGTTGTGCGAGGATCCCACTCCGCCTGCCACCGAATCCTCGTCGTGGAAGCCTCCTAAGAATTCGCCTCACTCCCTCACCCGGTACGGCCAATTGTTTTTCAAACCATCGCTCGAAGGCCAAATCAAAAAGCGGATACGCCAGGTCGTCAGGAGCAACCTCGAAGAGGGGATCGATGCCCGCTTCAACCGGATGCTCCCGCAGAAGATCGGCGCAGAATGAGTGGATAGTCCCAATGCGCGCCTCCTCAAGCTCTCGTACCGCCCCGGTCAGTAATTCCATTGTCCGCGGTGAAGAAACGTGCTTCTGCCTTGCTGCCTCGATTGCAGATCTTAGTCGTAGCTTCAATTCGCCCGCTGCGAAATCTGTGAAGGTAACAGCGACCGTCCTGGCGAGACTCACCCTTCCGGACGCGATGCCGGAAAGAATCCGCTCGACGAGCGCGGTGGTTTTTCCCGTGCCCGCCGCCGCCTCAACGACCAACGTGGTATCAAGGTCATCGCAAATACGGTCCCGCGCCGCCTGATCGGCTGTCTTCCGCAAGTCCTGCAAATGTCGCTCCTAAGTACAACGACCCACCGAACACTCTTCGTGTTTGTTCGTGTAATCTCGTGGATCGTTTTTGCTATTCCAACCTATCACCACGCCTCGAAGGCGAGGGTTTAAGCGTTCACGGCAGTTCCCTGATCCGCTTCAACTGCACCAGACGATCTTTTGGCTTATTGCGGGTACGAACTTCTTCGAGGCCTCCGCATACTGCCAGGAAATCACACCAGCCACACGCTCCCTCTTCCGGAGCCGCCGGCAGAAAAGCATCGGCGAGGCCTTGTCTGATCGTCGTCAGAACAGTAGTGACCGTTTGCAGGGTGAATTCATCGAGAGGAACAACTCGTTCTTCGTAGCCACCAGCAGCAGTGCAGTAGTAGAGACGGCCCGACTCAACCCCCTCGTTTAGTACCTTCTTAGCGGCAAGTGCGTAGAGCAGAGGTTGGAGGTATTTGCCCCCTCCCACGATGGTTTCCTTTGAGGCGCGCGCCTTTCCGGTCTTGTGATCGGTCACGCGAAACCTCCCGCTTGAGTGTCGCTCAACGAGATCTATCGAACCCCGCAGTTTGAGATCGCCAATGATCTCTACCGGTGCACTTACGCTATCTGGATCCGAGTCGCGCGGCCCGCGGTCAGTCAGCCCGAAAGACAATTCAAACTTTTCCGGCACCCATCCATCGTCAGAGTCAGCCATCCGGCGCAACCATTCCCGTAAATCTGCCCTGATCGAATTGATTCCGTCCTCCCAAACCCTCGGAATCGCCGGCGCCAATTTGTCCTCATACTCTCCCGCCAGTCGATCCAACGCCCTGTCCACCAAATCGAACGCCCTCCCCATCGAGTCCATTGTAGGGGCGCCACTCCGTGAGCGCCCCTCCTCACGATGCAAGGTCCGCCCCTCTTCGCCATTCAAGAATAGCCCCTCTTTTCGTGCCCAAGTAGGCCCTTCTTGTCCGTCCGAGGCGCCTCCACGGAATGACGGCCCTTGACGAAGCGGCAAAAGCCCGGCCGCCTTCATACTGGTAAGCACCTCGAATTGCGTCTCGTGGAACAACGACCCGCGTGTTAGTGGATCTATCACTTCAATTGCCGCAGGCTCCTGCCGCATTTCAAGCCGGAGTATCGCGCTAAGAAAAAATCGATACGGGCAACTGGCGTAGTTCTGCAACGCGGTCGCCGAAAAAGATCGCGCCGAGAATTGATGACTCGCCATGCTTTGCCGCGCCAGTTCGTCCGGATCCACCAGCCCATCGTTGGGCGTCCAACGGCGTAGCCAGCGGCGGCTGCGGGCGCGCAACGCTCGTGCAAGATGGGTATTCGCAGTCAGGAGGTAATGCGCGCGACCGGTAGCCCCTTCATCATTTGCTTCAACCAAACTCGCGAGCAGGGCCAGGTCATACTCTGCCTCATCGATGGCGGCTTCGGGTCGCTCGGGCGCAGGCCATCCCAGCCGCGAACGGGTCGTCGATTCGGCTCGCGCTGCTATCTCCTCAAAACCTGGCAGAACTCCTTCGGCGGCCCGCAGCGCTTCCAGAGCATAGAAAGATGGAACGCGAGGACGTGATTGCTGCACATCGATACGCGGGTATGAAAGGTATGCGCGCTCACGAGCAGAACCCAGAGCGATCCGCAAAGCAAGTCGCTCGAGTTCCAATCGATCTCGTCGCGTAGTGAGCCCGGCGGTACCAGTGTTTCGCCGCTGCTCATCTGGAAGTATCGGATCTTCAACAATCTTCCTGGGGAAAATCCTCTCGGCCAATCCGGGAATAAATACCACCTGAAAAGAAAGCCCGCGCGCAGAGTCCACGGAACCGACAAAGACAGCACCGTAACGACGTAGGGGCGGCTTTACACCCAAATCGTGAAGCCGTGGGCTCAGAACGAGTTGAACTTCGTAAAGATCAACAGGCCCAACTCTTTCCATCGGTTCAAGGTCTGCCAGGGTGGCCAGAACGCCTTGGGGCGCGCGGAGAGCGTACACAGCCAACTCGCGCAGATGTGCAAGCCACTCTCCCCAATTCGTTTTATCGGGCAGACTAGCCAGCCGTTCGATTAGGGGAAGCGCGTAAGCGTTGAGCGCGTCCAGATCGCGAAGTTGTTTTTTGATTGACTCAACCTTTGCCTCCTCTTCCGGCGCAATTTCCTTAATGCGCAGCAGTAACTCATTGGCGAGACCTTTGAGCCGTCGGATCCAGCGATCCTTCCCTCCAATAACGGCTGAATCAACGAGCAAGCGCTCCCATCTCGCCGGCGCTCTTAAAGCTCCTTCGATGACCTCTCTCTGCTCCGGATCTACGGTTAGTTCCGAATTGGCCGGTTCGTCGGGCGCGCCCGGATCACTGGGCCGCGTACGACGGCCGCCCTTTCCTCCTGTCTCGCCATCCCCCCGTCTCTCTGTCTCCTCGTCTTCGGCTTCGACTACACTTGCGACCAACTCATCGCTGGGCCCAACCCACAGCGAATCCAAATTCTTGCTCGCTTCAGGCTGAGGAACCTGGCCAAGTGAAAGGTACTCAGCGAACCTTCGTGCCGAGAGTCCGTCGGCGGCGCACAACAAGAGCGCCAGCATCGCGCGACCAGCCGGGTCCGGAGCGGTTGTGCCTTTAACGAAGTAAGCTGGAATCTCAGCCCGACTGAAGGCTTCCTCTAAGTGGGATCTATACTCCCCAGGGGAATTGAGCAAGACCGCCATCTGATCAAACGGCACTCCTTGCGCCGCTTCAGCTTGAATGCTCCTCACAATCTCAACGCATTCACGCGGTTCTCCCGGCCAGTTCCTAAGCAGAATGCTGTTATCAAGCGGAGTGCGAGGTGGCGCTGAGTCCTCAAACAAATGTTCCTTGGCAAACGAAAGAGAATTTGCCTCAGATAGAAAATCTGCAGCGGAATAATTGTAGGGGCGTCCCTCCGTGGGCGCCCCCGCGGATGCGGGAGCGAAAGGAGAGTCTGCTTCAGAAAGGGAACTTCGTGTTAATTCGTCTAATTTCGTGGATCGCTCGTTTGCCTCTAAGAGTGAGTTCACCTTGGAAAGATGGTCTGCATCAGAAAGTGGGCTTCGTCTTGGTTCATGTAGTTTCGCGGATCCCCCGTCTGCATCTGAAGGGAAGTCTGTATCTGAAGGAGCGTTTGCCGCGTTACCCGCACCAACATTGCTGGATCCATCTGACCCTGCCGTCTGCTCCCGGCGTCTGCCCCTATTGTTCCTATTGCACCCTAGCGCCTCCTCCAGCGACGTGATCGTCCACTCGTCCCCTCGCGGCACTGTTGCCAAAACATCACAAGCCACGGCCGCCAACTCCTGAATAAACCTGCCCTCCAATCGACTCCGCACCGCAACATCCAGCAGGAGCAACGGCAGCCCAAGATAGCCACCGTTTCCAGGCAACTGAATTGAATCATTTTCAGGTAACGCTGAATCAATTAATTCAGGCCTTTCCGGCACCCGATACCCGACACCTGACACCCGGTTTATTGACTCAATCCCGGCCCTAAACATTGCGGCCCGGTCTGAGAGTTTTGACTCTTTCAGTTCCTGCTCAACCATGCCGGCGATTGCGGCAAGATCCTTGCCGCCCCGCTCCAGACGCGCGAGCGATTCCGGAACAATTTCATTCATCCGCAGCTCTTCGAGCGTCTTTGCGACCGCAACCGGAAAGCCTGGTCGGGTAGCAACCGGCTCGAAGTAACTCAGCGTGCCGTCCGATTGCAGCGAATGAATAGCGCGCGCCACGACCGCAGTAAATGAGAGACTACTAGCTGGCGCGCTCCCTGACTCAGCAAGAGCATGCTGTGCCAACCGTGATGCAAGAACGTTCAAAGTAAATCGCTTAACCCCAAAGCATGCGCCCTTTGCGCCCACCACACCTAGATGAAGATCGGTGGCAGCTTCTGCTGAATGCGCAATAACCAATATTTCAGTATCGGCGGCATACTTCTCCATCCACTCCCGAGCAATTCCTATCCGCGTCGCCGCATCACTCGAGACTTCGATTCTCTTAATTGCGTTTCTTTTCATCTTTTACCGTGGCTGAAGAAAGATACTAATGGATCCCGGCCAATGGCAGAAAGGCAAATGGAGTTTGCCACAGTATTGTAAGGGGTTCTGGAGCAACTCCAAGCGAACAATGCGAGTAGAAGACTCAAACGACTCGCACCGCCAATATCAAGAAAGAAGCTTTGGCGGAAGGGCATTGGCCATCCTCACATCAGGCGGCAAAGCCGTTACGAAGTAGACTTAGCTTTTTCAGTCCACCTCGCGGTACCGCGAATGATACTAACCCGTTAAACCGCAGCGAGCGACGTTACCGCGAGTCTATTATCTGTCATCGGCGGGAAAGCGAGAGGAAGCGCAAAAACATCTCGACGAGCTGCTGCAACTATCGAAGCAGCGTTACGTTTCGCCGGCTTCGATCGCGTTCATATACATCGCGCTAGGCGAGAAAGATCAGGCTTTCGCATGGCTCGAGAAAAGCAATGAGGTCCGCGACCTCAACGTAGTCCGCCTCAAAGTGGATCCAAGATACGAACCTCTGCGCTCCGACCCGCGCTTCGCCGATCTCGTCCGCCGCATCGGTATCCCCTCGCCGTGATCCAATCAAGACTCTTTCCTTAGACTAATAGGTAATACCACCACGCCCGATTCCGCACAGGAAACGACCAGCACTAAGAGCGTCAAGAACACCGGGATCGATTTTGTAACCCGAAACGCCAACCTGGAGGAACAATTTTCAGGACGAGGAGTTGGCGTGGGGTCGCCAGTGCAGGGCGCGGCGTATAAGATTGAGGCTATGCAACTTCCTGTGAACCCGCCGATTTTGCCGATGCTCGCCAAACGTGTCGGTGAATTGCCGGTAGCCGGCACGTGGATCTTCGAACCGAAATGGGATGGGTTCCGTGCCCTGGTCTTTCGCGACGCGGATGAGATCCTGATCCAGAGCCGCGACGAAAAGCCACTGAACCGCTTTTTCCCCGAACTGCTCGCGCCGCTCCGTTCCCAGCTACCCGAGCGCTGCGTGCTCGACGGCGAAATCGTTATTGCCCGAAATGGCGCGCTCGACTTCGATGCACTCCAACTCCGCATTCATCCTGCCGAGTCACGCGTCAAACTTCTTTCTCAGGAAATCCCGTCGTCGATCGTGCTCTTCGACGTTCTCTCTGAGGGTGAGCGAGATTTGCGGAGCCTGCCGTTTCAGGAACGTCGTAGGATCCTTGAAGCCTTGCTCTCATCCGCAGTGCCGCCGATACACGTGACGCCTGCAACTGGGGAATTTACAGTAGCGGCGGACTGGTTTCGTCGTTTCGAGGGCGCTGGTCTCGACGGCGTTGTCGCCAAGCCGATTTCGGGAACCTACCAACCCAACAAGCGCGTCATGCTCAAGGTCAAGCACGAACGCGATTGCGATTGCGTCGTTGCCGGCTTTCGCTGGCATAAGAAGGGTGAACGCACAGCTGTTGGCTCACTCCTGCTGGGCCTGTTCGACCATGACGGTGCGTTACAGCACGTCGGGGTGTGCGCGAGCTTCACAGACAAGAAGCGCGTTGAGCTTGTCGAATACCTTGCACCATACCGCCAGGACGCGCTCGCCGCTCACCCCTGGAAAGAGTGGGCGGCGCAGGAGCTCGCAACTGGACGACGCATCCCTGGAGCCCAGAGTCGTTGGAGCGGGGGCAAGGATATGTCATGGGAGCCACTGCGTCCCGAGCTGGTGGTTCAGGTCGCTTACGACCATATGCAGGGCAGCCGCTTTCGTCATATAGCGCAGTTTCGCAGGTGGCGTACCGACAAGAAGCCGAGCGACTGCACGTATGCGCAACTTGAAATTGTTCCGCCGCAGGAGCTGGAAACGATTTTCGCAACCGGTCGCTGAGGGCGTTACTGGTGAGACGGGTTTCGGCTCTTCGTTACGGCTTCGCCGCCGGACGTGAGGCGGTGGCTCTGACGCAGCAGTCTTCCATGGTGCTGGGCCGGTATCGCCAGGGCTTTGCCACCGGATGTGAGGCCCGGGCGATGCTTTCAAAGAGAATCACCTTACTATCAACCAGCCCTCTTGGTTACGGCTTCGCCGCCGGATGTGAGGCGCGGGCTCTGCCCCGCCGTAGCTGTGGGCTTTTGCTTCGGGCTGCGCCCCTGGGTCGGGCTTTGCCCTTACGTGAGTCCCAAAACCGCGTAAGTTTTCGCTCAGTTCCTCTATCTCACCCAAAGGAGAGCATCCTCGTGGCTCACCGTTTTCTAATCTCTCAAGAGTCACCGGTCCTATACATCACCATTGTTACTAAAGACAGACTCCCTGTGTTTCGAACTGATCACTGAAGGAAGTTCTGTGTCGCGCGATTGATGAGGCGCGAAAGTCAGCCGGGTTTCTACTGTTCGCTTATGTGATTATGGCAGACCACATGCACGTGCTCACCAGTCGACCATCTACGACTTCTGATGTGTTACGGGTGTTGAAAGGGCTCACCGCCCGCCGCGTTATCGATTACTTGCAAGCGAGCGGTTATTTCGATTCCTTGGCCAAACTGCAGCATCAGGAGCAAGACCGGAACTACCGATACTCACTGTGGCAAACGGAAAAGAATGTTCTTCCAATTTTCAGCGAGGGCATGTTCATGGAAAAGCTGAACTACATCCATCAGAATCCAGTGCGCGCCCGTTTGGTTGAAAAACCATTAGACTATCGTTGGTCTAGTACCCGCATCTGGCAAGGACGGCCAATGGAGAATGAGCCGTTGCTGACGGACAAAGATCTTATCTATTGGCGATGAGCTAGGCGGCTTCCATAGGGGCAGAGCCCGCACCAGGGGCAAAGCCCCGATTCAAAGGATCACAGCTATGGTGGGGCAGAGCCACCGCCACACATCCGGCGGCGAAGCCGTAATGAAAGACGATAGTGAGTAAGGTGATTTTCTTGGCCTCAGAAGCCGTAACCAAGAGAGTGGGTTAAAGTCGGACGATTTTCGCAAGCGGGCGCTGAGACTACTTCCGATCTCGTTTCGATGCGCGTTGGTTGCGCCATTGACGGGTTGGATCGTCATCAGGGTCGGGCGTTTCTTGCAGCGGTCGCAATCCTTCAGGCACTTTCCGCAAATTCACCCGGACGCGGGTCCACGTTGATGACCTGCCTCGCATCGCATCGACTAGAACGTCGTCCACGGCGAGAAGTTTGGCCACCTCAGGATATTTGCTCCTCCATCTTTCCAGTCCCGCAAGCGCTGCGTCCTTGTTCGGAGAGTTCGCGATCACCAATAGCGGCATCCTGGTCCGCGTCTTCTTCACGGCGGGTTTCTTCGCTGCTGAACGGGCTCGAGAAGGGGCGACACGCACTGCTTCACCTTCCATCTTGCGAAAGTGAGGAGGCCAGGGCGCGTCGCCGAGACCAGTCGCCTCGTCTTTCGCCGCGAGCTCGAGCAGTTTTTCCAGCGAACCTGCGTCGGCGTCCATGCCTGCATGTGGATCGCCAAACTCTGCGAAGCGCCCGGGAACTGTGAGCACAGTGAAATCGGCTGGGTCACAGTCAGCGACCTCATGCCAGAGAAGCGGCGTGGACACGCGGGCGTCGGGAACCGGTCGCACGGAATACGCTGAGCACGTCGTACGGTCCTTCGCGTTCTGGTTGTAATCGAGGAAGACGCCATGACGTTCCTCCTTCCACCACTTCGAACTAGCCAGGGCAGGTGCGCGTCGTTCAACTTCACGCGAAAGCGCGACTGCCGCACGCCGCACTTCGCTGAAGGTCCAGCGTGGTTGAATCCGAACGTTAACGTGCATTCCGCGTGAACCGCTGGTTTTGGGCCAGCCACGAAGGCCCAGCTCTTCGAGAAGAGACTTCACTTCAAGAGCGATCTGACGAACGTCTTCCCAGCCAACGCCCGGACCCGGATCGAGATCCACACGCAACTCATCCGGGTGCTCGAGATTCCCCGAACGTACGGGGTGTGGATGCAGCTCAATGCAACCCAGGTTCACGATCCAGGCCAGTCCCGCCGGATCATCGACTACGACTTCCTCGGCCTTGCGCCCGGAAGGGAATGAAAGCGTAACAGTTCGTAACCAGTCGGGTCGATTGGTGGGGGCGCGCTTCTGGTAAAAGGCTTGGCCTTCAGCTCCGTCCACGAATCGCTTGAGAACGATTGGACGATTCCGAATTCCTGCGAGAGCACCTGGCGCAATCGCCAGGTAGTAACGCACCAGATCGAGTTTGGAGAGTTTCGTTTGCGTCGAGAAGTATGGCTTGTCGGGGTGAGTTACACGGACCTCGCGTCCGTCTATCGATAGCACCTCCGCCGAGTTGTCATTTTTCATTTCAAACAGGCTAACACTCCCAGCTTGGCTGTGAAACTTGTATGGCTGGCCTTTCTGGAGAAGAACAGCACAACTCCGAAATAGTCTCTTATCGGCGCAAGAGATGTCATACACAGAGTGCGTCGATTACACAGCAGCCCCAAGCACAGCCCGGATAATTTCACGCAAAGACGCGTGTCATTCCTGCCTCGAAAACAAGATCGCCGACGTCGTCGAAAAGCCTTCTAACTCCGCACAGCAATCACTTCAAGGTATTCTCCTTCGATCCGGGTGGTCCCGTCAGTTGCAAGATTGTTCTCGGTCCAGAGTTGTTCGAGGTCGCGTCGCAGCGCGGCTTGGCCGTTGTCATCAAGGGCAGAAAACGCTTTTTGTGCAGGACCAAAGTAGTTTCGGAAATGCTCAACGACTGCCGCCGGAGAAAATGGATACGCGAGCGATATCATTCGCGGCTTTGTCTCTAACTTCGACATACCCTCGCTGAGACGCTCACGAACGGTTGCGTCAACACCCCACAAAACCGGTGGCAGCATACCTGCGGGCGGAGGAACGTGACTAGAAACGATCTTGAACATCTTCCCCGTAACACCGGTCGGTGTCCAGTTGGCCATCGCGATAAAGCCTCTGGGTCGACATACTCGCATGAGCTCGGCGGCCACCACTTCGGGACGCGGAGCAAACATCGCGCCGAACATCGTTACTACAGCGTCAAAACCGGCATCCTCGTATGGCAAAGCTTCCGCGTCGCCCTCGTCGAATTGAATTCGCAAACCCTCGCGCTCAGCGTTCTCGCGCGCCTGTTTGAGCAAGTTGGGCGCAATATCAACTCCTGTTACCACCGCCCCGAGTCGCGCGGCCGGAAGCGCAAGATTTCCCGTGCCGCAGGCCACATCGAGGACCTTCATTCCCGGCTGCAGACCCAGCCCTTTGATGAATTCCTCAGCTCCAGGCGCAGAGGCTTTTGCAATTTGTCCAAAGTCTCCAGCGATCCAAGTGGCTCGCAGCCTTGTCTTCAAAACTCCCAGTTCCGGGGGCATTCGCACACCTTCCATAATTGAACTCCTCTGTAGCTGTAGTTAAAATACAAATCGTGATGAGAGAAAAACATCCACAGATTACGCCGATTACACAGATTCAAAATCTGAGAACCAAATGGCCAGTCATCTCCTGTTGACCGCACTATTGTAGCCGCTATCCCTCGACTAAGTTAAACTGCGTGATGTTCCACCCGCTATCACGCTCTACCGAAGTCACTTACGGAAGGAATCTCTATACGTGCGTCTATTATGCTACCGCGCGCCGGCCGGGCTCGTGATCGGCGCGGCGCTGACAGCGACAGAGCGTCTGCAACGATCGCGCAGAACATCGGCCATCGTCTCAGCGGCTCGAAAGGCCTGAAGCGCGATCGAGTGGGCAATTGGCGAAATGAAGAGCAGAAGGAAAGGACATGCTAACGCTTTAATTCGAAATCTGAACCAGCCCCGATAGCTGAGATGAGAATAATCGCCGGGAAATACCGCGGGCGAAATTTGAAGAGCCCGCCTTCGATGCAGGTGCGACCGACATCGGATCGGTTGCGCGAGACGCTGTTCAATGTCATCGCTCCACGAATCGAAGGTACCCGTTTTCTCGACCTCTGCGCCGGTTCGGGAGCAATTGGAATTGAGGCGCTGTCACGTGGCGCCACGCACGTCACCTTCATCGATCGCTCGCGAAAGATGTGCGGCCTGGTTGAATCGAATTTGGACCTGGTGAGAATTCCGGAGAATGAAACTGAGGTCGTCCAGTCGGAAGCGAAAGAGTTTTTACGCAAGTCCCTGGCGCGACGAGGAAGAGCGGGACAACATGATAACGAAGAACCGTGGGACTTGGTTTACTTTGATCCGCCTTACGCAACCGACTACCTAGGCGTGCTGAAGCTTTTCGGCGAACAGACGGTAAGTCTGTTGGGTGAGGCAAGTTTGCTGGTAGTCGAACATCACCACAAAACGGACCTGCCAGAACAGGTTGGCAACATTAGCCGGCAGAGGATACTAAAGCAAGGTGACTCGGCGCTGAGTTTTTATGAAGTTGTGACGGGCATAGTGGCGGGTTGATGGGAAGCAATTCGATTAGAGCGAAGCGTGGCGAGAGAATAAAGCCGGGGTGGAACGCAGCGGAACCTCAGGGCAAGAATAAAGAAGATTCAACCAGCCCGCGGAGTGGGTGACAGCAGATCAGTAACCTTGTTCGTGCGTTAATTTCCATCGACGATATCTCTTTGTAGCGCTGCCGCCCTATGTGCGGTAAGAACTCGAATGCGATTGTCCTGGGGGCTCACGCTCCAGGGCGGGGTCCCCAGCGAGCAGCTCGGCTGGGGTGCGCGACTTTATGCTTTCGGCACGCTTCGCGGGCTCTAAATCCAACTGCTGCTGCTAGAATCTAAACCATGCTCGTACTCGGAATCGAAACTTCATGCGACGAAACCGCCGCCGCGGTAGTTCGTGATGGCCGGGAAATCGTGTCGTCTGTAATCGCCTCGCAGATTGCCACACATGAGCGTTTTGGTGGAGTCGTGCCCGAGCTGGCCTCACGCGAACACCTTGATAAGATTGTACCAATAGTCGAGGAAGCTTTAGTGCGTGCGAAGATAGAGCCTGAGGACATCAATGGTCTGGCAGTAACCGTAGGGCCGGGACTTGTTGGGTCCCTTCTGATAGGGGTTTCCTATGCCAAGGCGATGGCCTTTGCGCTACGGAAGCCGCTGGTGGGAATCAATCACATTGAAGGTCACATCTATTCGGTAGCTTTCGAGAATCCTCCTGTCGAATACCCGGCGCTTGCCCTAATCGTTTCCGGTGGCCACACAAATCTTTTCCACATTCCAGAGCCTGGCAAGTATAAGGTTCTCGCGCGCACGCGAGATGACGCTGCGGGCGAGGCTTTTGATAAGGTCGCCAAGATGATGGGCCTCGGTTACCCCGGTGGGCCGATCATCGAACGGCTGGCGCGCGAGGGTAATCCCCGCGCGGTGAAGTTCGCAATTCCGCGGATGGGTGACGGGCTCCCGGATTTCAGTTTCAGTGGCTTGAAGACTGCCGTTACAAAACACGCGAGGGAAACCGGATTACGACCGGTCAGCAATGACAGAGAACCTTCGCAAGGAGTAAAAGACCTCGCCGCAAGTTTTCAGAGCGTGGTAGTGAGCTCGTTGGTGGGGACGATGGAGCGAGTAGCGAAAGAGTATCGACCGCGGACGCTAATTGTCGCGGGCGGAGTCGCCTGCAACGGAGCTTTGAGAGCCGCTTCGTCAGACGCGGCGACACGCCTGCGCGTGCCCGTCTACTTCCCTTCACTACATCTGTCAACAGACAACGCCGCCATGATCGCTGCCGCGGGAACGGTCAAACTCCAAGCTGGCGAACGCGCAGGTCTCGATCTAAACGCCGACGTGACCCTACGACTGCAGAATATTGATCTTGAGGACGAAGCGCGGAAGCGCGCTGGGGTGCGCTACCGATTGTGAAACGCTAACCTGGGGGGCGAGTTAAACGCTCCGAAGGTTGTGACCAAGGATCGTCGAGGGTCCGGCGGCAGGTCACGTCACAACTGCCCGCAGTAGCGGGGCGGTTTGTCGCTCCGTCAGAACGGGAGCGGTAGCGACCTGGTCCCAAATGGGGAAATGCAACCCTGTTTCAGAACCGCTCGCGGTTCTGAGGCGGCGGCAAATAAATAACATCACATAAAGCCGCCCAAAACAAAGATCTTGGGCGGCAGTTTAGACTAATAAAGATCAAAGCATCTCAACCAAAGATGTCGCGGACTTTGTCGACCAATCCGCGATCTTCCAAATCTTGGCTTTCAACTGTTGCTAGTTGCTCCAGCAGCTTCCGCTGTTCGCGCGTTAAAGAAGTAGGCGTAATGACAGTAGCCGAAACGAACAGATCACCGCGGCCACGCCCTCCCAGTGCCGGCATGCCCTTGCCCTTTAGGCGAAAGACTGTTCCGGTCTGAGTACCCACTGGAATTTTCAGTTTTTCCTCATCGTCTAAGGTGGTGACGGTAATATCCGCACCCAGCGCCGCTTGCGCAAAGGTTATGGGGACAGTTATATATAAATTACTTCCCTGACGCTCAAACCGCTCGTGTTCCGCCACGTGAATTACCACGTACAGATCTCCGGCTGGTCCGCCCCCTGTTCCGGACTCCCCTTCCCCTTGCACCCTCAATCGAGATCCGGTTTCAACTCCGGCGGGGATCTTTACCTCCATCTGCTTTTCGCGTTCGACACGACCCGATCCCTTACAATCAGCGCACGGATTGTTAATAATCCGCCCGACTCCGCGACAGGAGTGGCAGGTACGGGCTACCGAGAAGAAACCCTGCTGATACCGCATCTGGCCGGCGCCACCACAGGTGTTGCAGGTTTCCGGTTCGGTTCCGGCTGCTGCGCCTGAGCCTTTGCAAGTGGCACAGCTCTCGAGGCGCGGAATTCGCAACTGAGCAGTCATGCCATCAGCCGCTTCTTCCAGAGTTATCTCCAGGTCATAGCGCAAGTCGGCGCCACGTTGGGCTGATGAACGTCGGGTTCCGCCGCGTCCGCCACCGAACACATCGCCAAATCCAAACAGGTCCCCCAAAATATCTTCAATGCCACCAAAACCGGGCGCTCCCCAGCTTGGGCCAGCACCGCTCGATATTCCCGCGTGTCCAAAGCGATCATAGCGCCGGCGCTGTTCCGGATCGGCAAGCACGGAGTAGGCTTCCGCAGCTTCCTTAAACTTTTCTTCGGCGGGGGCGTCGTTCGGATTCTTGTCCGGGTGATAACGCATCGCGAGTCGCCGGTAGGCGCTCTTCAACTCTTGATCTTTTGCCGTGCGGCTTACGCCCAGCACCTCGTAATAGTCCCGTTTATCCATCCTGGGTCTTCCTAACTCTCATTAATGATTTCGTATTTAGTCGCTCGCGAACAGGCCGAGTAGATTGTTAGTGCGGATCCTCGCCCGTATGCGATGCGCTGTCTGCAGCGGGTTTCATCATAGCCACGGTAAGCTGGCCGGCGATCTGCTCCAGGGCGTTAAGAGCTTGGTCGATTTCCTCTGGGGTGCCTGTTTTAACGGCAGTCTCACTTTCTTTGATCACACGCTCGGCAATGTCCTGGTCGTTTCCCGAAAGCAGGCCCCCGAACTTGTCGAACGACTTTTTAGTATTTCGCAGAAGGGATTCCATCTTATTGTGAAGTAAAACTCTTTGCTTGGCTTGGCGATCAGTCTCCGCAAAGTTGCTTGCCTCGTTAATGAACCGGTCAATCTCGTCTGGAGTTAAACCCGACGTAGGCGTAATGCGCATTTGCTGCTCGCGCCCGGTTGCCTTGTCCTGGGCTGAGACAGATACGATCCCGTTAGCGTCGACTTCAAATGAGACATCAACCTGGGGTACGCCGCGCGGACTCGGTGGGATGCCCACCAGCTCGAATTTCCCTAACGAACGATTACCGGCCGCCATTTCACGCTCACCCTGCAAGATGTGAATTTCAACAGATGCCTGGTTGTCTACCACGGTCGTAAACGTCAGACTGTTCCGAAGTGGTATCGTCGAATTACGTTCGATGATTTTGGTAAACAAGCCACCGCGCGTTTCCAGTCCCAGGCTAAGCGGCAATACATCAAGCAGCACAATGTCTTTAATGTCGCCCGTTAATACGCCGCCCTGAATGGCCGCTCCCATGGCGACCACTTCGTCAGGGTTAATCTCCGCGGAGGGCTTTTTACCAAAGATCTTTTCGACTGTGCGTTCGACTATTGGCGAACGCGTCTGGCCGCCCACCAGAATGACTTTATCGACATCCTTAGGTTGAAGTTTTGCGTCTTCCAGCGCTTTACGACAGGGCGCCACCGTCTGTTCGATAAGATCTTCTACAAGGTTTTCAAACTGCTCACGAGTCAACGATTTGTTGAAATGCTTGGGCCCGGTTGCATCCGCCGCGATGAAAGGAAGGTTGATGTTAGTTTCGGCCGACGAGGATAGTTCACACTTCGCGCGTTCGGCTACTTCCTTCAAACGCTGGAGTGCCAGTCGGTCCTGGCGCAGATCTATACCGTTGTCGGTTAGAAATTGATCCGCCATCCAGTTCATTATTCTTTCGTCGAGGTCCTCACCGCCCAGGAAACTGTTTCCGGAGGTCGACAACACCTCGAAAACACCTTCGTTCATTTCGAGGATTGAAATATCAAACGTCCCGCCACCGAGATCGTATACCGCGATGCGTTCAATCCCAGACTTACCAAGTCCGTACGCAAGGGCGGCCGCCGTCGGCTCGTTGATAATGCGCTCCACTTTCAGGCCGGCAATTTTCCCCGCATCCTTTGTTGCCTGGCGTTGCGTATCATCGAAATAGGCCGGTACGGTAATAATTGCATCGGTCACTGGCTCGCCCAAAAAGTCTTCAGCCGCTGCTTTTAGTCGCTGCAAAACGATGCCCGATAGCTCCGGCGGGCTGTAGCTTCGACCCTGGACACGAACGCGGGCGTCGCCATTGGGCGAGTCAACAAGTTCAAAGGCCGAAGTCTCGCGCATGCGCTGAAGCTCGGGGGAGTTATACTTCCGGCCGATCAGACGCTTGACCGCGTACACGGTATTGGCCGCGTTGGTCACGGCCTGACGCTTCGCGATTTGTCCGACCAGACGTTCACCCTTATCGGTAAAACCGACCACGCTGGGAGTAGTCCGGCCCCCTTCCTTATTCGGCACAATCTGGACCGCCCCGCCCTCCAAAACCGCGACGCAACAATTGGTCGTCCCTAAATCTATTCCGATTGCTTTTGCCATTGGCTACTTCTTCACGGCTACCTTTACCAGAGCAGGTCGAATTAGTTTCTCGCCCAAGCGGTAGCCTCGGATTATCTCCTGCATAACAGTGTCTGGCTCGTACTCGTCAGTAGACTCCGACACCACGGCTTCATGAAGATGAGGGTCAAAAGGCGCGCCCACGGCAGTGATCGGTTTCACACCGAGGGCCTCGAGTACTCCGGTGAGTTGTTTGAAAATCAGATCGACTCCACTTAGGAAGTGACGAAACTCATCAGATTCAGTTGATTCAAGGTTCGCTTCGACATCCAGCGCCCGCTTGAGATTGTCCAGAACTGGCAGCAGCTTTGCGGCGATCTCGGCGACTACACGCTCATATGTATCAGCGCGTTCGCGTTCCACTCTCTTGCGATAGTTTTCAAAATCCGCCTGTCTGCGCGCCAGTCGATCTTTGAGGTCCGCAGTCTCAGACTCTACCCTTTTCAACTCGGCTCGAGTTGCAACCAACTCGGCTAATACCGGGCCGCCAAGCTCGCCGGTGTTGGCTTGGGTCGAATAGGGAACTTCGCCGGTGTTGATTTCCTCGGAGCTAAATTCAGACGGATCCTCAGACGGTTCATCAGACCTATCCTCGACTTCCTCGACGTCCACGTCGGCAAACTCATTCGGGAAAACGTCTTCGTCAGGCCCGTTTTCTTCGTCAGGTTCATCTACAGCTTGAGACTGGCTTGAAAGCTGGTTCTCCTGTTCTGTATCCACGAATTCGATCGGAATGCGGTTCCGTCCGCTAGCTTTTTTATTTGAAGACATGAATCTAAAGTTCCAAAACTCTCAAAGCGGTGTTAACAGCCACGGTTTTAGTAAAGAGGGGTTTCTTCACCCAGACGGCGCTCAATCAGCCGAGCCATGTAGTTTACCATAGCCATGATGCGCGAATATTCAATTCTCATCGGTCCGACGACACCCAGCGTGCCGGGATTCTCGTTGAAGCCAATTCGGTAAGGCGCGGTAATGAGGGTACAATTGCGCATTGAGGAGGTAGGATGCTCCCTTCCAATTACCACGTTGACGTCGCCTCGGAACGCAGGTTGCTCCCGCGTCACACACTCGTTGAGTATTTTAAGCAAACGCGATTTTTCCTCGAAAGTGCGAAACAACTCGCGCATTCTGTCAATATCGACAAAATCGGGTTTGCTAAGCATGTTGGACGCACCATCAACATAAACCTCTCCGGCGTTTGACTCTTCTCCGTCTAAGCTCATATCGCAAAGCAAAATAGCGTTACGCAGAAGCCGGTCATACAAGGCCTTTTCCTCTCGCATTAGTTCCAGGATTTCAGTGCGAATAGTAATTAGGCTCTTACCGTTGAATTCCGTGTTTAAGTAGCGGGCCGTACGCTCCAAGTCTTCCTGGGTGAGGTTCTCCTCCATCCGAATGATTTTGTTGTGGATGATGTTGGACGTGGTTACCAGCACCACCAAAATCCGTTTGTCAGAGAGCTGCAGAAACTCGATATGACTGAGCCTGTTTTCGGCCAAAGACGGCGAGACAACAATGCCCACGTTATCTGAAAGTTCCGAGAGCGCATGGGAAGCCTTTTCCATCAGCCGCTCCGGAGACGAAGACGAGTCGAGCCCGGTGGAATAGAAAACCGCATCTATCGCCTTAAGGTCACCCCGTGAGAGTCGCGCTTCTCCCAGCATATTGTCGACGTAGTAACGATACCCCTTGTCGGTAGGCACTCGGCCAGCTGAGGTATGCGGCTGCTCCACTAGCCCGGCTTCTTCAAGTTCAGCCATGACATTTCTAATCGTTGCGGAGCTCCAACCATGGCCATGGGCGAACCGGTCCGATAGCACTAATGAGCCAACCGCCTCCCCCGTGACGAGATGCTCCTTTATTATGGCAGCGAGCACAGCTTGCCCACGGGAATCAGGGCTGTTCTTTTCAGAGTTTTGAAGGTTACTACGACGGGGCATTAGATGTTCTTTGGGGGACGCCGATCGGAATGAATAAACGTTAGCGTTGGCTCGACAACGGAACCGCCCGAGACCTCCGCAGTATAAAGGAATCAACAAGGTGGCTGCAAACAGAAGGATTTAACCGTACTTAGACCCGAGGTGTTTTTCATCCAAGAGCTAATTCCTCACTTTACATACACTTAAGTCCCTTTCTTTGAAGAATTAATCTTAGCAACCCGTAAACGTTGTAATACTTGGGCTTAGAGCCCTGTCTTTTAGCCTCTCACGTTTCCTCATCCGCGCTTTAGGCCTAATCTCCGATTTTACTGGGGTTTTCAATGACTGCTGAAAATCAATTGACGCCCTACAGCTGAGCTACTTAAGATGTTTCCAAATTAAAGCTGGAATCGGGCTCGGGGCTTCCCCAGTTAACAATGGGTTTAGGCAGCTACCCTTTCAATCTGAAATAGGAATCGCTCAATCAGAGTGTGCCGGCGTAATTGTAGGAGCATTGGCGATGAATGAAGTCAAAAAGTATTTTGCCGACGCTTTTCGCCATCTGGGAAACAATCGACCTGTGCCTGAGATTGAGATTCGCTTTTATCCCTATGCCGGATTACATCACACCATCAGGGTGCGCTCGGCACGCGTGTATGTTCGTTTGTCCGACATTTGCAAGGGGGCTCCGCCCGACGTATTACGAGCACTCGCCTTCGTCCTGGTGTCCAGATTGTTAGGGAAGAGAATTCCAGACGTACACAAGCGGGTCTACCAGGATTACTCCGTAACATCTGAGGTCATGCGTTCCTCTGACTTAGCTCGTCGCCGGCGTGGCCGCAAGCTGATTTCCTCAGCTCAGGGCGAAGCTTATAACCTAGACAAGGTGTTTACTAAGCTCAATCGACGTTATTTCGACGGAGGATTGGCGAAAGCGACACTTACTTGGTCGCAACGTCGCACTCGCAATATTCTGGGCCATCATGATCGCGTTTACGACACAATCACTATTAGCAAGACTCTCGATTCACTCGAAGTCCCAGAATGGTTCGTAGAGTTTATTCTTTATCATGAGATGCTTCATATTAAGCACCCAGCGCGGCTAATCAACGGGCGACGCTATTATCACACCAGTGCTTTTCGCCAGGACGAACGTCGCTTTCCCCATTACAGCGACGCCCAGAAATGGCTCGAACGGGTCGCCCGTCAGCGAAGGGTCCCGCGCGCTCGCGCGGCTTAGCTCTTTTTGGAACCTCATCGACGGCGAGACGTGAAGCAAGTGAGGTAGGTGGGCTCCTCAAAAGGCGGCTGATCCGAACTAAGAAGGTTCGGTGAAGCCGTCTTTTCTTCGTTGCGGTGCTTGGGAAGTCATTTAGCCGCGGATACACGCGGCTAAAATCCGAATTTCATCGCAGCATCACGGTTACATGGACCCAGTCGTGAGGTGGCGGGTCAGTTTGATGTCCGATAAGCTTTTAGTTTGTCGTGGCGCCGCGACAAACTAATAAAGTTTATCGGACACCCTTCAACCAAACTGACCCACTACCCAGTCGTGATGGGCGCTGGACAAAGATCTCAGGGCCTAGCTAGACTACGTGTTTCGTTAAGGAGCAACGACCCCCACCTCTAACTTTTAAGACCTTGGATAAGTTATTTAATGGAGATTGAATTAGTCTATGGCTATTTCAGCAACCCAAATTCGACGGGGCATGGTAATCGTGTTCGAGGGTCA
Source organism: Pyrinomonadaceae bacterium (assembly GCA_041744135.1). Taxonomy (GTDB): domain Bacteria; phylum Acidobacteriota; class Blastocatellia; order Pyrinomonadales; family Pyrinomonadaceae; genus PSRF01. Next base: position 24,464 of record JBGTLM010000104.1, read on the forward strand.
GCCGTGCAAAGTTATGGAGTTTCGCCACCATACGCCTGGTAATCTGCGCGCGATGGTGCAAACCAAACTTCGGAATATTAAGACGGGGTCATCTTTTGAGCATCGGTTCCGTTCTGCCGACACGGTGGAGCGGGCAAGTTTGGAGCAGCACGAGATGGAGTATCTTTATTCCGATGGCTCCCATCACCACTTCATGAATACCGAAAACTACGAACAAGTTGCGCTCAGTGAAGAGGATTTGGGCGATGCGGCTCAGTGGCTGAATCCCGGACTCAGGCTGCAAGCCGAGTTCTATGAAGGTGCGCCCGTTGGCATTGATCTTCCACCGTCCCTTGAACTCACCGTTACCCGCACAGACCCCACCATGAAGGGGGCGACTGTCTCCAACGTCAACAAACCGGCCACACTCGAAAACGGGGTCACCATCACGGTTCCACCCTTTGTTAACGAAGGGGATCGCATCCGCGTGGATCCCACCGAAGGCCGATACATCGAACGGGCCAAGTGAACCGGGGTTATCAGCAGGTGACCAGGTGACGAAGTAGGCAGACGGCGGGGGGCAGGAGCAGGAGGGGGGCAGCGGGTACGGGCAGAGGGCGCAGAAAAAACAGGAGGTTCGCTTTTTTCCTCCCTTGCTGCTCCTGCCTACTGCCTTCCCTGACAGGGTTGGCACGGCCATAACACTCGTCTGTCTCTATGTACTTTGTCTACAGCCTGCTGCTGACTCTCGGCTTTCTGGTACTGTTGCCCCGCTTTCTCTTTGACGCGTTTCGACACGGCAAGTATGTGGCCGGATTTCCCGAACGGCTGGGTTCGCTTTCCGGAATTGAGAGCGAAGGGCGACCAGTTGTGTGGATCCACTGCGTATCGGTTGGGGAGTCTCAGGCCGCCCGGCCGCTGGTTCGCAGTATACGACAACGTTTTCCTGAGCACCTTCTTGTAATATCAACGACGACCCTAACAGGTCAAAACCTTGCCCGCGAGCTTTTCAAAACCGACGTTGCAAAGGTTTTTTATTTTCCGTTCGACTGGCGCTGGACGGTTCGTCGCGCACTCCACGCAATCAACCCATCTGCCATTCTGATCATGGAAACCGAGCTATGGCCGGGCTTTCTGCGCGAATGCCACACCCAGCAAATTCCGGTGGCCATCGTGAATGGCCGAATTTCCCATCAATCGTTTCGCAGATATAACTGGATAAGCAGGTTTGTCTCGCGCGTTCTAGAATGTCTTAGTGTCGGTATAATGCAAACGGAGGCTGATGCTGAGCGAATTCGCAGTCTCGGACTCCCTGCTAACAGAGTTTTCGTTTCGGGTAATCTGAAATTTGACGCCGGCACAATGCCTTCCTCAAGTTCGTTAGCTGGAGAACTCCAACAACGGTTCAGTATTGCCAACGAGGCGCCATTGATTCTTGCCGCCAGCACTCACGCTCCCGAAGAACGCTTGATGCTGGAAGCCTTTCAGCGCCTCAAAACCGGATCCTCTCAAAAAATCAGGCTTATGCTCGCGCCGCGCCACCCTGAACGCTTCGGAGAGATTGCTTCACTGCTCGACAGTTCGGGATTGACCTGGACCCGCCGCTCGAATATGGCGAGTCCGATTGACCAAACTTGCGACGCAATACTCCTTGATACCATCGGCGAACTCCCGGCCATCTATTCGCTGGCGGCCGTAGTTTTTGTGGGCGGAAGCATCGCCAACAAGGGTGGCCATAACATCGTCGAACCGGCCGCGGTGAGTGCGGCAATCGTCACAGGCGCACATACCCACAACTTTGACAGCATCGTTACTGTGTTCGCTAAAAACCAGGCGATCATTCAACTGCCTTTCCTGTCCGAAGGACAAGCTGGTAGTGCTCTCGGGAGTGTCTTTAGTGAACTGCTAGCTGACAAGCAACGGCGACGTGAACTCGGGCAGCGGGCGAAGCATCTGGTTGAACAGAATCAGGGGGCCACGGAACGCACCTTGGATCTGCTTGCTTCGTTGCTCATGAGCCCTCGCCACAACCGCTGACCGCTGGCAGTGTTGGTTCTTACAAATACATGAGTTCGCTCGCCAACGTGATGCTATCTCCTCTGAGCGCACTTTACAGAGCTGTAACGCAAACACGACTCGCGGCGTACAACCGAGGTTTGCTCCCAATCACTAAACTGGCTGCTCCAGTAATAAGCATCGGGAACCTAACCACCGGCGGCACTGGTAAGACCCCTCTAGTGGAGTGGGTATGCAGAATGCTGGCCCGGAAGCAAAGAAGGGTATGCATCCTGACACGCGGCTATGGACGCCCTAACCCCGCCTCTCGAGTGATAGTTTCGGATGGCTCCACTGTTTTGACCAATGCCGCGGAAGCCGGCGACGAACCTTTCTTGCTTGCACAAAACTTAAAAGGACTCGCTGCCGTGATCAGCGATCCAAATCGTATCGCCGCCGGCGAGTGGGCTCTTAATAACCTCGGCGTTGAAGTTTTTGTCTTGGACGACGGTTTCCAGCATCTTGCGCTGGCGCGCGATCTCAATATCTTAACAATTGACGCAACCGACCCCTGGGGCGGCGGAAAGCTTTTGCCGGCCGGTAGACTGCGTGAGCCTCGGTCTGGTCTAACGCGAGCCGACTGTGTGGTAGTGACCAGAGCCGATCAAAGCGATGAGCTGGTCTCGCTAGAAGCGGAGATTCAAAAACTTATTGGCTCTCGTCCTGTAGTTACGTCGGAAATGATAGTCAAAGGTATTTCCAGGATGAACTCCGGACGGCTGGAAGAACTCGTTTCTCTGCCTCAGCCAGCCGCCGCGTTCTGCGCGGTTGGAAATCCCGAATCATTCTTTGAATTGCTGCGCCGAGGGGGAATCGATCCGGTTTCCGCACGCACGTTTCCGGATCACCATCAGTACACGCAGGCTGAAGTCGACTCTTTGATTCGAGAGTCTAGAGAAGGTGGTGCCCAAAGTGTCATCACAACAGCCAAAGACGCAGTGAAACTACAACAGAGCGAGTTTAAGCTGCCGTGTTACGTATTGATTATCGAGATTTCGATCAATGAGGAAAACAGGATTATTCAGATGGTGGATGCCGCCGGAGCTTCGTGATTTCGATGCCCGGTTATCGTGATGGTGGGTTTGAGACGTCGGGTGGTTTGGCACTAGGCTGGGGCGTCGGCTGGTTGCCGGGCGTGGGCAGCGGTGGCGGCTCGTTTGTGTTCACCCGAGAGGAAGGGGTTGGCAGGGGGACGTTCGCCGGGGACGGCTTGTTCGTATTCTGGTCTGAGTTTTCGTCCGCAACATTTGAGTTCGCGTTGCTGTTAACGGTTACGATCGGAGAAAGCGTTGCCTCGGCGTTCGCGTTAGCATTTGCGTTGGCGTTGGCGTTGGTATTTGCATTCTCGTTGGCATTAGTGACCTGGTTCGCAGTTGTCCCACCCGAAGGAATATCCTCTTCAGCTTTTCCTGTAGCCGGGGGCGAAGGTTCTACCGCCTGGCTATTTGGGTCAGCAACGAGTTCCGGTTGAGACTGGTTGTCATTCGCCGGCTCGGAGCCTTTGGTAAACGCATATACAACTGCAAAAACAAGTAGCAACCCCGCGAGCGAAGGAATCAGGATCTTCCATAGATTTAGATTGTTTGCCGGTGGAGGTGCGTACATCTCGTTCGTTCGCGACGCCACGTTCGCAACCGAACTGTGCTCAATTCTCGGCCGCACCATCGTTTCTTCATCCGATTCGGTCGCGGCACGCTCCGCAGTCGAATGGCTGGGAACAACGATCCGATGAGTTGCCGAGGTCGTAGGCACCGGAGGTACGGCGGCCACTTCCAAACCTGAAGCCGTAGTCAGGTCTGCAACCAAATCTCCCACATGTTGGTAGCGATCATCCGGGCGCTTGGCCATTGCTCGTTGCACGACGCGTCCAACGCCCGCATGCAAATCAGGTCTTGCCTCCAAAACCGAAGGAGCTTCATGCTGCAAGTGCTTCATCATGATTACGGTAGGCGACTGGCCCGTAAAAGGCACTTGCCCGACCAGCATTTCGTAAATGATCACGCCCAGCGAGTAGAGATCGGAGCGCGCATCGATTTCCGACGCTTGCGAACACTGCTCCGGTGACATGTATTGCGGAGTGCCGATTACTAAATTCGGGGCCGTGAGACCGGGATCGTATGCACCGGTTGGCTCGGTGATCTTGGCGATGCCGAAATCCAATACCTTTGCATAGTCAGGCCCAGCGGAATTCAACAACATGATGTTTTCGCTCTTCAGATCCCGATGCACTATGCCTTGCGCGTGGGCCGCATCCAACGCCCCACCCACTTGCCGGATGATTTCGACCACTCGCGGCAATGGCATAGGGCCCATTTCTCTAATGATCTCTTTGAGTGTCTTCCCATCGAGATATTCCATTACCAGGAAGACGACGCCGTCTTCGGATTCTCCAAAGTCCGTTACGCTCACTGCATGAGGATGAGATATCCGAGATGCAGCTCGCGCCTCCCGTGAGAAGCGAGCAACTATGGTTTCGTCAGCTGCAAGGGAGGGCCGCAGCACTTTAACTGCCACGGTCTTGTCCATCAGAACATGTGTGCCGCGATAGACGGCGCCCATACCTCCTTCATTAAGACGTACGTCGATTCGATATTTGCCGGCCAGGACCTGGCCAAGTAAAGAGTCGCCAGTCTTCTCAAGAGCAACACCGTCAGAGGGACAGAGTGTGGTCGTGTCCGGATATTCCACCCCGCAATTCGGACATGTTTTCATTGACGGATTGTGCCTCGCTGCTTTCTGTTGAGAGAGATGTCAGCGTACCACACAGCTTTCGAGACAAGCAAAGTGGTGCCAAGGTGTTGTCAACACCCCATGTGTCACCCTTTAATGATTGAGGCCAGGTCGACCGCGAGCGAGCTTGCGGGGCAGTACAAAGAACAAAGATGCGAGCGAAGCTGAAGGCCCCGCTCGCATCTCTTCCAAACGCGTAGGTTTAGTAGGCTAGGTCTTTACGAATACAATGACCAGCGCAAACAGAACCAGCGATTCGATCAGCGCCAGACCTAAAATCATCATCGTCTGAATCTTGGCGGAAGCGCCGGGATTACGGGCGGCCCCTTCGCAAGCGGCCGCGCCGATTCGCGATTGTCCCAGAGCGCCGCCAAAGACCGCAATGGCAAAGCCAATGCCCGCGGCGATTGCCTTGAGCCCAGCCGAGTTGTCCGCTTCCTGCACAGGGGCCTGGGCAAGAACAGGCATGGCGGTCATCAACACGCCCACCAGCGCGAAGAAAAGAATCCTGAGTTTTCTCATCGACGTTTCTCCATCTGAAGTCGTCCTTCAGAATGATTGGGTGCAGCACAAACCGAATAGAAGCCTGAACTGGCTGATATGATTTCGCCTGCATCCGGTATCCACCGCCCCTCGAACAACGGCGCTCCTGCAAAACAGACACTTTCTGCTTCAAAAAGCGAAGCTATGACTTGCTCAGTAGTGCTTCATCCTAGTGCGGCTGTACCTTACCGTGACTATGTTTGCGATCAACGTACCTGGCTCACTTGCCAGAGCCGCTCGACTCGCGCTGTGTTATTACTACGTAATGATGCCATCACGAAACTGCGATTGCCTCATGCTGATCCAAACTCGCCTGGCCCCCGATCTCGTGCTCACCATGCTCGTCGTGTTCTCCATGCGGTACATGCGATACCTCGCTTAAATAGAGTTGCGAAAGCAGGATAAAAACAAAGGTCTGCACGAACGCGACAAAAACTCCGAGTGGCATGAGCAATATCGGCAATAGCCACTGCGTAATTGGAGGGTAGATACCCGCAACCGTGCTGGCAACCTGTTCATCGGCAAATATGTTGCCAAACAGACGAATTCCCAATGAGAACGGGCGGATGAGGTTGCTGATTACTTCAATCGGGAAAATCAACCAGGAGATCCACCAAATCGGACCAGCCAAATGCTTGAGATGTCCGAGAATGCCATTCTCTGCGATGCCCACGTAGTTGTAATAGAGAAATGAAGTTAGTCCAAGAGCGAAGGTGACACTTGTTGCTGCGGTTGGCGACATAAATAATGGAAACAGACCCATCAAATTAGAAACCAGGATCAGCACCGCGAAGGTCATCACAATCGGGAAGTATTTTAGTCCCTGCGGTCCCACAATGTCCGCGAGCATATCGCGCACGGCCAGCACACCCACCTCGAGAGTTTGTTGTCCGGGTCCCGGCTCTTCCGTTGACAGCTTTCCTTTAAGAATCCAGATTATGGTTACGCTCAGTATGCAGGCAATCACAAACATTACCGAGTACCAGGGAATCGCAGTCTCCGGGCTATACGGCCCAAACACGGCTTCCGGCGTTGTGTGAAACTTGGCGAAGAGGGTCTTCCATCGCGGGTAGGTGTGCCTAATCTGAAACTCGTATGCCGCCTGGCCGAAGTAATGGTTGACCAACTCAACGATGATTGGCGTGTGATGTGCGGCCTGCTCCGCGTTTTGACCATGCTCAGCAGTCTTCGCGGTCTCCAGCAACCAAAACATTAATTAATTTCCTCTCGATGAATGATTGCGAAATAGAACTCTCTAAGAGCTTCAACAAATAACGCCACTACGAAACTGCATAGCCCCGCCACGGTAGCGGGTATTGAGACAATATTTAATTGGTACAAGGCAAACACAATTCCTCCAACCACGAAGTAACGCAGGACATACTGCACCAATTTAATCTGAGGCTTTGTGTCCTGGCCCAAGGCGAGATCGAAGCCCGCTGAAATCGAAGTCTTCATCCAGTAGTGGTTAACCAAAGAAAGGACCCCACCTACCAGCAATCCGGTGGTAAATCGCCAGGGTGCAAGAGGTGCGCTGATAATGACGGCTAAGGCGGCGCTACCTGCCATGATGCGGAAGATACGCCCGTAGATACCGTTGTTAGCCGCGGCCGAAAGCGCGCGCCCACTTTCATTGTTTCCGGATTCCTTCATTAGCGGAGCCGGCGATCTTACAGGGCAAACGGCGAGTTGTCGAGGCAGGAGCTTGAGCTCCGGGTCAGTAACCCGACTGTTAAAGAGCACTTTGCGCGATTACATGGATAGCGCGCCTGCTGAGTGTCGAGTTATCTTGCGGAGGCCTCCTGACAGGTCGGGCTACTGTCCAGGTGTTGCGTTCCCAGATTGCGCTTGATGTGCACTATCGCGGTTTGCCGGGTCACGATAGCTTTGAAGTGAGCCTGACAAATTGGTAAAAGCCGGCAGCCGAGCCGAGTACAATTCCCGCGACCAATAACCATGGAGCTGTCCCCAGCCACCAATCCAACAGCCAGCCGACACCACAGAACCCAATGACGGACACAAACAAGTTAAAAGCGGCTGCGTAAGCAATGCCGCTTCTGCGGTTCGCTTCCTGATCGTCCTTACTCACCATAACGATTTACCAACTCTCGCGGGTCAAGAAGTTCTTTGGCAGTTCGTAAAGCAGAGCGCGGCGAGAGTGGCGCATAGAATCATGAATAAAGCACACGTGCGTGCACCAACAGGCCTTGCCACCACCGATAGCGTTCAGTTCCACTTCTCGCTCATGCGCAAGCCAAAGCGCCCCAAAGTCATAATCGAAATCGCGGAGGGTCGCAAACTTTTCCCGCAATTCGCAGGCGCGCACATCGCCGTTGTAGTCGATCACCGCCGTGGTCCCACCGGCCGTGCAGGGGAAAGGCCAAGCCGTCGGTGTTTCATAGTTCGCGTGTTGAGTCCGGTAATGAGTCGTGATCGCGCCGACGTAAGCGACGTTCTTGACGAACCGCTTGCTGGCGTCGTCATCGGAAAACATTCGATCACCATAGCGCTTCGTCAATCGCGAGACGAACGAATACATGCCGGGAAGTGACTCAGCCGGAACCTGTTTAATCTCCTCGCCAACGGGTGTTTCGCCCCTAATGATATTGAAATATTGACCGTCCAGTCGAAAGTTCTGCCACATGTATTCCGCAAGTTTTTCGATCTCGGTGTAATTGTCCGCACACACGACTGTGTTCACGTTGAGGCGAAAACGATCTGTGTATTTTTCCTTCAGCGGATAGAGCGACTCGATGCAATCCAGAGCCTTGCCCCAATTTCCCGGCACTCCCCGAATGCGATCGTGAGTTTCGCCATAACCATCGAGGGCGACGTTGAGATATAGATCGAGCCCGGGCTGCCTGCCGAGAGCCTGGTCATCAATCTCATAGACACGTGTTTTGATGAGCGCGTTGGTGGGAATGATGATGCGATTAACGCCGTTGTTAGCCACGAACGTATCGATAATCTCCGAGATGTCGCGGCGCAAGGTTGGCTCGCCGCCTGACAGCCATAGGTCAGTGATCGGCGGCAGGGTACGCGAAACCTTCTCAATTTGAGCAAAGGTCATGTCGCCCGGACTATTCAACTCTTCGTGGTAGAAGCAGGTTTTGCAGAATGCGTTGCAGCGCGAAGTAACGAACAGGATCACGGTACCCAAGCGCAGCTCACGTTTACTTTCTCGCAGAAGTTGAACTAGTTGTACGGCTTTATTGGCCATCTCATCGGGTCTCGGCATTGGGTGTCGGCATCACTTAGAGACGACTTGAAATCGCCTAGACACGCACCCGACGCTCGGCACCTGTCACCTATTACTACTCGCGCGAGATGATGACAGCTTCAGTTGGCGATTTCAATTCGTACTTGATTCCGCGCCACTCAATGCGCCGCGAAAACATAGCTGCAATACAGTTATAGAGAAAGAGTGCCGACGTGATCGGCCAGAGAAGCAAGTGAGCCGGCAGGGTTCTGCTCAACTCTGTGCTGTACTTTGCTAGCGGCAACTTCACCGCTCGGCAGCGGATGTAGGCTTTAAGGGCGCCCAGGACGAAAATCAAGCAAAGCAGCAACGCGGGAAGCCAAAACGGCAGCCCCAGAAGTGCCCGCGTACTCACGAGGACAATGCCACCGAAGAAAACCAGAACAAACAGCAGGCTGCCTATGAAAGCCCCTTTCCACAGATGAGAAGCGTAGACCCGGGTGATCTTCAACTGCCTGGTGGTGAACTCAATTAGTTCTCTGAAGGTGCACTCTTCAAGGGAAGCAGTCAGACAAGCCGGCACAAAATGGATCGGCAGACTTGCTTCTTTCAAGGCGTTGGTCAACGCGAAGTCGTCTGAGACTGTGCCGCGCCACCGTTCCCTGATATTCCGGCGTTCGAAGGTGTCGCGGCGGATAGCCGTCGAACCTCCCCAGCAAAAATTCTTATCCTCCCTTTCCCCAAGCGCGGAGGCAATCGATGCGTTCCAAACCGAACAGAGGTGTGAAGCCAAACCTCCATGCAAGGGAATAAACCAACGATATCCGGTAGTAGCTCCGAGGCGATGATCGTGCAAAGGCGCAACAAGCGATCTGAGCCAGTGGGCCTGCGGCCGTGCGTCAGTATCAACGAAAACCAGGATCTCGCTCCGTGAATGGATCTCGCCAACAGCTACACGCAGGTTGTGAACTTTTTGTCCGCTGTCGATTGCTGCGCCGGCGATCACTATCCGGCTGGAACTCTTCTTTTCGTGCGAAAGCCCAGTTTCCGATACAACCGATCGCTTGACCTCTTCGATCACGTTTAGTGAATGGTCGCTCTCGTCGTCAGTCACGAAAATGATTTCGTAGTCCGGGTATTCCTGATGGAAGAGTGCTGTCAGGTTTTCGTATAATCCATGATCAAGTCCGCGTGTGGGAGCGATGACAGAAACAAAAGGAGTAAAGTTCGGAAGCGGCTGCGCGATTTCAAGTCGCACATATTCTACGAAACGACGACCACTGCGAACAGAAAGAATACCGAGCCAGATGACGATCGCCGCAAAGAAGTAGAAGACCAGCATGCTAGCCACGGAGCTTGAAACACGTACGTTAGTTTTTTCCGCCGCGCTGATTCACTTTCGCGACTGTTTGCTCAACAGCGTGACGAAATGATGCTCCGTCTATTGCGGGGTATCTATAAAGTTGATCTTCGATTCTGGAAAAGAGTTCGAGCAGGCGGTTGGGTTCAATCAAACCGCGTTGGAACATTTCTCCAACGTCTAGCATATCGGTATCATGGCCTCGCTCGATCTTTGCAAGCGCTTGAGCGTAAAAATCGTAATGAAAAAACGCAAGCTTGCCTTCCTGCTGAATAAACGTGCTTCGCTCCTGCCAGCCTGGTAACGCGGGAATAAAATCATCTGGGGACGCAAGTTCTATATTCATCTCCAGACGTTCCTTGAGTGCAGGCAAATGTTTCAGGAGGCTGTCGCTGTCTGGGACGACCTTCATATCGACATCGATTGTGGAATTGCGCCAACCCAATAAGACCGCTGTGGCTCCTCCAACCAGAAAAACTCTAACCGGCGTCGTGACTGCGCTGCCCAGCGTTTTGAAGAAGTCATCCAAGCGCGCAGCGGTTACTTTTTGACGCATGCTGCTGCTCGTTCAAAGCTGACTAGTCTTCTAATGAGTGAATTATATCGAGAGTGAGCTGCATCCACATCGTCTTCTACCAGCAAATCATAGAGCCGATGCTCGGGAGTAGTTGGCAAGCGGTCGGGCACTTGCAGGCCGAGTTGGCGCAGTCGGGGGGCGCCGATCGCTACCAGCAAGGCCGCGATTGTCTCGCGGCCCGCGCGCAAGTCTTGCAGGCCAGTATCGATAATATCGCCACCAGGCAAAGCTGAGTTCATTGTGCTATTTCAACGCAATCGATCCCAACGCCGCCAGCGGCGCAAGCAACTTCTGCGCGAGGTTGATCAGCGGCTGGGGATAGACACCGATGAAGATTATTCCGGCCAGCGAGACGACTAGCGCAGTCCGCAGAGCCGGCGAGAGTTCGAGGGGCTGGTTATCAGCGAGGCGGTCGCCGAGATACATTACTTTGATGAATCGAATGTAGTAGTAGAAGGAGACTACGGTGTTGATGATCGCCCAAATCGCCAGCCAGTAGTACCAATTCTTGCCGTCGGATTGTCCCCGCTGTAGGAGTCCGCCGAACAGAAAGTATTTTCCGATAAAGCCGCCAGTCATCGGCAGACCACCCAGAGAGAGCATGAAAACCGCCATCATCGCCGCCATGCCAGGCGCTTTCTGGGCTAACCCAGTCATGTCATCAACATTGTCACCGATGATGCCACGCCGGCGCAGGCTGATGATGATGCCGAACGCACCCATATTCATCAACGTGTAGACAAGGAGATAGATTACCAGTCCGATATACCCATAAGCGTTACCTGCTACTAATCCCAGCAGCAAGTACCCGGCATTTGAGATCGACGAATAGGCCATCAGACGCTTTGAATTTTCCTGCGTAACCGCCGCCCAGTTTCCGACCATAATCGTGATGGCTGCCACGAGTCCGAGGAGGGGCGCCCAGTCGGCCCTCATAGACGGGAGTGCTTCCATAAAAATTCGAGCGTAGAGCGCAAAACTAGCGGCCTTCGATCCGGTGGAAAGAAACGCGGTAACCGAAGTCGGCGCGCCTTCGTAGGCATCGGGGGCCCACATGTGAAAAGGCACGGCCGCGATTTTGAAGAATAAGCCCGCCGCGAGGGCGATCATTCCCAGCAGCAACATCGGCCGAAGTGTCGCCAAACCGGCTGACGCTTCGTTACTTTCTCCTCCTGAAGCAACAATTTCCCCCACGCTACGGCCGATCTCGCCCAGGTTGGTAGAGCCGGCAACACCGAAAAGCAAACTCATGCCATACAGCAAGACGCCCGAGGAAAAAGCTCCGAGTAAGAAATACTTCATGGCCGCTTCGTTAGAACGTTTCTCTCGTTTCGTGAAAGCAACGAGAATATAGAAAGTAAGCGCCATCAACTCCAGACTGATATAAAGCGAGATGAGGTCATAGCCACACCCAAGAAACATCATGCCGACCGTAGCGAAGAGCACCAGGGCGTAATATTCGCCATGCTGCTCGCCCTCTATATCCAGGAAGCGTGTGGAAATGGCAACGGCCAGGGCGGCGGCAACGAGGAAGATCGATTTGAAGAGCAACGCGAAGCCATCGATACGGATCATTCCGTAAAAGCCATCGAGGGGCAAAATGTCGCGGCTGTACCACCATTGCACGCCCAATGAAGCGGCGGCGAGGGCGATCCCCACCAGGGCAAAATAAGCAGTCACCTTGCTCTTGCGATAAGGAAGAATCACTTCCATCACCAATGCGATACACGCGCAAGCAGTCAGAATCAGCTCCGGCGCGATAAGTTGAAGGTCGGCCAGATTGAATAGAGCTGTCGTGTTGGCTTGGAGCAGAAACATTAGTAATCCGAGTTTAGATTTGCGATTTTAGATTCTTGATTTGAGTAACACATCCATCGAGTTGGTCTTAGACTACTTAAGGCTGTTGTTCAACGAAGCGCTTGTGTCAGGCGCCAACAAATCAAGAATCTAAAATCGGACGTTTTCATTGATCATTTTTCTGGAGCTCATTTAGTGGTGTTTCGTGTTACTTCGTGGACCGTTCCTTGGGGAAGAGATGAGGAACGATCCACAAAATCACACGAACAAACACGAACTAGAAGTCAACAATGGCAAAAGCCAATCAAGAATCTAAAATCCCAAATCAAAAATCACTTGACCGCCGCCCGTTGGGGTTCGGTTGGGGGCATGCCGGGAATCTGATAGTTCGGACGAATCTGTCTCACCACGGCATTGACCGGTCGCTGTATGAACTCGAGAAAAGGTTTTGGGTAGACTCCGATCCACAAAGACATAATCACGAGCGGAATCATGTAGGCCCATTCACGTCCATTCATATCGGAGAGTTTCTCATTCTTAGGATTATCGATCGTCCCGAAGAACATTCTCTGATAGAGCCAGAGCATGTAGGCCGCGTTCAGAATGATTCCCAGCGCACCCCAGGCGGCCCAGGCTGGATTGGCTTCAAAGGCTCCTCGCAAAGAAAGGAACTCCGAAATGAAAACGCACAGCAACGGCAGACCAATTGCCGTCATGGCCATGGCCAGAAAAACAGCAGAATATCCCGGCATGACATGCGAGAGACCACCAAACTCTGCGACATTCCGGGTATGACGTCGTTCGTAAATTATGCCAACCAAAAGGAAGAGCGCCGCCGAGTAAATGCCATGGTTAATCATGTGAAGCACGGCGCCGTTAACGCCGTTCGGATTCAACGCGAACAATCCCAGGATCACAATTCCCATTGAAGAAACCGATGAGTAAGCAACCAGTTTTTTTACGTCGCCGTCTTTCTTTACTACGAAGTACATAGCCGCCAGGGCGCCGTAGATGATCCCCACAATCGCCAGAAAGATCATGACACTGCGAACCCCAAAAGAGCCGAAGTATGACTCATCGGCGGAAGCAGCGGGGAACATCGGCAGGTTGAAACGGAAGAAACCGTAGGTTCCCAGTTTGAGCAGGATGCCGGCAAGGATCACCGACCCGGCAGTAGGAGCTTCAACGTGCGCATCGGGCAACCAGGTATGAAACGGAAACATCGGCACTTTAATAGCGAAACCAAGGGCGAAGGCAAAGAAAAGAAGTACTTCTATTGTAGACACACCCCCGCTGGATAAAACAGACCCCATCGCTTGCAAGTAGAGGATGTTGAAAGTGCCGGTTCCATTCTGTGCTGCTGCCTGTAATGTTGATGAAACCATTGCGGCCGCGTCAGGATTGCCAGCCAGCAAATCGATTGTTCCCTGCGTGATTCTACTGGTAAGCGTGGTATCTGCGCTGAGAAAATAAATCTTTAACACCCCCAGCAGCATCACTACCGAACCCACCAGGGTGTAGAGGAAAAACTTGATGGCCGCATAGAGCCGGTTCTCGCCACCCCAGATGCCAATCAGGAAATACATCGGCACCAGGGAAACTTCGAAGAAGAGGTAGAAGAGAAAAAGATCCATCGAAGCGAAAACACCGACCACTGCGGTCTGCAGGAAAAGCAACAGAGCGTAGTATTCCTTCTCGCGTTTTTGAATGTAGTTCCATGATGAAAGCGAGGCAATCACACCCAGCAGCGTCGTCAAGACGATCAACAACACCGCCACACCGTCGACGCCCATTTGATAGCGCGCGCCGATCACCGGGATCCACTGATAGTCTTCCAGAAACTGCATACCGCCCATTGCGCGGTTGTAGGTCAGCAGCACGAGTGAGGCTACGAATGCCAATCCGAACCAGGCGGTCGCAAACTTCTTAATAGCAGTCGCCTGATTTTTCTTGAAGAGCGCCAGCAGGATGATCGCGCCCACGGTTGGCAACCAGGTGACGATAGATAAAATGTAGGCTCTCATTATTCCTCAGCGCTAATATCCGAACTGGCTAACTCCAAGATTCTTACATCCTCAAGATCAACTTTGCGACCGGCTGCGCGTTTTGAGGCAATTAAGTCGTCACGTGCGACAACAAAAAACTGCTGACCTCTGTAGCTCATTGTCACTCGCCTGTCCCATGCACTAGCGAAAACAAGTCCTGGAGTCGAGGTCTGAACATCAAGGCGAATCCGATCTTTGAAAACAGTTATTTCCGTCGCCAGAATCTCCTCAGCCGTCGTCATTGAAGCCGTCCCAAGCTCAGCATTTTTGAGGGCATCCAATAACCGCTGCGAGTTCTCTCGGCTGGGCTCAATAAGAATGTCCAGGTCAAAGGTCGCTCGTGGTACTCCGTACAACACAGCAGCAATGCCACCGATAACCAGATACTTAACCTCGTACCTTTGAAAGGACGCGAACACGCTTTGAAGTTGGTCTAGCATCCTTCTTGTTCACAATTTCCGGATTGTTTTCCAGTACAAGATTTGTAATCTGGCAAAAGACATCCATTCTCTCCTCGAGCGAAAGCGATTGAAACCAGCGCGCCTTGGCTTCGATAGTTTCCTCTAACTTGAAATCATGTGACACAGATCCCATAACACCTGATCCTTCGCATCCCAATTGCAAAGACAGTCCTTGTTGTCCGTTGTCCGTTGTCCGTGTCCAGTTGTCTCTGGTTCCTGGTTCGTGGTTCTGTTTCGTCTCATTTCGTGGATCGTTTCCTTGGTAGCCAGGCGGACGATCCACGAAATCACACGAACCAACACGAAATACGAACAAACCAATAAATACTGACTATGACTACCCACTGACGTTCATAGCAAATATCGTCCTTACTGCGCTGATGATGTCCTTAGCGAAAAATAACGCCATTGCGGCCACCAATCCCACCACCATTACCAGGGCATAGTTCTGAGTGAGTCCCGTCTGAGCGGCCCGAAACAGCGGGGACATTAAACGCACGATGAAGGCAGCAATTGCGTTCACCAGGCCATCGACGAAGTACTGATCGGTACCACCCGTGATCCGGCTCGCGAGGCGAGTCAACCGTGCGGAACCGTTCACAGCCCCGTCAATCACCTTCGCGTCGAAAGCAAAAACAGCTCGCGCCACATCCATAGTCCTTCGCGTGATTGCCGAACCGTAAAACTCGTCAACCCAATATTTGTTGTAGCTCGCTAGGTAGAATGGTTTGAGCCGTGCCGCCCAGATATCAGGCAGGCGCGGATTTTTGACATAAAAAAGCACTCCGAGACCTATACCCAGGCCGGCAACAAGAAGCGAGATCACAATGAATAACCACTCCGCCGCCAGATGACTACCTAACACTTTTTCCGCGGCGTGGGCCAAGTTGAAGCTCTCTGAATGCCCCACGTCATGCGTCCCGGCGTTAGCGGCAGGTTCGGAATGGGTGTTAGTCTCGGCAGGCGCAGATGCCGACGGTTCGGCACCATGTCCAGCCTCGGTAGCCGCGTGCTGCTTACCAAAGCCGCGGGTCTGAGGATTCCAGATGATCGGATCCATGAAGTTGACGATGTTCAATCGCCCACCCGGATGCTCCCCTCCGGTGAGGAACTTGAAAGCCGGTCCGACACCGACGAAGCCGCCAATCGTGGCCAACACCGCCAGCACAACCAAGGGCACGACCATCGCAGGCGGCGACTCGTGAGGTGTATGACCTGCGTGTTCATGACCGCCGTGTCCGGCGTCACCGTCGTCTCCGGCATGCGTTTCCGCGTGTCCTCTATATTTACCCCAGAAAGTCAGGGCCATAAGACGCGTCATATAAAACGCCGTGCAGGTGGCCGCGATGACGCCCACGATCCACACCAACCAGCCGAGAGGAATAGAGGTTGTCGACGCACTGCTCCAGAGAATCTCATCTTTTGACCAGAAGCCGCTGAAAGGGATGAGGCCGCATATCGCCAGCCAACCCGCAAGAAAAGTCATGTAGGTGTAGGGCATGTATTTCCTCAAGCCTCCCATACGACGCATGTCCTGCTCATGATGCATGCCATGGATCACACTGCCGGCGCCGAGGAACATTAAGGCCTTGAAGAACGCGTGCGTCATTACGTG
>JBGTLM010000105.1:0-6252 GCA_041744135.1 Pyrinomonadaceae bacterium
CCTCTGTCGGGGTTTACCGTGGTTTGCGAAGCATCGGGCGCATGGTCGGAGAGCTTCCCACTTGGATATCCCCGATTACCTCGAAACCGTGTCTTTCATAGAGCGAGATATTCCTGGGATTTGACGATTCAAGATAGGCAATCGTGCCATCGCGATCGCAAGGGATAAGGGCGTGTTTCATTAGCGCCGAGCCGATTCCGTTACCTTGTTGGGACGGATCGACGCCGATTAGCGGCAGATACCAGTGCGGCTCAGTTGGATGGTACTTGGCCATTTGGTCGAACACTCCAAAAATCTCATCTTTGATCCCTTCGGGCGCGGTGCGTTCAACCAAGCCGATCATTGTCTCTTCGTCGGGTCCGAAACCGGGCGGCAGCCACAGAGCCGCACCAGCATAGCCAGCGGCAAAATAGGCAGTATCTTGTGCGAAGGCTGTCCCACCAAAAGCCTTCGCGATACTTGGAAAATGCGTTAGATACCGATGTGGGTCGGGCTGCGCCCAACGGGCCATCGGGTCGGAGCTAAACGCCAGTGTAAGCACACCGATTACGCCAGCTTCATCGGACGCCGTCGCTACCTTGATTGTCGATATTGTCATTTTACTCCCGCCGCTTCGCTATGTCGGCGCACTCAGCATTGCTGCGCTCCAGTTCTTCACTCTCAAGCACTTTCTTCAACCGCCGCCGGTGGCGCTCTTTGCCCGTAAACATTGCCGCGACAAACGCGCGCACAATTTCCAGTGCCATCTTACGCCAGTAACACGGGCACCCAGGCAAAGGATACTTCAGTCGTCATGCTCGCGCGATTGACGTGCCGAGTAAGTATCGCGGCAGAGTGCGGCCCGCACACCTTTGAGTTTGTTGGCTGCGTCCGCGGCTCCTACTCCGCGCCGCAAATGAGAATTCCTACCTCCACCGCGTTGCGTTGGACGACTTATCCAAACTTAACGCGTATAGTCTGGGTAGTCGTCGGAGATTGATCGATCGTGCGTGCCGAAGTCAGCAATCTCATGTCCGCCGGAACGCAATTCCTCAATCATCCGTTCATTAAGCGGGTAGCCTCCATGATCTGCGCCAACTGCAATCCGCATGACCTATACCAGAGCCCGCGCGTGTTTCAAAACATTCTCGAGATTGAATCCAAGCTGTCGCAGCGCCAGGTCACCAGGCGCAGAAGCACCAAAGCGATCGAGACAAATCGCGTCGCCTTTCGCCCCAACATAACGGTCCCAACCTTGTCGCACGCCTGCTTCTACTGCCAGTCGCGCAGTGATCGAAGGTGGGAGAATCTGGTTGCGATAGGCTTGCGGCTGGGCCTCGAAGATTTCCCAACACGGCATTGATACGACTCGCGTGGCCAGCCCTTCATCTTGCAGTTTCTCCCGCGCTTCGAGTGCGAGGAACACCTCGGAGCCAGTCGCGATTAGTATGAGTTGCGGGTTGACGTCGCCTTGGACTCTTCCTAACGGTCGGGCTACAGCCTCCGCCTCGGCAAGAATGTAAGCACCGCGGCGCAAACCTTCAGCAGAAGCGAAACGAGTGCGATCAATCAGCGGTACTTTCTGGCGTGTCAACGCCAGAGCCGTCGGGCCCTTGCGACGAAGGATGGCGACACGCCAGGCCTCTCGCACCTCGTGATTATCCGCCGGACGAATCACAGTCAGATTCGGTATCGCACGCAGGGCAGCCAGGTGTTCGACCGGTTGATGCGTCGGCCCATCTTCGCCCAAACCGACTGAATCGTGCGTGAAAACATAAATCGTCTGGACTTCGGACAACGCGGCGAGGCGAATAGAGGGACGCATGTAGTCGGAGAAGGTAAGAAAAGTGCCACCGAAAGGAATCAAGCCGCCATTTAGAGACATGCCGGTCAGCGTTGAACCCATTGCATGCTCGCGCACACCGAAGTGAATGATCCTTCCGTCATAAGACCCCGCTTCAAAATCACCCCCGCCTTTGATATCCGTGTTATTCGAGACGCCGAGATCGGCCGAGCCGCCAATTAACATTGGCATGTGCGGCGCAAGGGCATTAATCACTTCGCCACTGGCGGCGCGCGTAGCCATCGGCTTTGCATCCGCGAAATCAGGAAGATGTTTTTCCCAACCCTCAGGCAATTTGCCGCTCATGGTTTCCTGCCACGTTTTACCCAGATCGCCATACTTGCCCAGGTACTTCTCGATTAACGCCCTCCATTCTCGTTCCTGTCGGGCGCCGCGTTCGATCGTCTGACGAAAATGGGTGAGAGCCTCATCCGGGACGTAGAATTGCTTGTCTTCAGGCCAACCGAGATGCCGTTTCGTTTCGCGCACTGCCGCCTCGCCCGGAGCATCGCTGTGGGCCTTGCGGGTTCCGGCCGTTGGCATGCCGTAACCAATCGTGGTCTTGACGGAAATTAAGGAGGGTTTTGTGCCTATTGATTGCGCTTCGCGAATAGCCGCTTCGATGGCCACAATATCGTTGCCGTCTTCAACCGTGACGGTGTGCCAGCCATAGGATTCAAATCTGCTCGGAACGTCTTCGCTGAATGCGAGATCGGTGAAGCCCTCGATGGTGACCTTGTTGTCGTCGTAGAGATAAATTAGTTTTCCCAGCTTGAGATGGCCCGCCAGAGATGCCGCCTCTGAGGCGACCCCTTCCATAAGATCGCCGTCAGAAACGATGGCATAGATATTATGATCGATGACCGGAAATTCTTCTTTGTTGAATTTGGCAGCGAGGTGAGCCCCGCCCATTGCCATGCCTACGCCGTTCGCGAAACCCTGGCCCAAAGGCCCGGTAGTAATTTCCACGCCCGGTGTCAGAATGTTCTCCGGGTGTCCCGGCGTTTTTGAGTTCCACTGCCGGAAGTTCTTTATTTCATCAAGCGAAAGCTCATAGCCACTGAGGTAGAGCAGTGAATACAGCAGCATCGAGCCGTGTCCGGCGGAGAGTAGAAAGCGATCGCGGTTCTCCCAAGTGGGATTCTTAGGGTTGTGACGAAGAAAACGAGTCCAAAGCACATAAGCCATCGGAGCGGCCCCCAGGGGCAGGCCGGGATGGCCTGACTCGGCTTTCTGAACGGCGTCGAGCGAGAGAGCTCGAATTGTATTAATGCAAAGTTGATCGAGCTCGGGTGTGTTGTCTGTCTGCTTCTGCATTGGCGCGCTCATTAATTGGTTTCCTTATCTGAGTTTAAGGTGATCCGATCACACCTTCGTAAATCCGTAGTTGTCGCTTAAATCCTTCCTGGTAACGTACATGATGTGACATGTTCGGCTCAAACGTCTGTTCCAGACGCACCGGAAATTCTGTAATACTTTGTATTTTGCCCGCGGCTTCCAGCGCAAGCAAGGCGGCTCCACGTACAGATGCTTCGCGCGGTTCGGAAAGCCCTATCGAACGCCCCAACACGTCTGCAATAATCTGTGTCCAAACTGGAGAAGAACGTAGAGCCGTGCCTGACGCAATTATGGTCGCACCGGGTGCCAGGGGCTCGATGGCCTTCGCGATTAAGGCGAAGCGATATGCGATCGCTTCCATGGCGGCACGTAGAATTTCTATTGACTGAGTCCGCAAGGTGATACCGAGGATCGCACCGCGTGCCTCGGTTGACCAGCCGGTGCTGCGTTCACCTGCCCAGAAAGGCAACACAGTTAAGCCATGGGCGTCGGGTTCGAGGATTTCGAGAGCAGCTTCGATTGATTCCGAATCATCATTAGGCAAAAGCAATTCTTTGATCCAACGATGGAGACCACCACCATCAGACAAAGCGCCGCCAACTATTACCCTCTTACGATCTGCGCGATAACACCAAAGCGCCGCGGGCAGTTGAGCTGGTGGCTCACCTTCGTAAAGTACGCGCATCGCGCCTGACGTACCAATCATAAGCGCTGCTTGATCCCGCGTTGCGCAGCCGCTGCCAATGGTGTTAGCGGCACCATCACCAATTGGAGGAGAAATCCGGGCCTCACTTAAAACGGGCCAACGCGCGGCATACCCAGCCCTCAGGTGGCAAGATGCCTGGTCTGCGATGGAGATCTTCGGAAGACTCTCGTCCGGTATACCGAGCGCCTCCATCAGTTGCCTATCCCATTCAAGCAGCCGCTGATTGAACAAGCCCGTTCCAGAGGCCATCGAGATACTGGCCGCAACCTCTCCTGACAAGCGCAGCACAACATATTCCCCAAAAGATAACCAGCGACTGGTAGAGGCGAATGCCTGGGGATGTGCGCTTCTCAGCCAGAGCAGCTTCGCCGGCCAGTAGCTGGGATGAAAGCGGCAACCGGTGCGCTCGTGCACGGCCGTTTCATCGAGACGGTTTCTTAGTTCCTTTACCGCTGCAGCGGCCCGCGTGTCAGCCCAACCGAAAACCGGCGTCGTGGCTAAGCCTTGCGCGTCCACTCCCAGAAGGCTGTGCCAGAAACAGGAGATGGCGATCAACTGAATCTGGCCCACGGTTTGATAAGGCTTATCCAATAGTGCGTCGATAGTTTGAGTCACCAACTCAAAGCCTGCCTGAGCGTCCGTTACGGCGAGATCACTAATTTCAGTGACGGTTTGCTCAATTCGCACCCCAGCGCCATCGATCTCACATCCCCCTTCGTCGAACAGCGACGCGCGCACTCCGGACGTACCGATATCCACTGCCAGGACGGCAGCTGTTTTGGACCCTGCCATTACGGAGACAAGCTCAGGCGATAGCTCAAACCCTTCAAGGACCTCGTCCAGCGCGCTGCTCATCTCAGGTGGTCTGGGTTTTGGACGCGGGAGATATCCTGCGTCATCGATTGTTGATTAGAGGTTTATCGGGACAACGATTGAAGTTCGTCGAAAGAATCGCACAAGGGGGTCTCATAGTCCAGCTTGACCCTAAAGAGGTACTGGTGCATTTTGAGGCCGGAAGTTCCGAGTCCAACCTTTAGGTTGCCGCTTTGCGTGGAGACAAGCTAAAAAAGCTTGAACTCTAAACTGAACCAGCACCCTCAACTGTTAGAATGCGCTTTATGAATGCGGAAACACTAAACTGCCCAATGTGCGGCGCTGCCACATCAAGCGATGAGCCGCTCTGCAAATATTGTGGCGCCCGACTGGCCACAATCGCCTGCGCCTCTTGCTTTGGGATGATGTTCCTGGGGAGCAGGCATTGCCCTCGCTGTGGAGCAGCAGCCGCGACGCGAGAAAGCGGAAGTTTGCCGGCACGCAGTTGCCCGCGCTGCCGCATTGAGATGCATGCGGTGGCAATCGGATCGACCCCAGTGCGAGAGTGTGAACGTTGTTTTGGTCTCTGGGTGGACGTGCCGTCGTTTGAGAAGATCTGCGCGGACCGAGAGCAACAAGGAGCGGTGCTTGGTGCTGCTTCGCCCGCTCCGCGGGGTAAAGTCCACGAAAGCGGTAGGGTTCGTTATTCGCCCTGCCCGGAGTGTACGCAGTTGATGAACCGCATCAACTTCGCACGATGCTCCGGTGTGATTGTAGATATTTGCAAGGGCCACGGAAGCTGGTTCGACCATGAGGAACTCACTCGCATCGTCGAGTTCATCCGCGCCGGAGGCCTCGATGCAGCCCGCGCGAAAGAGAAAGCGGCAATCGAAGAGGACCGCAGACAACTGCGGCACGAACAGCTCTCCGTTGCCGGTAGCCTCTCCTCCCTACTTGATATCGGGGCCGCCGATGATCACCGTACTACCAGCGTTACAACGGGGATTGCCTCTGCCCGAGGACTTTTGAAACTCCTGCTCGATTAGCTATTCGCCGCTTGTTTCCGTGCCGGTTTGCCTGGTGAGACGCGACTGTCGGCAGCGCTCCAGTCGATGTTAGAGAAAAACGCTTCGATGTACTTGGGCCGCTCAGTTTTGAAATCGAGCAGGTAAGCGTGTTCCCAAACGTCCATTACGAGTATGGGATTGAAACCGGCGACATTGCCTGTTTCATGCAGCGAAATCCAGTGATTTGAAAGCCGGTGGTTGGCGGGGTTCTCATAGCAGATGGCCCAGCCCACGCCACGCATCTTGCCGATGCCTTCAAAATCGGCCTTCCAAATGTCGTAGCTGCCGAAACTAGCTTCCGCCGCTTTCAGGAATTTGGATGAGCGGTCTGGCTCGCCCTTACCCGTGCCCTTCTTGAGATTCTCGAAATAGTACTCGTGCAGGACCATCCCGTTGTATTCAAAACCGAGACGACGCGTTAGCTCTGAATACGCCGGCATCTCTTCCTGATCGACTTTCCCATCCTGAATGAACTGCCAAATCTTCTCCGTCAGGTTGTTAGTTTC